>QKHT01000313.1 GCA_003249935.1 Bacteroidota bacterium
CTCCCACACATCGCGGCGGTATTTCGATTTGTACTCGTCGTTAACACAAAGCCACAAGGGCCATAGAAGCTGTTTAGCCACTGCCTCGGGGTCGATGGCTTTTAATTCTGTTTTTTCGTTGTCCATAATAACCATGTTGAGAATTTAAATATCTGTTTTCCCCTGTATTTTGCAATAATTGCTTCGAGGGGTTTAAACGCTGTGTATTGTTGCATGAGTTTGTATGTTGGGTAATTGCCGCTAATTATTTCGCCCTGGTTGAACCCAAGCTCCAGCAACTGCATTGCAGTGCTGTGTATGTTTTCGAAAGTGGGTACATCTGGCACAATATGTAAATCGTCGAGTTGCCACATACCGTTTCGGTGTTTAAATAGCAGGTGTTTTTGTCCGCTATCGGTAAGGCACACGAGCGAAGCTCCGTTTACAATCATGTTGTAAATACGCTCTTTGTCGGCTTTGGTGCAGCAATGCCAGTTGTTTTCGGCATCGATTATATGCGAGTAGGTACGAAACCGCTGCGGCTTATCTTTGCCGGCATTGGCTTGTACTATTTCGCTGCTTTCGTCGAAGCAAAATAGTGCCTGGTTGCAAACTATTGTACCGGGCTTTAGCGAAGCAATATCGGTAAAGGTGTTTTTTACCCATTTTTTAAACTCTATGCCGGTACTTTCTTTACCGGTAATACGGCAAATGCCTTTTGTTGAACCGTATGTTTTACCCTGTGCGCCTATATGGTATATGCGCTCTACAGGATGCAGTATTTCAGTCGGCATGCTTTAATTTTTAATGCGTTAGTACTTTTTTTTGGGATGAACAATGCACATTGTTCTATCGGAAAGTTTTGAAGAATGTATTTTTCGGTATCGGTATAGCGGGCTAGCTTATACAGTTTGTGTTTGCGAAGCCATTCGGCAACGGCTTTGGGTTTTTTGTTTAACATTAAACCCAGTTCGTGCGCTGTTTTGTGTTTATAGTTGGCTAATGCAATGCATTGTTGCCGGTGCGTCCATCGCGTCATAATCTTTGTTATAGTGCTGACACAAATGTGCGCTATTATTTGTCCTGTGTAAAGGACAAACTATGGGAAGTTGCATAGTTCCCGCAATTTTCTCAACCCTCCAAACCTGCTTGCAAACACATCGTAGTTATATATAGCCGGGCTGTTGTTTAATGCTCGTGCCGTGGCACCTTTTTTATAGCCGTTTTTTATCGAAAACTGCTTGTACATTACAATAAGCTCTTCGTTGGTTTCGGTAACCACCGCCGGGGTTAAGTTTTGTGGCTCTTCGCCTATTTTTTTCAAAAAGGCGTTATATGAGCCAAATTTAGTTGTAAAATTTCGGAATGGGATGCCTGATTGTTTTTCGAGTTGCGTAGACGAAGGTACATGGCCAAGCGCGGTTTTAGCCTTGTAAAAATATTCGAGCAGTTGTGCTTCGGAATATTTACGGAAATTAAGTGGCAAGTTCAACCGTTGTAACATATTGTTCCATGACCCAAACCGGTTTGTGAGGATGGTATGTGATGGAAGACCTACGGCATGTAGATTATAAAAATCCTGTGTGGAGTTATTGTATTTTACCATAAACCGCTTTACTACTTTTAGTAATTCGGCATCGCTGAGCTTAGTTAGCGACGATATTTCGAAGTATATTGGTAGTCCGGCGGTTTCGAGCACATCGGCCCAAGTTTTACATTTCAGCTTTTTGATGTAAGTATTGGCATCGAAAAGCAAATCGGATTTGTGAGTGTCTCCCATAGATGGCGAACGGCCATGTGCAGCATAATAGGCTTTTAATGATGCAATAAGCTCTTCGGGAGTATGATCGTGGCGCAACTTTGGGGTAATTCCGCAAAGACGCAAAGCATTGTTCCAGCTTCCAAACCGAACCTTGATGGTCGTCGCTTGTTTTATTTCGCGGCGATTGGGAGCCCGACCGTTTTCGGTGACGAAATTGCGGATTAAATCGAGTAATTGCTCGGATGTGTACTTGTTGCTCTCTCTTTCATGCGGCAATAATAGTAATAGATTTATTTTCTGTTGTAGTTTCTCGCGTGTGCTTTCTTTTTTTGCATTACGGAGTCGTTTTTTTAGCTCAATTATTTGCCCTTTTGGTGTTTGCCAATACGACTTGTAATATGCGGTTCTGGCATCAGCAATATCAGGGTTTTGATAGTATTGTTTCCGATATTGTGCATAGTTATAGGTTTTCCTATAATTTGCTTGGTATTCTGTAATTTTTTCTCTGTTTTTTATATTCCACTCACGTACCTTTTCATAAACGCATTTGTTGCACCACGACCTTAATTTCATCCTTTTTTTATCTATACTGAAGGATGAATCTTCTTTTTCAATTTTGCATTTTGTGCAAACTTTCATATTTGTGCTATTTATTAAGCAAGTACTTAATTATTTTTTCGAGCGAAAAGGCCGAGAAGCCTTGTTTGCGCGTAACAAAATCGCTTATGGTTGCTATTCTGGTTTTACCCAGAACTTTGGTTGCATCGGCATAGGTGCATCCACCACGGCTTAGTAGGTGCTTGAACAACTCAACAATATCAAAGCGATTGTCGCTTCTATTGTTTACGTATGCATAAGCGAAGTCGACAACTGGATCGTGTCCGTACTGTATGCCTTGCGCTTGCGCCTCTGTGCCGCGTGCAAGCATGTCGTGGCAAAAATTAAGAATCCGGAGCGTATCTTTTTGCGCTTCGGACAACTCCTCTTCACTTTCCTGAAGATAGCAGATCATGTTGTAAATTTCCGCCATTGGCGTGATTTCGTCCGGATTGGGATCGTTATTCTCTTTCCGGTCGAAATGTTTCATTGTGTCGCCTATAATTAAACCCATAATTGTAAATGCCGGGTTCCACACTTGATGAACCCGGCGAAGCTTTATTGGTTGTTATTCGTTTGAAATATCCTTGATCTCCTTATAGAGAATATACGTAGAAACCGGAGTTTTTACGGCACATTCTAAAAATGTGCGATGCGTAATTTCAGGTTCATAATCCCCGTGAGGGTCCTCCTGAATGAATTTGCTCCTCGTTATTTTTATTTCGCAGTTTGGATTTTCTGCCTGAGCCTTTTCAAGCTCTTGTAGTTGTTCCAATGTGGCGTTTTTTACATCCCAATCATCGTCTACGGCATCATATTCCCAGAAACCAAAACCGACGGTATGCGCAATTGCATACTCCTCTTGTGCGATATTTAGCCAATTTTGTCCGTGTTTTATTCTGAGTTTAAGAAGCTCAGAACCTTCTTTTTCCGCCCATTGGCGTAGTTCGTTCCTGCCAGCTTCTATGGCATCTTCTTTGTCTTTTTCAATCTGTGTTTTTACCGACAATACAAAGTCGTGTGTTTCTTGGTCGAAATACATTGCTTTTAGATTGTTTTGTAAAAACTTGCCGCTATCAAGAAACGATTTAGCCGCTTCTATATTCCCTATTATTTTGCGATTTTGTGCAATCGCTTCTAAGATTGGGGCATCAGCCTCTGTGAGTTGTTGTTTTGTGAACTGACTTCTGTTTGGAATTGAAATGAATTGACTTCTTGAAAAAGATAATCCGCTAATTCTATTTGTTACTGCACAATAAATGTGTGAAACTGAATTAGACACATAAATTGTTAAATCATCTTCAGTATACCCCTTGGAGAGTTCTTTTTCTAAAAAAGTGCTTAACCATTCGGTAAAAGACTCTGAAAAAATGGCATGATCATTTTTCAGACACCATAAATCATAATACGGTTTCGGATTTTCTTTTTCCAAATTTTCAATAATCGCTTTTTTGACTTTTTCTATTAACTTCATAAACTCCACGGTTACGGACCACGTGCCATTCCGATAAAAAATAAAAAAATCCCTGGTGCCGCCAGGTCGGTTCTTCAGATACGCTGTTGCCCGATTCCATATTAGTACGATTTTTTACCCCCGTGTAGCCGATAGGACAGCTGGTTGTTTAGTTATTGTCAATTGCTACATATAGTTTATGAGCCCCCATGCTGGTTGCTCTGCGGTGCCATAACTTTAGCCCTTTGAAACCCATGGATAAATCTTCCTTTGTAGCCTTTCTGTAACCACACACTTCTGGTTTTTGAAATGCGCCGTTTGGACAAAAATCACTTATAACGACTTCTGCGGCATTAGGATACAAATTTGAGTAATACGATTTGTTTCTGTTGTTTGCTCCTTTTAATTCAACTTGTGTTTTCATTTTCTTGTTTTTTTAATTTGCCTACTCTATTACTCTTTTCGGCTACCGAGTTGCCATATTGGCTTTGTTTTATGTTGTAAAATTACGGTATAAAGTAATACAAACCAAATATATTTTGTTAAATCGTGTTAATTATTATGGAATACGGTAATATTATTGATTTGTGCTATCTACAACAGTTTACACCTTATATAACCGAACGGGCCGAATAAGCGCAAGGGTGCATGTCTGGTTTTAATAGGGCTGCTTGGGTTCGACCGAAAAACCTGAACGCACCCAGCGGGCTTGCCCTTGCAGTGTTTCGGGTACGTGCAGGTAACTTTGTGTAAGTGTTGTAGTAGTAGCCAACTCCCGATGCCTACTATAACAAGCTATCGATTAAGAAAAAAAACATCTACCTAATAAACATGCGTTTTTCGTTTATAACCGCATCGGCATTGAATGTTGCCACGGAATTGGCCAGTTCTGGCAGGTTGTTCTCGATAATGGCATTGAACCAATCGACCGGTTTGCGACGCTTGGTGGCTGGTGTAGCCGGTGTATATGCCACGCGAATAACATTACCGGAACGCATAACGTAACCTCGCCCTACCCCTTTGTGCACAAACACACCATGCCGTTCGAATTTTATATTTACGCGGTCTATAATGCCATAATCCATTTTTGTTCCCGAACCAATGCTTGGGGTAAGCGCCTTAACATATTTGCCCGATCCGCCGTTGGCAAACCGTGCAGATGACGATTTGATGCGCAGGCGTACTTTGGATGTCCATTTGCGAATCATGTCGTTATATGCCTTCATTTCGTCGGGCGTGAAAGCCTGCCCGGCAGAACGCACCGTACCGCGTGTTATAGCCATTTGTCGGGGTTTATGTCGGTAACAAATGTTGATTTTATATCGAACGTAAAGCGCAGGCCGGTATGGCTGTTTAGTTCGGTGTAAACTATTTCGGCCTCTACATCATCGATCTGAAAATCGCGCACGGCGTTAATCGCCGGGTTGCGTTTATCGGCACGAATGCGGCGAAATAGTTCGTCGGCAATGGTTTCGAGCTTATCCCACGTGGCATGTATGGCGGTGTAATCGCCAGCATCGGAAACGTGGTCGATAAGCATAAACGCTATGCTGCGGTTTTTAAGCACATTGTCGCTGTTGTGGTCGGTAAACTTATAGGAATAGGCCTCCAAAACCAACAGCGGATAAGCAATATCGGTACGGTTCAGCCCCGAAAGAAGTTCGTCGAGTTCTAAGCGAATGAAGTGTTTTTTGCGCGGACTGTGGCCAATATCGCGGTGGGTAGTGGCCAAAAGTTCGAAATAGTTAACAATATCGGAGAAAGAAGCATTCATTATTACTTGCTTTTTATGTTGTTTTTAATGCGGTTCTGCATGAAGCGCAGCACATTATTCACTGGTAAATCGGCATATTCCTGCTGTGCGGTAATATTGTCGCCCACAATGGCGTCGAAGACTTTAATCCAGGGCGAAGTATTGCCTTTGGGTTGGTTTTCGGATTCGTTATGTTGTTGGCTTTGCTGAAAAACAAGATAGTAGGCATTGGCCAACCAGAGCCTTACAAGTGTGTAATTGAGGGCGATGGCTTGCAACGTAAGCGGATTGAGCTTTGCGATAACGGATGCCCGGGATTGCAACGCGGCTTCGGAAAACGGCTCGTTGCGGCGGCTGTAAAGTGCAGCCACACACAAAGCCAGCGATTCGGGGCTTTGTGTTGTTTGGTAATTGAGCCAATGAGTATCTGCAAAAATAAACTGTGCAAATGTTACACCTTTAAGCTTATCGCCCGGGGCGTGCAAGTGCAAACGAGGCGAAATCCTGAGCCGTTTAATGGCGAAGGTGTGCGAAGCCCCATCGTACTGAAGGAATGCGAGCAACTGAATAAGGTGGAACTTATAAAAAGGCGTTAATCGGTTAGCAATGAATGCCGGAATACCGAAAAATGTGGATAGCACTTTGTTTTCGGTGATGGAACCGGCACGAAGTTGCACCACAGCACGCATTTGCGAGGCCGATAGTTCGTTCCATGCGGATGGTGCCACAAGCTTCAGCAAGCGTGTAGGGCGGTTCAGCCAAAAAAACAAGGGGTAGCGCAGTGTGAGTTGGTTCATGCTACAAAAGTTTTTTTGTTGGTATTGTCGCGATAGTAAGTGAGCGCACCGGCGCCGGAATAGTTTGGCCAATCGGATGCGTTTTTGCCCAGGTGGGTAGTGATCATAAGCAGATAGCTTTGGCCAATGGCATGGTAACGGGCCGAAACTGAGGCGACGCGCTCCATGTCGGCCGGTTGGCGTTGTATGTTATCGAGTGTGGTGCTTTGGGTGGACTCGAAATAGAGGCCACGGTCGGTAATGTCGGCACCGGTATCTTGCATAAGCATTGCGAGTGCCAGGTACCGCATAGCGTTGCGAACAAGCGGCAACAAAACGGTGACTTTTGCCGGTACCGATTCGGCCGAAAGACCAGCTTTGAACTCGGCATACACCGAGGCACCGAGAATGGGCGCAATGTGCAAATCTTCGACTAAGGCCAATGGCGCCTGAAGGCGAAGGAACACGAGGCGCGAATTGCCGATAATACCGTTTTGATCGAAAGTTTTGGTGTTGGGGAAAATGGCCGAGCGATATATGGTGTAAGTGGGTGACTGTATCCATTCGGCAAATGAAGAGGCGTGCAGCTCCATGTATTGGAGGCAGGCATCGAGGGCATTGAACCCGGTATTGCGCAGGTATGCCTTGAGGTTATCTTCCTGATATTTGAAGAGCGATTTCACGCTGTTACTTTCGGAGCGCTTAAAGCCGCCATCGCCAATGTAGGCGTTTAATACTTCGTAACCTGCAAAGTAGGCTAAATGGGCCACTGCGGTGCGGGCTGTGGACAACAACTGAAGCATATCGGCCTGTACGTCGGTGGGGTTGTCGAGGGTGCCAAGTTCCGAAAACTCCACGAGCTCGTGGTACATGTTTTCGCCAAGGATCGGCAACAGATAATCGCGTTCGGCATTGGCCAAATGCGGGGCAATGCGGTTGAAATCGGATGAGTTGGCAACGGTGAAAACCGATTGCACATCGGAGATTGAGTTGAAAATCATTAGCTGAGTGTTTTAGCGGTACCGGCGCCGGTATCGAGCGTGGTGAGTATTGTGTTTTGAAATCGCAGTTCGATATCGTCGGCCACACCGTTGAATCGAATGTAAGCTTCGAGCGGATCGAGAAACGCTTGACGGTCGAGCCATGCGTTGGCGATGTTTACGAGGAAAGCTTCGCGAATGTTGCTGCCGCCCTGATTACCGGCATAAGTGCCACCGGGCATACCGGCACCCATAACATTGGGGTTGATCATAAGCGAAAAGAGAATTTCGGAGTTGGCGGCGGCCGACGTAATGAGCTTATCGCCCTCTTTTGTTTTGTTGTCGAGCGGTTCGATAATCCATTTTTCCTCGGCTTTTTGGTTTACCGGGTTGATTTCGTAGAAGGTGAAAATGGGTTTATCGGCATTTTCGGTACCACAAAGGTTTTCTTCGATGGTATCCATATAGTTGTCGATGGCTGCCTTACGGAGCGAAGTAGTTTCGAAATCTTCTTTCGGAAACTTGCGATCCCAAAAGGCATACGGTATTTGCACATGCCACTTCCACGTGATTTGATTTTCGTATGCTTTGCGCAGGTATGCCGGCACTTTGGAGGCGATGTCTAGCCAACCGGCGAGGTCGGCCGATTGCCAAATAGGTTCGGAATAGTACTCGTTGTTGCTCCAGCTGTCGCGAATAACGTAGATAAAGCTTTTGCCCTTTATTTTTTTCGCATAGCGGCGGCGAATAAGGTCGTCGAGCGGATCGTAATCGTCGAGCACATCGTACACCGAGTATTCGCCTTTGGATGGTTGCGAGGGAAAGGCCCCGGACACAATACACTTTTCGACAATGCCGTTGTTGGCTTTGGAAAGACGGCTGTATTGAGCATTGACGGTAGATATACCGGTCATTTGCGAACCATCTTCGTTAGGTAGCAATTGTACAAAACCGGCTCCAATTTTAAAATAATCGCGGGCGACTTTTGCCATATATTGCCGAACCATGCGGCCCTGACAAAAACGTTTTAATCCCTGATCGGATACGGGTGAAAGCACTTCGTTGCCTTTATCGTCGTACCCCTCGACCTTTACCGGATAGATGCCCTGCCCAAGCGTGAAATTGCGGATGTATTTTAGGCCGGTATTGAGTACACCAATTCGGCCTATTTTGCCCAGGGCGACATCGGGAAAGTTATTGCCCGAACCCCAGCTGACGTAATCGGTATCATCGACCGAAATGGTGACAGGATCGATGGTTTTGGGTTCGGAAGTGGATTTTGGTTTTTGTAGCGGACCACCAACGGTATCGAGCACAAAGGATTTACCAAAACCAACTAAGGGCACACCGGCATTATTGTAGAGTATTTCGGCCATTAGAATACGATTTTTAAGTTATTGAGTTCGATTAAACAGTCGATATTTACGGGGTAAACGTGGCCGATTTTTTTTCCATCGGCATCGACGGGCATGAATCCGCGTTCGCGATTTTCGGCCAAATTGCGGTTAAGACCACAAACAATGGCGCGTGGTAAAAACACGAGCTCGCCGTTTGCTTTTACGAATTTTACGGCATGAACCACCTGCTTGCCATCGGGGGTTTCTTTAACATCGAGCATTTTAAGCGCCAGATTTCGACGAATATTAGCCATACTGCTTGATTTTTGATGCAAGTTAGGCGGGCCGGTATGGATAATAAAGGACAAAAACGGGTGCAGATACGACCATAAAAAAAGGAACGAAGCTTTGCTTCGTTCCTTAATTCCTTAGAATTTGATTTTTGCTTCAACTTCGGTTATCCGGGCAGTTATGGTTTGTTCCATTGCCGATATACAGGCTTCGATTGCTTGTGAGTTGGTGGTTTTGAACTCCTGGCCTCGTGAGTCGGTTAAACAGATGTTGGAGCCCATGCCCTCGGAACCGAGTACGAATTGTTGCAACTTACGTTTTGACTCGGAAAGGATCCGGAACCGCTCGATTAACACGGACAGATCTTCGACTCGTGCTATTCGCTGTTCGAGTGTGAGTTCTGGAACAATAACCTGAGCGGGTTTAATTGCTTCGACTTTAAATTCTGGCTTGGCTGTTTCGGACTTTTCAGAGACTACTTCTACGCCAAGTTTCGATTCAATTTCGGAAGCAAGTTTTTCGGCTGCTTTTACTGAGTTGCAATTGTTGTTGATGGTTGCAACTACGATTCGTTCGTTACCTTTTGACATAAGAATTTACCACTGCCCTGTGGATTTATATTGGCTTCTGGCACTGCCGGTTAATTAAAATTATTGCCATAACCAACCGGGCAGTTCCGAATAAGCGCAAGGGTGCATGTCATGTTTAACAGCACAGAATATTAGCATCCGAAAACTGAACGCACCCAACGGGCTTGCCCTTGCAGTGTTTCGGAATGCATAGGTAACTTTGTGATAATTTTAAGTAAACTGCTCCTCTGATGGTAAGTACGGCCAAAAAAAGCCCCCAATCGATGGGGGCAGTGATTATGCCATTGTTCCACAGTATTGCTGGTATTCGAATGTGAGCTGTTCGGGTTCTAAATCGTCCTCTGCACCAGTCCAGTATACGTTAGTTAAATAGTCGATGAACTCATCCCAATTGGCTGTGTAACTTGTTTTCTTCTTTGTAGTTTTCATAATGGATTGCTTTTAAAATTATGTGCAACCGAGACGGCCATTATGGTGTGGCGATACAAACAGGAATTGGAATACCGGAGCGAGGTACGAAGTGAGGATATGCCGAGAAAATGCTTGTGGGCGAAGCGAACGACACACCGGCCGTAAATTAGCACTGAATTTTGATGCAATCTATGAAAGCTAACAAAGACAAGGTACACAGCTATTTGGGATGTTTACGATTTACCTGCTATATTGGACCCGGACGATTTAGAACCCGAACAGAAGTACGAGCATTCGAATACGAGCTTAATTCTGAATGGCATAATCACTGCACCGATTGGGTGCTTTTGGGAATTGAATTACCTGGTTAAAATGTAAACTCCGGGGTCAACAAAAAAAACAATTCCACAACCCGAAATCGGGTTGTGGAATCATACTGTTAAAAGTCGAAAGTAAGCTGAACCGGTTTAGTGGTTGTGATGGGGCTTACAATTACTTTGGGTTGAACCGCCGGCTTTGGATCCATAACCAACTTTGCATAGAATATGCTTTCTTCGAGCGGTATTTCAATGATGTGCGGAGCCGGGCATTGTAGTGTTTGTGTGATTTTCCATGCACCGTACATTTTCAATGATAGAGAGTCCATCCATGACACTTCGCCCAGCATGCCGTTGAGACAAAAGTTAATCAGAGTCATCTTAGCGCAAATCTGATCGTTGTCTGCGCCATAGAAGCTGAGATTTCTTTTGAGTTTAGCCGCTGCCATCAACGTACGCCCCGAACCACATGCCGGATCCATTACCGTTTGCCGGCTTTCGATATCGGTCATAGTTATTTGAGCCATGAACTGACAAACATATTCCGGTGTAAAGAACTGACCATTGCGGCCATGGCTTATATTTTCCTCGAAATAGGCTCCTAATACGTCTTTTAAGCCTTCGCCGTCATTGTCCATTTCATTAATCAGAGCCGCAAAAGCACTTGCGATTTGATTTATCTCATCCTTACTGAACTGGTTTATGATTTTGAGGTACCGCTCTTCCATGGTTTGGTTAGCGAGCGTACACATTACAATATCGAGAAAAAAACCAAACATGGCAGAGCCGCCATGTTTGATTGATAATCGTTCTATTTGTTTTTCAAATGATTCCATATTAGAGTGTAAATTCTTTTTCGGGTTCAACAACTTTGTCTTCAGTAACTCCTGTAATATAATCGACTGCCCTGTGAGCCTGAGCGGCTGCAAATACAATCAGCTTTCTGTCATCTTTCAGCCGCTTAAGCCATCCTTGTATGTACGATGCGCTGTTGTCGATTGTTCTGTCCAAAATGCCGGATAAACCACACAGATAAGCAGCTCCCATTTCGGCTACCAGCTCCTCCTGACTGTATGCATCGCTGCCGAATTTTGCATCTTTCGATTTTTCGAAACGGTTCAGCCTTTTCTCGTGACCGGTACTGTGTATGAGTTCATGAAACAGAGCTGAATAGTATTCTTCGCCTTTGAAAAAAGCAGATTGGAGTGGCATTTTCAAGATATCGAGAGCAGGAATGTAACAAGCACCGTTTGCACCCATTTTGATAACCGGTTTGTCTTGCCAGTTTTGCACAATTGCTTCAGCTGCTTCAACCGGACTGAACTCGTTTTCGACCTTTGGAATGTAGTACCGACTCATGTCGATGCCTTCGGTTTGATACAGATTAAAAACATTGTAATAATTCAAAAAAGGAATCTTCTTTAATTCTCTGGTATCCGGATCCACGGCATCGAGTAGCTTCCAAAACACCACCGGAAATGCTTTCTCTCCTTTTTTTACATTACCGCCAAGGTATTTAATCTGATTGTAGGTAAAGAAGTATGGAGAGGCGTAATCGAGATTCATGAGCAGCCAGAAGTTAATGCCGTGATAATATCTCTTTGAAAAACCATTACGGGGCAGGGATCTCTCTCCGCTCCATGGTATTTGCCACGGAACAACGCCGTTTTCTAACTTCTGCATGACTAAATCCGTAATCTTTTCAAATACGTCAATTCTCATATAATGCACCACTGCCCTGTGGATTTATCTTAGCATCTGGCACGCCGGAAAATAAAATATTACTACCGACCACCGGATGGCTGCGAATAAGTGCAAGGGTGCATGTCATGTTTAACCGCACAGAACATTAGCGTCCTAAAACTGAACGCACCCAACGGGCCTGCCCTTGCATCGTTTCGCAACATGCAGGTAACTTTGTTATATTTTAGTGACCATTCTCCTCCGATGCCAACATCGACAACTTCTCCGACAATACTAATTCTCCTCAAAAAAATTATGACGTAGCTTCTGTAATTGTATCGGGATTAACAATTTACTCTTAAACACCTGCTTCAAATAGCAGTTTACAAGGTGAAGACGGCTTTTTTTTGGTTACTTTTTTTTG
>QKHT01000230.1 GCA_003249935.1 Bacteroidota bacterium
CGCCACGAGCGTAAAAACCGATGTGCCGATTGCTGCCTCGGAATGGGTTTTGCCCACAAATGTGGTGTTTAAGGAAGTTGATTTGGAAAACCCGGATGTTGAAGGCGACCAAGGTGGTTCTCCGACAAATAGTGAAAAAGAAGATATTGAAATAGCTAAGCAACAGTTGAAGGGATTATTAAAGGGATTGGGGAAATAAATAACACAATAAATAACTAACAATGAGAAAGATAAAAAAATGGCGTGTGGCTGCATTATTTCTATTGTGCACCATCACAACGCAACGGCTCACTGCGGCAGTTTATTCGGAGCGAAGCGGTATGTGGAACGATCCTGAAACGTGGCATGCAAAACGCGTTCCGGGGGGCAGCGACGAAGTTTATTTAATGCACACGGTGGTCGCGCCGGGTACTGTAAAGTGTGCGAAGCTTACCCTGTTGCAGGAGACCGAGCAAAACCCTCCGGGAAAGTTGCTTTTTTCGGGCGAGCAGGGTAATATCTATTTCGATTGCGATTCTATTATCGTTCAGGCAAGTGCAAGTGTGCATATTGCTACCGATGTGGGCGTATATTTCAATTGCGGTGGTATTAAGGTTTTGCCCGAAACTTTTACTTTCAAGCCTTTGCCTGCTGGAATTTTTAAAAACGATGCTCCGGGACTTAATATGAGTTGTGGAGGCATCGATAATTCAGGCGTTTTTGAAATACGTACCTCAAATTACTTAACTGTAAAAGGCGACATTTCGT
This sequence comes from Bacteroidota bacterium, assembly GCA_003249935.1. Lineage (GTDB taxonomy): Bacteria > Bacteroidota > Bacteroidia > Bacteroidales > UBA5342 > SZUA-561. Next base: position 748 of record QKHT01000230.1, read on the forward strand.
ACAGCAGCACTATTGTTTATACCGGTAATGCGTTCAATTTTTACGGCAACAGTATCGTTCAAAAAACACCGACTGCAACATTTAATGTGGCTGGTCTCACCTCATATACTCCTGCTTCGGAGCCGCTTTATATTGGCGGAACCGTGTTGCTGAAAAATTGCAGGTTTAATAACGGCGGTCGTGAATTGCGTCCCAAACCAGGTATGACGGCCAAAATTGTGGCTGACGGTGGTTATTTTGTAGCCACTAACCTCGATAGTGTAACGTTTGAGGGTAGAAATGGGTTCTATATTTCGGATGGCATTTACAAAAATACGCTAATGGAAGGAGTGGTCGAATTGGCGGGTTGGAACATCATTTTTGGTGGCAAAACCGTTGTCGAAGCAACGCTTCAACCCAAGGAATATTCACAACCAACCAATCAACTTGGGCAACCTTTTGGGGCCAATGAGATATTGACATTTACCGACTCTGTGATTCTAAAGGGTGCGTTGCGCGATACCATGCGCTTACAGATTGAATTGAGAATCAATAACTATTTCGAAAACAAAGGCAATGTGCATGTATGTAAAATCAATGCTTACAGTTCGGCCGACATTGTCAATTATGGTTCAATAGGCGCAAAATGGGATAGCTATTTTAATGGGGAATTTAATTTGAGCAATGCCAACACCTATTACGATACCCCCCAAGGTAGTGCGACCTTTGCAAACTCGGGTACAGTTACCGGCAAGGTTGTGTTCGACACCAAATACGCCATTTCGTCGGGTACCGGTGTTGGTTATTGGATGGGCACTTTCATGACCAACCAACTAAACAAAGCCACCTTCACAGGCAGTCATTCCTTCGATAATTCGTATATTTCTCATTTTAAGTTCGATAGCAATGCTGACTTGGTATTGCTCCGCACTTGTAACATGAACTATGTAACGGGAAATGGAACGCCTGTACGCTTTAAATCGCCTCAAAATTTCCTTTATGCCAACGGATTTAGTATTTATGGTTCAGGCAAAATAACCCTAATGGGCGACAATAGCGGATCAATTATCGCTAACGATTCGTTGGTTTTTCAACAGTATAAAAGTGGTTGGGATGTGATGTACCCAAGCTTTACCGGTACAATTGAGAATTATGGCGATGTGGTTTGGGGCGGAACCTGGGATTTGTATACCTTTTCGGGTGAATGGATTAACAACGGTACCATAAAAAATAACGGATCCATTAAGGGCACTTTGGTTAACAATGGCAATGTTGAAGCCGAATTAAACATCGATGGAAACTTGTTTCATAACGGTACATGGGCAAACAATTACAGTAAATCGGCTAGTTTTGGGCTGAGCAACTTTACCGGCGAAACGTATTTCTGGCTTGTAAAACCACAGAAATTTGAGGCTTATTGTAAACTGAACTCTACATGGTACGGTAACAAGTGGTGGAAGAATGGCCAAATCGATAACTCCTTTAATCCGGTTTTCTCTTCGGTGGGAGTGTCAGATACTGGCATTTATCAGGCTCAGAACGCCACCAATGCCACTTTTTCGGGGAAAATGGTGATTACCGTTCGCAATCCTTTCGGTTTCGTACTGCCTGCTGCAACAAAAAGCAATTTCGAAAGCGAAGTGAAATTTGCATGGCATCGTGTGCCGGGTGCAACGGGATATAAAGTGCGTTTGACGACTGTTTCGGATAAAAACAATCAGGAATACGACATGCTTGTGGATTCGGTTATGAATGGCGACACAACCCTTGTTTTAAATAACCTCGACAGGATGAAGTATAAGGTATATCTATCAGTGCAATTCGGTTACGAAAACCACTACACCTGGTCGCAGGAGTCGATGGCACTCAACCTCAATAATGGCGTAAACACAGCAATCCACAGTGTATCAAAAGCGGGGTTCTCCGTTTATCCATGCATGGTAAAGGCTGGTTCGGCGATTACCATCAATGGTGCTGATGAAGCATTTGGTGAAATTTGGCTGACCTCAGTAACGGGGGTTAAATACAAGGTATTACATAATGGCCTGATGCAGAGTTCTGTAAGGCTGGTTGTGCCTTCCAATATTTCAACGGGTATTTACAACCTAACCATAGCGACATCAAAGGGACAGATGACGCAGAAAATTGTGGTGTTATAATCTTCTATTAAAACTATAAAGTGCTGATTCGTAAATTATTGGTTAAGTAAGGGTTAGCGAAAAGGCCGTTCCGAAAACTCGGAGCGGCCTTTGTTTTTTCGGTTCAATCTACATGTGCTACAATAACCACATAGTTTTTGCCCTGTTTCTTTGCACATTTAGGGCAAGTGGTGTACCATAAATAGGTTTTTTTGATGAAAAAGTTGTGTTTTGTGGTATATTTTGCAAAATCGGCCATCCATTTGTTAATATTGTTAAAGCTGCCTTCATAAACTTTACATAGATATTTTCCATTCATCATAATGAGCCTGTTGGTTGGAATTGGTTTATTGACAGCTAAATATAAA
>QKHT01000012.1 GCA_003249935.1 Bacteroidota bacterium
TTTGTGCCGCCGATCGCCAGTTCGATGCCACCAAACCACTTTCCAAAGCCGATAGTCGTTCGAGCGAAATACCTTTGGTGTTGGCAATAAACGGCAAATGACTCTTTGCCGAAAACCAAACGCCATCGATCTTCCCGGCCGACCGGTTCAATAACCACATATAAACACCCGAAGCCGACAACGATGGAAACAGTGCCATTTTAAGCAACCGGCCACACTGGTAGTTACGGTGTAATGCAGCAGTATCGGCAGTGAGCGCAACCGTTTCGCCGGGCATAATCTGGGTTGAACCGGCGACTAATGCATACTGCGTTTTGGGCAAAGCATCGGGCGAATCGGTAAGGGCCAATCGCAAATCCGCTAAATCGAATGCCTTATCGGTTGGGTTATATAGTTCTACAAATTCCGGACAGCCCGATTTCGGTTCAAACAAAACCTCGTTAATGACCACCATACCTTTTTGAATTACAGCCGATTGCAACAAACTATCACTGGCCGGACCTGTAACCACGCCATCGGCCCAGTAAATTTTATTTACACTGATGTTTACCGGTGTAAGCGTATCGGGCATCATCGCCAATGGCACTGGTGCTTGCCAAACCGAACCGAGCACATTTGCCGGTTCGGCCAATAACACCATTGTTTTATTTTGTTTAACGACCGAAAGCACCAACGAATCAACGCGGTCGGCAAATTCCACACACACACCGGCACTGCTTAGAGCCAAAGTCGGCATGGCGTGTACACCCATCGTATCCGGTAGTTCGTTCAGGCTGTTGGGTAAACCAGGCGTACCACCGTTCACGCTTTTGCTATATGCCCAATTACCACGGTTCAGCCTTAAATTTACATCGATACGTTCTACCGACCAACCGCCATCACTTTTAACGGTGGTCGGCCACATGCCGGGTGTATACGCCACAGCATCGGCAACCTGACCCGTGTTGTCGCTTATCCACAGGGTATCTCCATCATTAAGCAATGCCGGAAAAGTTGTTAATCCGACGAAATTCGCCACGGTCTGAAATAACTGCCTGGCCGTTGTAGCCGCAAGCAATGCATAACTTTTGGGCTGAACCTTACAATCCGGTATGGGGACTTGCTTCGAACCGGTGTGTAAGGTATAACCATTGAGCAACAGAGGCACGGGCGCAGTATTGTAAATTTCGAGATACTCTTTATCGGGCAACAGAACCACCGGCGACGGATCGAACATAATTTCGGTAATGCGTAAATCGCTGACTTTGGCCACATACCACATCACTTCGGTGTGAAATGGGACAATGGTGTCGCCATCCAAACTCAAAAGATTATGGATATCCAACGACACCTTTTTACCGGGGAGAAGACTGTTTTTTACCGCTATTTCTATTGTTTTGGCCGAACCACCGGTGAGATTTACGGCACTGTTTCCGCCAATGTCAAAACAAGCAACCGCACCTTGTAGCTTTGGTTCAGCCGAAAAAACGACACCAATTGTGTTGGCCGATTTTGCCGATGCCGATAACACTTCAAAGGGTGTGTACAACGAATTGAGCATCGTGTCGCGCAATGTCGCCCCCTTTGCATCGCAAAAAGCCGAAAGAGTAACCACATTAGGCGCATTGATTATGGCCTTTTTTGCAAATGAAGCGATCAATTGTAACGAATCGGGCGAAAGCGAAAGTGTTTGGGCCTGTTCGCCATTGCGTACCACACGCCCCGTTTGCAGTGCCATCTTTTTGGTGCAGTAAATGACGGTACAATAACCGTTTTTGGTTCGAACCGAATCGACCTTCAATGGTTTTTCGGCCGCATTCTGAAGAAGCGACGGGGGTTCGACCGTAATTTTGAATTTGGTACTTCGCGTGCTGGTATAAACACAAGCGACACCCATCGCCACGCTTTGCGTATAATAATTGTCTTTTATTTCAAACTGTTTGATCAAAGCACCATCGCTGCTTCTTGCCGCAGAAACCGTCCACAATCCTTTATCGTCGCAAACCACTTTAATATCTGCCACCACAGGGTCCATGTCGACAAACTTTACCGGACCGGCTCCCAGTTTCGTTTTTACAGCACCATCCTGACGGTAAAGGGCTATTTCGTCGTTGGTATTACCAATTTGAACAAAATAACCATTCAGCGGTCCACTCAAATTGGAAGATGAGGACACCAAATAAATATTAAGCAAATTTGTTGACGAGGGATTAAATCCAAGTTCGATTTTAAACGCCCATTGACAACCGATGGCAAATACACTGTTACAACTAAGGTACGAAGTGCCCGAAACGGCTGGTGCATTGAGTGTAAGCACATGATTAGAAACCAAAAAATGCGATTCGTCGCCGGACCAGTAAAGCTTCTGCCCCGTTATTTTATTAAAAATCAACAAAATCGCAATAAAAACAAGCAATCTACTTCTCATGGGATTAAAAATTTGTTTTAAAACACTAATTTTGCGAACTATAAAAATAATGAAAATCATTTTATTATTGCGATTTATTTTTCAAACAGATTAATTATTTTTTGTAATGAAAGTAGCAATTGTTGGTGTTAGCGGGGCAGTAGGTCAGGAATTTTTGAAAGTTCTTGAACAGCGTAATTTCCCCCTTAGCGAATTGGTGTTATTTGGTAGTGCACGCAGTGCAGGCGCAGAATACGAGTTTAAAGGCAAAAAGATAAAGGTTAAGGAGCTTAAACACAACGACGATTTTAAAGGTATCGACATTGTTTTGGCATCGGCCGGGGCAGGTACATCCAAAGAGTTTGCATCAACATTTACGAAACATGGTGCCGTTGTTATCGATAATTCGAGCGCATTTCGTATGGATGCCGATGTACCTTTGGTGGTACCCGAAGTAAATCCCGAAGCTTGCGACAACCGTCCGCGTAATATTATTGCCAACCCTAACTGTACTACTATTCAGTTGGTTGTGGCACTCAAGCCCATCGAAAAGCTGTCGCACATCACACGCATCAATGTAGCCACCTATCAGGCTGCGAGTGGAGCCGGCGCAGCAGCGATGGACGAACTTCAGGAGCAAATGCGTCAGGTTGTAAACGGTGAAGAGGTTACTGTAAACAAATTTGCGTACCAGTTGGCCATGAATATCATTCCGCAGGTAGATGTATTTACCGATAATGCATACACCAAGGAAGAGATGAAAATGTACCACGAAACGCAAAAGATTATGGCATCCGACATTCAGGTGAGTGCCACCTGCGTACGAATACCGGTAATGCGTAACCATTCCGAAGCCATTTGGGTTGAAACCGAACGCGAACTTTCGGTAGAAGAGGTTCGTGCCGCTTTCGAAAGTGCACCCGGCATTACCATGATCGACGATCCGGCCAATAAAAAATATCCGATGCCGCTCTTCGCGGCCAGCGAAGACGATGTATTTATCGGTCGTTTGCGTAAAGACGTGGCTAACCCAAAAGGCATCACCTTTTGGAGTGTGAGCGATCAGATTCGCAAAGGTGCCGCACTCAACGCCGTTCAGATTGCCGAATATCTTGTGAATAACAACAAGTTATAAGCATCAATAGAATATTCGATGTTCGACAAAATATAACCGGCTCATATAGCGAAATAGATATAAACCCATACTGTCATATAATGTCCTTATACACAATGATATGACATAGGTTTACTGAGCTATTAAAACCATTTTTACATAAAGTTTAAAAGCACTGCTTCGAAAAGGAAGCAGTGCTTTTTTTATCTTGGTTGAACCGTGATCAATCCAAATATGTCATTTTGTCTCTTCTAACTTGCCTTTTTGCGCCATTCTGTCTTATTCTGTGTTTTGGCAAATCATTTGATAAAATCAAAGTGTTAGATTAAAAATAAATAGAAACAAAAAATTAATAATTGGAGGATTAAAAAATGACACTTGTAAGAACACACCACGGCTATCCGGCATTTTACAACGTAGTAGAACGATTAATGAACCAACCGGAATGGGCTGAGCACCAAAAAGAAACAGTTTTAAGTAATGTAAAAAAGAGCGAAACAGCCTATGAACTCGAACTGGCCGTACCGGGTTATACCCGCGAAAATATTTCGTTGAGCATCGAAAACAAAACACTTACCGTAAAAGGTCAGGTCGAAAAAAAAGAAGAAGAGACCATTTATACCCGACGAGAGTTTGGTATTAATTCGTTTACCCGCAAATTTTCGCTACCCGAAAATATCGATTTGCAAAAAGTTGAAGCCAAAGCCGAAAACGGTATTTTGCACATTACACTGCCACTTCTCGAGGAAGTAAAACCCAAAAAATTTGAAATAAAAGTAGCATAAACAATTTAATTATTTATTATTTAAGCGCTGGCCCAAAAGCCGGCGCTTTTTATTTGCCCCTATTTTATAATCTGCTTTTATTGTACATGTTAAAATTTTTTTACTTAATTTGTAGTCCGAAAAGAAATTTCTCGGAATAAAGTTATTGTCATGGAAAATATCGATCTCAACAACACCCCAAAAGGTGAAGAAACTCTTGGTACTCCCGAAATCCGGGAGGTATTGAAAACAGTAGAAAACAACACAGCAGCTCCCGGCGAAATTGCCGGTACCGTTACAAAAGAAACTTCCGAAAACGAGGTTATTGAAGCAGAAAACAAATCGGAAGTAATTGAAGCCGAAGCCTCGGAACCTGCCACCGTTATTTTGGAAACAGAAGTACAGGCCAGTCCAAATGTTCAGGCAAACGACGAAATCATCATTCATGACGACGAAGACGACGAGGAATCTGAAGCACCTGCCGAAGAACTTTTGTTCGATGAGGTAGACCACAGCACACTATCACGCGAAGAACTCGCCGAGCGTTTAAGCACATTACTCAAAACGGTACCGATTACCAAACTGCGCGACGAGGTGATGCATATTAAAGATGCATTCGAACATCTAACCGAAGAGAAAAACGAATCTCTCCACAAACAATACTTAGAAGAAGGTGGCGACGAAAAAGATTTCATAACATCGGCCGATAATATAGAACAGAGCTTCAAACATCTTATTGCAGACTATTACCGCATTCGGGACGAACACTACAAAAAACAGGAAGACGAAAAACAGCGCAATTACGACGAAAAACAAGCAGTAATAGAAGAACTTAAAGCACTTATCGACAACGATAATCCCGTAGACGAATCGATATTCAACACATTTAAGGCATTACAAAACCGATGGAAATCGTCGGGGAAAGTACCACAGGCAAAAGTACGCGATCTTTATAATACATACCATCACCACCTCGATCGTTTTTACGAAAAGGTTAAGATTTTTAAAGAACTGCGCGATTACGACTTCAAGAAAAATCTTGAAGCAAAAACAGAAATCTGCGAAAAAGCCGAAGCCCTTCTTCAGAGTAACGACACCCTAAAATCGTTCCGCGAACTTCAGGATTTGCATAAGGAGTGGCGAGAAATTGGCCCCGTACCGCGCGAGTATAAAGAGACGATATGGGAACGCTTTAAAGAGGCAACAACCGAAATAAACAAAAAACATCAGGAATATTACGACACGGTAAAGGATTTGCAGCAAGAAAATCTCGACAAAAAAACGGCACTTTGTGAGCGTGCTGAAGCCATTGCAGCCGAAATTTACGACAAACCCAAAGACTGGTCAATCCATTCTGAAGCTATTCTCGAAACACAAAAAGAGTGGAGAACAGTGGGTTTTGCACCAAAAAAATACAACACCAAAGTATACGAACGCTTTCGTACAGCTTGCGACCTCTTTTTCGAACATAAGCGACAGTTTTACGCAGGATATAAAAGCAATCAGGACAGTAATTACGACGAAAAAGTAAAACTTGCCGAACTTGCCGAATCGATGAAAGAGAGTACTGAGTGGAAAAAAACCACTGATGAATTTATCCGCATCCAAAAATTATGGAAAGAAATAGGTCCCGTACCACGCAAGCAATCGGACATCGTTTGGAAACGATTCCGCGAGGCCTGCGATTTCTTTTTCGACAATAAATCGAAACATTTTAAAAGTCAGGATAAATCGTACGAAACAAATATGAGGCTGAAACGCGAGCTTATTGAGCGAATAGATCGGTTTGAACCTTCTGACGACAATACTGCCAACACAGCTCAGCTTAACGCCTTCCGCGAAGAATGGACCAGCATTGGACATGTACCATTTAAAGAAAAGGATGCCCTATACAACGCCTTCCGAATCGCAATTAACAAGCATTACAGCAAACTAAACATCGAAGAGCGCGAACGCGATTTCGAGAAGTTTAAGTCTAAGATCGGAGAAATGAGCAATGGGGCAAACAACGCTAACAGAATGAACTCGGAACGCAATAAATTAGTAATTAAATTGCGTCAGCTCGAAACAGAAATTTCGACTTACGAAAACAATATCGGGTTTTTCGGAAAATCGAAAGGTGCCACAGCAATGGTCAAAGAGTTCGAAAAGAAAATAGAACAAGCCAAAGAAAGGCTCAAAGCGCTTGAAGATAAAATAAAACTTATCGACAAAATGGATGAATAAAAAAAACCGGCTAAGGCCGGTTTTTTTGTTTTACTGAATGTATGATGAAAAAGCATCTGAAAATAAAAATATTCTAATTTTTGGTTGTCATAATTACCACGCCATCCGCAGCACGTGCGCCATAAGATTCAATGGCCTTACGCCCTTTTATAACACGTATTGAGCGAATATCCTCTGCATTTACATTAATAGAATCGTTTACTACCTTTCCATCAATTACAAATAACGGATTTTTTACAGCAGAATCGGTCGACACAACTTCATCGGCAGTATCTAAAACCTTGGTTTTGTCGTTAAGAACAAATGGAATTTCTACCGTAACCTTCGACTCCACAGCCTTTCCACCTTTTTTTGCAGGCGTAAAATATGGGAACAAACCGGCTAAGCGTAAAGCTTCACTATCGAGTACCGGCGATAAACCTTTGGTAACTACCGGCGACACAGGTTCGCCATCGGTTTTAACGGTAACCTGCACAAATACACTGCCTGTAAGGTTCTGTTTAGCAGCCGATTCGGGATAGCGAAGATAGATTTTTAAAAAATCACTTTTTGTAATTTTTCCTTGCCCGAACACAGCATCGGCAGTTCCGTTAGTCGTTTGAGCATTTACACCGGCAAATACAATACCTAAAAAGGCGACCAGAATTAAACCTATCTTTTTCATTGCAATTAATTTTATCCGAATATAAACAAATATTGTTCCAAAAAAGGCAAAACAGACCACATTTTTCTAAAATATCAGCATTAAATAATTAAAATATTGAGTGTCCGAACCCATTGCTGCCGCAAACAACGGGGGGCAAGCATCCGGTTCAGCCAAAAACCACACCACGAAACCATAACGCCAAACCATTTAAACCATTTTTTTTGGCGCACAAACCACCGAAATAGTTATATTTGCACAAAGCGTTTTAAGAAAACAGATGGACGATTTTATAGTATCAGCTCGAAAATACAGACCGGTTACATTCGATACCGTTGTGGGACAGGGGTCAATAACCACCACCCTAAAAAATGCAATCAGAAACAACCATATTGCACACGCCTATTTGTTTTGCGGTCCGCGAGGTGTAGGCAAAACCACCTGTGCACGTATTTTTGCCAAAACGCTTAACTGCGTCAATCGTACCGAAACCATTGAAGCATGCAACCGGTGCGAATCGTGCAAATCATTTAACGAACAACGCTCGTACAGCATTCACGAACTCGATGCAGCATCCAACAACTCAGTAGATGATATTCGCTCACTCATTGAGCAGGTGCGGATTCCACCACAAATTGGCAAACACAGCGTATATATAATCGACGAGGTTCATATGCTATCGACCTCGGCTTTTAATGCATTTCTTAAAACACTCGAAGAGCCTCCAACGCATGCAATTTTTGTATTGGCCACTACCGAAAAACATAAAATTCTCCCCACTATTCTGTCGCGTTGTCAAATCTTCGACTTCAGCCGAATTACGGTGAAGGATACTATAGACCATCTGAAAGGGGTTGCCGCAAAAGAAGGGATCACCGCAGAAGAAGAGGCATTAAATGTCATTTCGCAAAAATCGGATGGCGGCATGCGCGATGCACTCTCAATTTTTGACCAAATGGTGAGTTGCTGTGGCACTAATTTTACATACAAACAGGTTATCGATAACCTTAACGTATTGGATTACGACTACTATTTCCGCCTGACCAACGCTTGCCTCGATGGTCGCATTGCCGATACACTCATGCTTTTTAACGAAATACTAAATAAAGGTTTTGATGCACAGCATTTTGTTTCGGGGCTCAGCTCCCATTTTCGCGATTTGCTTGTAAGTAAAGATGCGAGTACACTCTCCCTGCTCGAAGTGGGAGCTTCTACCCGACTCACCTACCAACAGCAAGCCGGCCGATGCCCCGAAGAGTTTCTTATTGGAGCACTCGACATTTGCAATGCAGCCGAAACGGAGTACCGAACCTCCCGAAATAAACGTTTAGTCGTTGAGCTTATGCTTATCAGGTTGGCACAATTGCCGACCAAAAAAAAAATAGGGCAACCGGTTAAATTTCAAATCGACAAAATATTCGACAATGCCACAGCCTTACGCGTAACACATGTTACCGGTTCTGCACCATCAGCAGCTCCGGCGCAAATGGTTATTCCGGCTGAACCAAAGCCACAAAATAGTACAAATGAACCAACGCCGGAAATCATTGTCAATACGCCACCCACATCGCCACGAAGCACAACCGGCATGGGAATCCCTGGTGGTTTTTCGATAAAGGCAACCCTTTCGGGATCAGCCAACAACATCCAAACACCACTTTCCAACAACACCAATTTACCCGATTCCGAAGAATCCAAAAACGATCCGGTTTCAAGCGAAATGCTTAAAACAGCTTGGATGCAATTTATTGCGCAAAATAATTCCGAAAAACTAATGCTTTGTCAGGCCATGCGCGAAAACATGCCCGAGATATCAGGCGGACATATCATTGAGGTAAAAGTAAGCAACAACATTCTGCAGCAACGTTTTGTCGACGAAAACGATGGCCTTGTAAACTACCTCCGAAATGCCCTCAACAACAACAAAATAAAACTCAACATACAAGTGATAAACATTCCGGACGAAGACAATTTCGAAACCCTATCACCGCAAGCACGCCTGAAACAGATGTTTGAACTCAATCCCGCGCTTAAAAAACTGGCAGACAATCTCAATCTTGAACAGGGGCGTTAATGAAGCATGTGCGTGTTCCAGATGCATTTTGCTGCAATTTAGCACCACATTCAGGCACATAACGCATGGCAACAAAAAACGTAAAGCCCAAATAATCCGCGTTGCTCGAACTGATTTGGCAGAATTGCTTTTCTCTATTTGGTTACATATTAATACTATCAATTTGATATATTACAACTTATCATTTAAATAAGATTCATACACGTCAATATAATTATTTTATAATACTCTATTTCAATACTTTACATAAATAAATCATATCTTTATATTTTTTTAACTCAACTTACAATCCGTAAGTATAATTACAATAAAGTTGCATTTTTGAAGTTTAAGCCATTTATACTTACATTTTGATACTTAACCTCAATAAATTGTAATTACTCTGTTTATTAACCATTTAAATCTGACTAAAATCATATTAAACCAACTTCTTAAATCAACAAAAAGTAATTTACTTTGCACCATAATTATAAATTGTAACTAAAAAGTATTTGATATGAAACAGATTAATTTTAAAAGCATGGTATTGATGTTAGCCTTGGCATTTGGCACCATGGCATTTGGCAACGAATTGTTTATGCAGGGCGAATCGAATGGTTATGCCGGCACATACAAAGTGTACAGCACCACTCAGGCCAATACAAACCAATGGATTTTAAACTATGGTGCCGGCGAAATGCCTGTTACCATAGCTATTGCCGAAATCAGAGGCGAAAAAGTTTATCATGTGTATTCTGCATCGTTCGAAGTGATGTTTGTTAACAGCAAGAAGGGTTTTGGTATGCGAAAGGTAAGCAATGGTATTTCGAAAGTAGATGCCCGACTGCAAAGCCTTATTGTAAACGAAGAAAAAATACAAAGCTTAAAAGTAATTTCCACTGAAACACCATCGGTTAAAGAGGCCCTATCGATGATAGCGACCTACCTTCCCGAAGTAATTAACGAAAACTACCACCAGCTTCTCAACTAACAGAGCATAAAGAGTAAATCATAAAATCGACAAAAGGGTGCACCGTAATGGGGCACCTTTTTTATTTGCCCTGAACCAGTTCTATGTGTTTTGGCTTGAGGTTCAGCCCTAACAATGCCAAAAACAGCATTATACCCGACAGCACAAAAAAGAGATTCAAATAGCCTGCTATACCGGTTACACCCGCTAAAGCCACACCAATGAGCGCGCTTCCAACAATTTGGCCTACACTAATAAAAATGGTCACCAAACCTTGTGTAGCAGCCCTTTCGCCTGCCGACACTTCGTTGAGCATAATGTAACGCAAGGCACTGCCTGCCAGTATCGACAGTGATAAGCCGATTAAAACCCCGGCACCATAAAAGGCCACAAGCGAAACAGCATCGAACCGGATCAACCAAAAGCCCATCGTGGAGAGCAATAGGCCGGCCACAATTACCCATTTCGACCCTACTTTATCAATCATGCGGCCAAACAAGGGTGAACCAATGGCTGTTGCAAATACGATGGGGGCTAACATAAAACTGGCATGGGCCGGTTCAACACCAAAATTACGGGTAATATAGTCGGGCACAAATACAAACGTGGACTGCAACAATCCCGTACCAACAGCAATATACGCCACTAATCGTATTTGCCTGCGACCAAATAACGACAGATTCACGATCGGATGCACCGTGCGTCGCTGACTCCTGATAAAGCCGATAAAAAACAATAACGCACTAACGAAAAACGGATACACTGCCGGGGAGGTGATACTGGACACAAAACCCGTTCGGTCAATCATATTTACGCCGTACGACAACGATCCCAGCATTGCTCCCAGTAAAAGTATACCACGCCAGTCGAGCGATGCAGACGGGTTATGTTTTTCCGCAGGCATAATACGTGTACTGGCATAAATAATCACCACAGCAATGGGGATATTTATGAGAAACAGCACATGCCACGAAAAATAAAGCATCACCACACCGGCCAAAACCGGCCCAATGATAAATGCAATACCAAACACCGCACCAAGCATGCCTAAGTACCGGCCCCGTTTTTCGGGTGGAAACACATCGCCAACCACAGCCGAAGCCACCGGAAAAATACCACTGGCACCAAAACCCTGCACGCCACGGCCTACTAATAACCAGACAAAATCGGAAGACAATGCCACCATCACCGAGCCAATCGCAAACACCGAAATGGCCGTGATGTATATATTTCGCCGACCGTAAATATCCGAAAGCCTCGCAAATAACGATATTCCAACTAAGTTAAACAATACGTATATCGACAAAACCCACCCAATAAGACGCTGTTCAATAGCTATTTGCTTCGAAATGGATGGCAATGCAGGCCCCACAATCGAAATATCCAACGCACCCATTAAAACACCGGTAAACAGCAAGGCCAGCAATTGCTTGAGCTGTTTACTATCTTTGTATTCCATATTCGCAAAAGTTGGTGTTGCGAAAGTAGAGAAATTATGGCACTGTAAATACGAAATTACAATATTTACACGGTTTTTAACGGAAAAGGGGAAATGAGGAAGAGGTGGAGATGTGGAGATGTGGAAATTTGTGCCGTAGGCATTTATACGCAAAATAAGATAGAAACTTTTCCCGCTTGAACCTATTTCCTTCAATCTTTTTCAATCAACGCACGAGCCATTTTCACTCAAATTTCATCATCCCTGCCAATTGCAAAAAGTAATCCGTCGACCAGATATCCAGCTCTACCAGATATCCAGCTCTGTTTTATTACGAACAAATGGTCCAATATCGCTTTTCACCATCGCCATGCTCGTTGTTTCTATCTTATCCATAAGCATTTGCGTAAATGTCTCTTTCGTCAATTCACCATGAGGGATTGAACCGAATTGATAGAAGCGTTCGCAAAAATGAGAGAAATCTAATGCCACATTATTTCTGACAAACCATTCAAAATCGTACCAATCGCGCCCTTTAACCCTGTTTTTCCAATTACGAAAGAGCAGCGCATGCATTTTGCCTGCATACAGATTGGGTAAGGTATAGCAACGAACCATAAACGAATATGGCCACATCAGCAATTTATGCTCAGTAGTAAACCCTGCTGGCGGATGAATATCCAGTTCTATTTTTATTTTTGTCTGTTGCTCCGTTCTGAATTGCAAATTATAAATCGCCGTGTTATCTTTTAAGAAGGCCGACTCAACATTTGTCACCCGTTTTTTCTCCTTTTTACTAATCACCACTTCTCGACCCAAAGATTTGAATTCGGCAGTGATTGCATCAAAGTAGTCTTCTAATCTAAACCTTTCATCCTTGTGTAAAAGGGAAAAGTCCAAATCTTCCGAAAAGCGTTCCATCCCATAAAAAATACGAAGACATGTCCCCCCATAAAAAGCAGCCTTATTAAAAAAACCGCCCCGGTACAAGCCGGCAAGCGCAATTTGTTGCATCACTTCGTGCAATGCATTATGATAATCGTCGTTTGTTCGAATCTCATAACGCGCCAACATTTTATCAAAAACATTATTCATTTTTCCAACAATTTTAGCAGATGCGTGAATTCCGTTTTCTTTACACCGGCCTCCATACAGCTTTTGATAATCCCGGTATTGTATTTGGGTTGAACCGACAAATCTATTCTCATATCTTCTTCAAGGAATTCCCGCATGGCCCTAACCGATTGTATTCTGAAATTACGGGTACACACGATCAGATCACACAGTGCCTTTTCGGGCGTTGCGATTAAATAGGCAAATTTTTCATTTTCAATCTCTTGTCTGATGCCTATCGGGTAATATTCGTGCGGTATAGTTACATACTCAAAATTACCTATGGGATTCGAAAAATACCTTGCCCGTTTTGGTGTTACAGAACGCACAGAATACACTTTTTCGGGTATTAATCCATAGAAAGACAAGGCACTTTCGAGCGACACATAAGATGGCCCATAAAGATGATTAGCCACTAATTCTCTCGAAAGCATTTGTTGGCTCTCTTCGGCAGAGACCACATAAAGTCCCTTCTTTAACCGAATGATACTTCCATTTCTTTCTAAAAGAGCAATCTTATCCTTTGGCGATCGATAACCACTCAATGCCGCAACCAACACGCCATATTCTATCGGGACAATTCCGAAATTTTTCAATTCCATCATTCCAGCTACAACTAATCGATTAATCCAATAAAGGCAAAAACAAATATAGCACATTTTGCATAGATAATCGACCAAAAACCGATTATCTATGCAATATTTGATAGCTTGTATTCAACATTTAGGGAACAATCGGAAAGGAAGCTTTAGGAGAGCAAAGAGCAAAGATTCAAGAACAAAGACGGTTTCGTTGGCCAAAAGCGGTTGGCGGTGAACAGCAAGCAGTTGTTAAAAACAACAAACGCGTAAGCCCCGTTGCCTCGTAGTCTCAATACTCTGTACT
>QKHT01000289.1 GCA_003249935.1 Bacteroidota bacterium
TTTTAGTACTAATGCTTTATCGTTGTGGTCGAAGGCTATTTTTTTGCCTGAACCAAGATGCGTGATTGATTTAATATCGCCTTTAGCAAGTTTGAATGCCGAATTGAGTGCCCCAATCTTTAAATCGCCATCGGGTTTGCCCAGACAAGTTGCATATAAGTTATTTCCTTTTGTCGTAAAACGGATGTCATCTTTGGTGTAAGAAATCTGCGCATAGTGGTTGTTGTGGTGATAGGTGTAGTTTCCTTCGGCAATTTTGCACGGACCTTCGCCATATAAAAACCAGGGAGATGTTCCGTAAATAGCTTCGCCATTTTTTTGTAACCATGCGCCCATTTCAGTTAGGTTTTTTTGTACTATTTGCGGGAATGAACCATTGGCCAACGGCGGTACATTTAAGAGGAAGATGCCGTTTTTGCTGACTACGTCCACCAACATATCTACCAGCGCATCGGCCGAACGAACGGGGACGGTTGCGCGCCAGAACCATCCGTGGGTAGCCCAATCGGGAGGAAGGTTCATGTCCATATCGGTCATCCAAACATCGTATGGTAAATCGGATAAAATGCCGTTTTCGAAATCGCGCATGCCCACGCATGGCGGTATGTCGTGCGATTTGTAGGTAAATTCGACCTCTTTGTTTTTTTCGGCGGCTTTGTTGTAAAAATAGGTAATCAGGTCGCGCTGGTACTTTTCGGGATTCACCCTGCTCATTTTGGTTCCGGCACCAATGTATTTGCCGCCATCCACCACTTTTTCGTTTTGTGCGCCTTTGGTTCCGCCAAAACTGGCATCTACCCAAAAAATATCGGGACTGTATTTGTTAATTACCTCTTTGGCAAAGGGGAGATAGCTCGAATCGCTCATGGAATGAAACGAAGTGAGAAACTTCATGCCGTGCTTACGAACAGCCGTAGAAAGTTCGCCCACAATGTCGATTTTTGGTCCCATTTTGGCCGAGTTGTAATCGGATAAATCGCTGTCCCAATGTTTGAAATCGCTACCGTGCCAGCCAATTACGCCACCGAATTTTGCCCCTGCCGTTTCGAATAGCTTTGCCCAATTGTCGGCATTGAACTTTTCGCCTTTAAACAAAGCAATGCGCTCATCGTTCGAAAGATTGGCATATTCGGGAATATATTGCAGGGTTTGAATGCCCCAGTGGCAATAGATTCCAAACTTTGCATCGGCTAACCATTGGGGTGTTTGGTGCTGGCGCAGCGAAGCCCAATCGGATTGATATTTGCATTGGCAAGTCGATTTTACTTTTGCACCAATTGTTAAGCAACATACCGATATCGAAAAGGATATTGCAATAAACATTTTTCTTTTCATCTGTATTCTTAATTAATATGTTTCAATTTGTAACACCAATCTTGCATTGGGCAACACCTTTAAATGAATACAAATATGAATGATAAGAGGTTTATTATTAGGGTAATTATTGGAGTAAAATAAGGGGTAAATAATTATTTCTTACAATATTCTAAAGTAGTGTATTGGTATAGTCAACAAGTAATACCTTTCGGGCATTCATTTCGGGGTACACCTGTAATAATAATTCAAATGAATACTTGAAAAACAACTTCAAAACGGTACAAAAAGGAACTTGTGCAATGTGCAATGTACAATGTACAATGTTTAATGGAATGTTTAGGCTGCAAATTCTGATGGATCACTTAAAATGACCCTGATATAAAGAAATTAAACTGTATTGTAGCCTGATACATTCATTCAGTCGATATTTTAAAATGAAAAGCCCGCAGAAGATAAACAGTTTGGAATACTTGAAAATTAAGGTGGGATAGCAAGGCATCAAAAATACTTATCACAATATTTTTGCAGTCCTTCCTGTGCCTCTTCCAATTTTTCTTCCCAATGTTTAACCGAATTTTCCCCGATTATGTCGGTGACGTATTTTACCGCAGCAAACGGCAGACCCAAGGCTTTACAAACCCGGGCAATAGCAAAAGCTTCCATATCGAAAATGTCGCCTGTTCCATCCATTGTGGTCAAAAAGGTATCGCCCGAATTGCAAATAGAACTAAATGTCCGGCTTTTAAAAAATACGTGGTGATTTAGTTCTTCTTTAAATTCTTCCCTGCATGTCAGCCCGAATTCAACAAGCTTTTCCATGTCCCTATCCACAAACGTATGGCAACAGTGAATGCTTCCAATGGCCTGATGCACCGAACCTGAAGTACCAATATTTAAAACAATATCGGGTTGATGATGGTAGATGGCTTGTTGTACCGCAATGGCTGCATTTACTTTGCCTACACCTGTCCGGCAGTAAACAAAGGTGTATCCATCTTTTTTTAGCAATACTTTTTCTGCTTGAAGTGCGTAGGCAATCAAAACTTTATACATGGAGTATTTATTTTTTTTTTGCAAATATAGTAAGCAAATTTTGTGGTAATGCTTAATACCACTTCATATTTTGGTTGAACCAATGGCCATTTGACTAAACAATCAATTTTTAGCGTAATGGCAGCAGTGTTTTCTGAGAAACCAATCAATCATATCACTGTGCCAATTGATGTAATTTTACCGGAATAACTTTACACTCCTAAAACTTAACCTCACAGATTCATTACACCTTTGGCTCATTCACATGGTTAGGCCACAATCATTATTATGCCGAAAAAATGGTTCAGACATATAAAAAATGAGGCAAATATATTTGGTCGAAACAATGCTAATACAAAAGCCCGGGCTTATTTGGCATCGGGCTTTTGCATTATATTTCAAATGGAACAAAATTACGTGTCGGCATCCATCTCATCCTCATCATCGGGCAGATTTACTGCGTTGGCATTAAACTTTTTTCGATATTCTGTTGGGGTCATATTAAACGCCTTTTTAAAACAACCTCTAAAGTATTTGGCATCATTGTACCCCACTTCGTACATTACGTCGTTTACCGAATACATGTTTTTTTGCAACAATTGCGCGGCACGCTGCAATCTAAAGTTGCGGATAAATGAATTAACGGTAAAACCGGTAACCGCTTTCAGCTTTTTATTCAGGTTCAACAACGAAATACCACAATAATCGGCAAGCATTTCAACAGTAACGTCCGAATTGCTGATGTTTTCTTCGAGGTATTTTTTAACCCGTTTAATAAATTTTTCGTCGATACTGGTAAGTGTAACCTCTTCGGGCGTAACGTTTACATTTTTTTGAAACTTATGAATAATTTTTGTCCGGCTTTTTAAAATTCCACTCATTATTGTTTCAAGCTCTTTTACCGAAAATGGCTTGGTTACATAAGCATCAGCTCCTACGGCATATCCCTTAATCCGGTCTTCCTGAGCTTCTTTGGCGGTGAGTAGTATTACCGGAATATGATTTATTCTATCGTCGCGTTTAAGCCTTGAGCAAAATTCCAAACCATCCATTCCATCCATCATGATATCGCTAACAACCAAGTCGATGGTATTTTGCAGACAAATATTAAGAGCTTCGTTGCCATCGGTGGCCAAAAATATATTGTAAATACTTTTAAAATTTTCTTCGAGAAAATAGAGAATATCGTTGTTATCCTCAACCAAAAGAATGGTATAGGCTTTATCGTTATCTTCAACCAAAGCACTTTCGTGAACATGTTCGACCATCGAAGAAATAGAATTATCCACAAAACCATGCTCGGTATCGAAAACCATTTCCGATTCGCTATAATCATCGGATGTAACAGGTAAAACTACTTTAAAGCTGGTTCCCTCTCCCACTTTCGATTGGTAACTTATTTCGCCGTGATGCAGTTCTACTAAACTTTTTGTAAACGACAAACCAATACCATTGCTAAGTTCCTTCGAATTTTTTCCTTGATTGAACCTTTCGAAAATATGCTTTTCAACCTCTGGAGGTATTCCCGAACCGGTGTCGCGTACAATTATCTCAACATAGGTGCCAGCCTTTTCAACCTCTAAGGTCACATGGCCCCCGTTTGGCGTAAACTTAAAAGCATTGGAAAGCAAATTATAAATTATCCGTTCTACAATTTCCGCATCGAACCATGCATTGAGGTTGGTTTTATCCTTTACACTAAATAAAATTTCCTTTCTGTTGGCGATTTCGTAAAAGCTATCGCCAAGCATACTAATATAATTGGAGATATTGCCATAGGCCACCTTGAGCTTAATTTTACCCTGTTCTACCTTTCGAAATCCAAGCAACTGATTAATAAGATTAAGTAACACACGTGAATTACGTTGAATATTTCGGTAATACTTTTGCCTGTCTTCTTCACTAAGTCCCGATGGATTATTGATTAGCCTGTCGGCAAATCCAATAATTAATGTAAGCGGCGTTCTGAACTCATGAGAAATATTGGTAAAAAACTTAAACTTCATAGAATTAAGTTCTTCTACCTTTTCTTTTTCCATATAATCAAGAATGAGTTCATTCTTTAGCGTTGCTTTAATAAGGGTGTACTTTCTAAAGAACAAAATCACAAAAATCATAACCCCAAAATATATTAAAAAAGCCCACGCCGAACGCCAATATGGGATACCAATTTTTACCGGTAAGGCCAGTTCGTTTTTACTCCATACTCCAACGCCATTAGTGGCCCTTATCCTCAAAATATAATCGCCCGATGGCACATTGGTGTACTTGGCAACACGGTTTACCGCATCGGTTCTGGTCCAACCATCATCGAAACCTTCGAGTTTATATTCGTATTTATTTTGAGCCGGTGCAGCAAAATGAAGTGCTGAAAACTGAAACGAAAAACTATTTTCGTCATATTTTAACACCAGTTTATCGATACAATTAATCGACTTTTCAAGCACTTTTCGACCATTGTACTTACCCGATGCCGTTAAGTCCTGATTAAACAGTGTAAAACCGGTAAGAACGACATGCATCGACGACGTATCCACAAAAATGTCATTGGAATAAAATGCATTAAACCCATTTACGCCACCAAAAACCATTTCGCCATCGTGTCGCCTTACGGCAGCCATTTCACTAAATTCCATATCCTGCAATCCATCGGCAGAACCAAAATTATGAATTGTTCCGGTTTTCTTGTTTAAACAACTTAGCCCTTGGTTGGTACTGATCCACAAATTACCCGATTCATCTTCGAGAAGAGCTTTAATTACATCATTTGGCAATCCATCTTTACTCGATATTACTTCAAACCGACCGGATTTATCGCCTTTTTTTTGTATGTATTTATTCAGTCCCCCGCCAAATGTACCTATCCACAGTGTGCTGTCTGAACCTACAAGTAATGGCAATATATAATTATGCGATAATGAATTAGAATTATTATCGTCATGCAAAAACCTATCAAACACAATGATTTCCGAATTGTCTTTAGCCAAAATTCTGTTAAGGCCATTATCCGTGCCAATCCAAATATTTCCCAATTTATCTTCAACAATACTTCGTATAATCTTCGAACTGATACAATTATTTTTACCACTTTGTGGCAAATAGTGATGATAACCGATCAATTCTGCATTATCATTGTATTGTATCCGAAACAAACCAGCACCATATGTGCCAATCCAAAGGTTTTTTTTCGAATCAACAAAAGTACAAAACACCGCTTTAGTACCCATTATCTCGTGCAACTTATTCTCGGCAGCAGGAAGCCGTCTCAACTTTCCATCCCGATCCAGTTCAAAAATCATTTCGGCCCTTGAACCCAATACAAACAAGCTCTTTTTTGCAAATTTTAGCTCGGCAATAGTTTGTATATTATCGGCCCCCTCGGAGTTTGGATCTAAAACAATATTCTCAAAATTTTGGTTATAGCTATTTCCGTACTTCCCTTGCAAAAAATTTAGGTGTCCATCTTGTGTAATCACCCAAAAATTGTGTTTACTGTCCTCAAAGAGAGAACGGATTGCGTTGCTCGAAATACTGGTAGAAATATTGGTTTTTTTGAAGTGCCTGAAATTATTTCGATTCGGATTGTACACATTAATACCACCACCAATCGTTCCGATCCAAATGAGTCCGGTCATATCACGCATTATACTAATTGCCTTATTATTACTCAGACTATTGGAATTATTTAAATCGTATGTAAAGTGTTCAATTACTTCAAAAGTCCCGGTTTTAAAATCGGCACTGCGAGCTACAAATACACCCTCGAAATTAATACACCATAGTTCATCTTTCACAGGTAATACCTTGCTGCATCGAAGGTCCAGAATCAATTCCGGCATTACATCACTATTCTCGTAATATGTAAAAGGTATGGCATGCACCTTGCCATTTACAATTATCAACTGACCATTTAACTCATTTATACCGGACACAACGGTTTGAAAAGTATTTGGATATCGTACGAACCGTGGTTCGGCATCATTGTTCTTTTCATCCATTAACCTGTTTAAACCATTACTTGTACCAATCCAGAAGTTGCCATTACTATCCAAAAACAGCGACATAATGCTATTGTCATACAAACTCTCGCTATTATTGTTACTGTAATACAATTCAACACGGTACTTCCCATTGGCTAATGGTACAAAACGGTTCAACCCATTTGCAGTACCCACCCAAATATTCTTGTATCGATCTTCCTTTATACAGGTAATTGTATTATCGGTAATTTTTGCTTTTACAGCGGGCTCATTAAAAAAATTAGTAAACTTTTGAGTTCCTATATCAAACTTACTCACCCCCCTATCGGCAGTGCCAATCCATATATTGCCATCGCTATCTCCGGTAATACAGTGTATAAGACCAGATGAAATACTGGTACTATCGCCTATGATATTGCGAAAAACGGTAAACGTATACCCATCAAAACGGTTCAATCCATCGTGACTACCAGCCCAGATAAACCCTGAGCGATCCTGATAAATAGTTCGCACATCGTTTTGGGAAAGACCATTGGAAGAGGAATAATGCTGAAAATAATTGTTTGAAAGTGCAGATACCTGTCCAATTCCATATATTAAGCCCATTGTCGCCAATGCAAAAAACCTGACATTGCACCGATACATTAAAGCCTTACATTGTAAATAGATAAAGTGTATTTTTCTAATCATATTTTCCTATATTAACACATTTAGCACCAAACCTTATAATCAAAAACACCAAATAGATTGATAAATTAAAACATTCAAATATAGTAAAAACAACATCTTCTGGCAAAGATGACTGAATTTGAACAAAACATAAAAAAATTCAAAAACACGAACATCTTATTTTAAAATTAATTATGAACTAAATTTTTACATTATACCTCTATCTTTTTCAACTATTCATGCAATTGTAATCTTTTAATTAAACCTGCAGATTAAAAATACCACCCAACAAACTCACAAATTTTCACTCAATGCCTTTGGTTTTTTTTCACAATCATTTTACCCCCTCTTATTTGACAGACATCAACCCTGTAAAAATGCGAATTGGTTAATAAATTTGTCTGCGTAAAAAAGCTCTCCCGACAGTACAACAGGCAATACATATAGGTAAGAGTTCTTTTAGGTAAAACGATAATATTATTAAAATAACTAAATATTGAAAAGGATGATTTTTCTTAAGAAAGCGATCTTAGCTTCAGTGGTCATTGGATTTTGTTTAAACGCCAATGCTGGCAAAACGAAAAAATCGGGCGCAGATTTTAAACCATACGAAGAAAATTGGGAGTCGTTGCAAAGATACGAAACACCGGAATGGTTCAGAGATGCAAAATTTGGCATTTTTATTCACTGGGGCGTGTACAGTGTTCCAGCTTTTGGCTCGGAATGGTATCCACGTCACATGTACATGCCGGATGGTCGCATAGACCAAAATACAGGTCTAATAAAAGATTCGGTACCAACTGCCGAGTATTTGCACCATATTAAAACCTACGGGCCTTTAGAAAAATTTGGTTATAAAGATTTTATTCCAATGTTTAAGGCAGAAAAATTTGATGCCAACAAATGGATGGATGTCATTGTAAAATCGGGTGCTAAATATGTGGTTCCTGTGGGTGAACATCACGACGGATTTGCAATGTACAACTCGCACGTTACGGAATGGAATTCGGTTAAAATGGGACCGCACCGCGATATTGCAGGAGAATTAGCCGCAGCAGCGAAAAAACGTCATATTAAATTCGGTCTGTCTTCGCATTTGGCATTTAACTGGAACTACTATAATCGAAAAAAAGGTTGGGATACAATGGATCCAAAATATTTTGGATTATACTCCAGAGCACACGAACCTAACGGCAAAGTCGATTCAACGTTCCTCGCCTATTGGTGGGATCGCACAAAGGACATGATAGATTCGTACAAACCAGATATTTTATGGTTCGACTTTTACATGGACAGAGCCGAATTTGCCAACTACCACAAGATAATGGCAGCATACTACTATAATCAGGGCTTAGCCTGGAATAAACAAGTATGTCTTCAAACTAAGAATATGGGCTACCCATCGTTCCCTAAAGGCACCCAAACTTTGGATATAGAACGTGGCAAAATGTCGGACATATACGATGAATCCTGGCAAACAGATACATCTATTGGCGAAAACTCCTGGTGCTACGTAACCAATTGGAAATCGAAAACATCAAAATCGCTGATACAGGATTTAATTGACATTGTGAGCAAAAACGGCAACCTCTTGCTAAATATGGGACCAAAAGCCGATGGAACTATTCCCGACGATCAGCAGCAAATTCTTTTTGAAATGGGGCAATGGCTTAAAATAAATGGTGAAGCCATTTACAACACCCGCCCTTATAAGATATTTGGCGAGGGCCCGACAAAAGTAGCTACCGGCCATCATAGCGAAGGAAAAAACAAAGAGATGACCAGCAACGATTTTCGCTTTACCGCTAATGGCAAAAATATTTATGTTATAGCGATGGGTTTAGGCAGTTCGAACGAATACAAAATAGAGTCGTTTAAACTCAATAATACGTACATGGGGTCTCAGAAAATAAAAAAAGCAATATTGCTTAATGGCAATAAAAAAATTGCCTTTACTCAGAAAGCCGATGGACTCTATTTGAATATCAACAACACAAAAGCATTACAAGCACCATTTGCCATTAAACTCGTAATGAATTAAACTACACAATTTCGAGGAATAAACCTTTAGACTAAATTTCAACGCAGGTATCATTGTTCAGGAACAATGGTCCCTGCGTTTTTATTTTACACAAGGGCCGGTGTATTTTACTATCGAAAAAACTGTTTAGGTAACCATACAAATTATATAACATTTTATACGGATTTTATAACACCATTGATAACTGCATCATCTATTTTTGTTTTGTATATTTAACGCAATCAAATTATGAAATTAAAATCGAATATAGCCATTAGCGACAATGGATTTCTGTTTAATCCCGAAACAGGCGATTCGTACACGGTTAACCCCGTAGCTCGCGACATTATCAGGCTCATGCAAAACAACATGACCTTCGACGAGATAAAAATGATTATAATGGGTAAATATGAAGTATCGGACCTTGTACTCGACCGGGACTACCACGACCTGATTCGGATGCTTGAGATTTTCAATTTAACAGTTGAGCCACATGAGCATGAGTAAAATAAAACTGACAATTGGTGTTACCGGACTAAATAACACCGACAACCCCGGCCCCGGAGTTCCGGTAATTCGCGGAATAAGAGAATCTGATTTTTTTGAATGCCGTATAATAGGACTGGCCTACGAAAATATGGAACCTGGCATATACATGCCCGATCTGGTTGATAAAACATATCAGATTCCATATCCTTCATCGGGGAGTGATGCCTTACTCGAACGGATTTTGGAAATAAATGAGATAGAACATCTCGATCTCATTATTCCGAATTTCGATGCCGAACTACAAACTTTTATGATGAGCGAAAAACATCTGAACCAAGCAGGCATCAAACTATTTTTACCAACAACCGAACAGTTTGAAGAACGCCATAAAATGGTTTTAGATCAATATGGTAAAAAATACGGCGTTCTTGTTCCTAAAAGCATGTCGTTGACTACACTCAACGATGTGGCAGGGATTCGCGACGAATTCGAGTATCCGGTATTGGTAAAAGGGAAGTATTACGATGCTTATGTCGCTTACAATTCCGAGCAGGTAATTAGTCATTACAACCGTATTTCGGCCAAATGGGGGTTACCCGTAATTATTCAGGAATTTATTCGGGGTACTGAAGTTAATGTCATTGCCCTTGGCGACGGCCATGGCAACACCATGGCGGCAGTGCCCATGCGCAAACAATTTATTACCGATAAGGGTAAAGCGTGGAGTGGCATAACCATTGCCGACGAAAAGATGCTTGAGATAACACGTTCGCTGATAAAACAAACAAAATGGCGGGGCGGCATGGAGCTCGAGATGATAAAAACAACAGCCGGAAAATACTATCTCATCGAAATAAATCCACGCATTCCGGCATGGGTCTATTTGGCGGTTGGTGCGGGCCAAAATATCCCCGAAGCACTCATTAAGCTGGCCCTTGGATTAGAAATTAAACCACTCGAAACCTATAAGGTTGGCACCATGTTTATACGCTACTCTTACGATATTATCGGCGACATATCGCAATTCGAGAAACTCTCAATTTACGGTGAATTATAACTTAAAATCGATGCATACTATTATGAAATCAATCCTTGCAACAATAGCGATTCTAACGCTTTCGATGGTCACTCAAGCTCAGCTTACGCTCGAAAAACACTACGATTACTCGGCCAATACAGTAAAAATAAACAATACCGATTATAAGCTTTACATTATGGATGTACCAAACAGTCAATGCCGGATATACAATCCCGACCATTCACTGTATAAAACCATCAATTTGCCTGTGCCTGCAAACAGTTATTTGTACGACATTAAATTTGTATCGCAAAACATGTTTAATTCCGACACAAAAATTGAGCTTTTATACACCTATTATGCTTATATCACAACAGATACTGCCGGAAACGGCTATTACGAATATAATACAAAAATAATTAACGAATCGGGAACCGTTTTGGTATCGGCCCCAAAGGTGGTGTATTCTTACATTAAAGAACATAGTGCCGGTGTTTACAAGTTGTACCTTTATTCGACCGATTATTCATCGTGGCCCTATAAAGTGGGAACCGACATTTACAACATTCCGGGTACAGTGCAAACCAGTGTCATAACCACCTCTGCCGATAATGCCATAAAACCGGCATTCCCCAATCCGGCCACCTCATTGGTTACTTTGCCTTATGCATTGAACCACGGTTCAACCAAAGGTATAATTAAAATTTTGGACACGAAAGGCAATGAAGTGGCACAATACACTGTGGATAATGCCTTTAACAATCTTATAATACCGGTAGAAACAATGCCCAAGGGCACATATTTTTATTACCTCGAAACCGAAAATCATTTAAGAAATACTGTTCAAAAATTTATTATTAACTAATTTAACGTCTATTAATTATGAGCAAACAAATATATGAACGCCCCATTATTAACCGCATAAACGCAGGGGTGCCGGACAAATTTGGCATGAGAAGCCGTATTAAAACGATGAACAACATAGATGGTGTTGCAATAAATACCATTACCGAAGAATTTGGATCACCGGTTTTTGTGGTTTCGGAACGAACCATTCGCGATCGCTATCACGAAGCATACCGGGCGTTCAGCACCAGGTATCCATCGGTAAAATTTGCATGGTCGTACAAAACCAACTACCTCGATGCAGTATGCCGTGTTTACCATAGCGAAGGTTCGTGGGCCGAAGTAGTATCGGGTTTCGAATACGAGAAAGCATTACAAAACGGGGTCGAAGGTAAAAACATACTTTTTAATGGCCCCGACAAACAACCACACGAAATTAAAAGGGCCATCGAAAACGGGTCGTACCTGCATATCGACCATTTCGATGAGCTATATCTTGTTATAGAAACCGCCCGAAACCTCAACAAAAAAGCACTTGTCGCAATTAGAGTAAACATGGACACCGGCATTTACCCCATGTGGGACCGTTTTGGGTTCAACTACGAAAATGGGGAAGCATGGAGTGCCATTTGTCGTATTATGTTACAGGAAAATCTCGAATTTGTTGGTCTGCACACGCATATCGGAACCTATATCATGTCGCCGGGAGCTTATGGCGTAGCGGCACAAAAATTGGCAGCCTTAGCCATTAAAACCAAACAAAAATACAACCACAGTATAAAATACATTGACATGGGCGGTGGCTTTGCTTCGAAAAACACATTAAAAGGGGCCTACCTTAGCGGAGCCGATACTTGCCCTACATTCGACCAATATGCCGAAGCCATTACTTCGGCTTTAATTACCAGCGACCTCGACCCGGCCAATTTGCCAACCCTGATTCTCGAAACCGGGCGGGCACTCATTGACGATGCAGGCTATCTGATTGGCCGCGTAAAAGCAAACAAACGCCTAAGCGATGGACGCAAAGCGATTGTGGTGGATTTTGGCATCAATAATTTGTTTACATCATTTTGGTACAACCATAATGTATTGCCGGTTCAGGTTCATACCCAAACCACCGAAGCCACTACCATTTACGGCCCGTTGTGCATGAACATTGATATTATTCGCGATGTGGTTCAGTTTCCACCTCTCGAAACCGATGACCTTGTTGTGGTTGAACGCGTTGGCGCATACAATATGACACAATGGTTGCAGTTTATAACCTATCGGCCAAATATTGTTATGATTGATTCTGAAGGACATACTCATCTTATTCGCAAACGCGAAACCATCGAAACGTTTAATGCACAGGAAGTTGTTCCGGAAAAGTACAAATAACAGCAAATACATTCAATGAAATTCATCGGGGTTCGCACCTTATGGGCTAATTTTACTGAAGCAGGACTCAACAGTTATGCTCAGGTTTTCTTTTCGAAAAACAAGGTTCTGGCCATTTTACTGCTTGTTGTTAGTTTTTTCGACTATACAGCCGGATGTGCAGGCCTGCTGGCAGTAGTGGTTTCAATTTTGTTTGCCAATATGCTGGGATTAAGTACTGTAACCACACAGAGCGGTCAATACGGCTTTAACAACCTACTTATGGGATTGGCTTTGGGATTTACCTTTGAACCATCCATTCCGTTATTCGCAACGGTGGTCATAGCATCGGTATTCACCACTTTTGTAACCATTGCGATGCAGGGATGGCTGACAAAATACGGATTGCCATACCTCAGTTTGCCGTTTATTGTGGGAACCTGGATTTCGCTTATCGCAGCCTCGCGATTTACTGTTTTGGGATTGAGTGCCAGAGATATATACAACGAAAACGCCTTGTATGCACTTGGAGGGAAATGGTTGCACGAGATGTTTTACAATTTCGAAATGCTATTTCCCCAGATAGTAACCATCTATTTTAAAGCATTAGGTGCCATATTCTTTCAATTTAATGTGGTTGCCGGTGTACTAATAGCTATCGGATTGCTTATTTACTCGCGAATGGCGTTTGTATTGTCGATTCTCGGTTATTTTGTAGCCCTTGCTTTTTATAAAGTAATGGGGATTGACCTGCCAGGCATTTCGTACACTTACATCGGGTTTAACTATATACTCACCTCCATTGCTTTAGGTGGCTACTACTTGGTACCGGGCAGAGGATCGTTTGCTGTTTCGTTTGCGATGCTACCTATTGTAGGCTTAATTACGCTGGCATCCGAATCGATATTTGCAGTATTTCAGCTTTCGGTTTATTCATTGCCGTTTAATGTAACGGTTTTACTCTTTTTATACATTCTGAAATATCGGACAAAGGAAACATTCGGTATTACAGAAGTACCTTACCAGCACTTTAGTCCCGAAAGAAATTTTTACTTTAACTATTTAAATCGCGATGAAAAAAAGAAAACAGGTTTTTTTAATCTGAGCCTCCCTTTTTACGGTGAATGGACGGTGAGTCAGGGCCACGACGGGGAATTTACCCACAAGAACGAATGGAAACACGCATGGGATTTTGAGATTTATCAGGATGGCAAACAGTTTGCCAACGACGGAAATGTGGTTACCGACTATTTTTGCTATGGCAAACCGGTTTTAGCATCGGCCGACGGTATTATAGTGGAAGTGGTTGATGGTATTGCCGATAATGCCATTGGAGAAATGAATATACTTCGAAACTGGGGAAACAGCATAGTCATTTACCATCTACCCGGTGTTTATACACAACTCAGCCATCTCAAAAACGGTTCAATAAAAGTAAAAAAGGGCGATTCGGTAATTAAGGGTCAACCTCTGGCAACATTGGGAAATTCGGGCCGTTCGCCCTATCCTCACCTTCACTTTCAGGTTCAAGCCTTTCAGTACGTTGGTTCAAAAACCATAAAATACCCCATTGGCAACTATCTTACCAACGACCGGGGTAAGTTTGATATGAAGTTTTTTGACTTACCACAATCGGGCGAAAAGTTAATAAATCCTACCACTTCGCCTTTGCTTGTATCGGCCTTTACGTTTGTACCCGGCCAAAGTTACCGGATAAAAGTTAGTGGCGAGGGGAGCATTCCGGTCGATTACAAAAAACTATTAGGACTACAAAACATTGAAATTCTAACAGACAGCTACAACAATTCTTGTTTTTTCGACACAAACACAGGTGAAAAAGCTTATTTTGGCAACGATGGTTCATTTCATACTTTTCTTAATTTCGATGGTCGATCCGGAAGTTTTTTAAAGTTATGGTCGCTGGTATTGAAAAAGGTTTACATGGGGTATTATCAACAGTTAGAATATACCGACTCCATTCCGGTTCATTTTATGTTTCGCGGGCCTTTAAAAATACTGCACGATATTATAGCACCGTTGTATTCTTTTATTCGCACCACCTACTTTATCCGTTATGTCAATTTGAATGAGGACTTTACAGGAGGAAATGCCACAATTGAAGGCGAAATATTCAATAATGTGTTTAACGTTAAGCGAAGTGTATGCAGGTTCAATATACTTTTAAACGAAAACGGAATCCAACAAATTGTCTTAGTTTATAGTAAGTTTATACTCAATTTTGAATGCAAAAGATCTTAATATTACTCATGCTATTTGCACTATCGGCTAAAGCCGCCAGGCCGGTAAAATACAACTACACCGCCGATACATCGAGTTATAACATGTATTTAACGGGCCAATGGCATAGCATTATAAAACTGGCGAAGCATGACAAAGCGATCAATTTCTATTATTACAATCTTCGGGTTGCAATAGCCTATATGAACCTTGGCGATTTTAGCAAAGCCACCCAATGGTTTCGCCGGGCCGAAGAACTTTCAGCACATCAGGTTGAAACAGCAGGTTATCATTATCGTTCGGCCATCGCATCGGGCGAATTGTTCGATGCACAACGATTGGCCGCACGCTTTCCGCAATTCGGGTTCAACAAAGCAAAGCCTCTAACCTATCTGGCAATCGATGCGGGGTTTAGTACAAATTCGGATTACAACAATAATCTGAAGCGTAGCATTATCGCCAGTGGAACCGACGAATCGCAACAATTACTCACTAAGAACATGGATTTTAAAAATTTTTATGCCGGACAAAGGCTGAGCCCAACCATTTCGTTCAACGAAGCTTTCGGAACACTTAATTTGAACAAAACTCAGTGCTATACCTATTCTACGGGTGGCGACACAAACATTTCGGTTAATACCACCCAATGGCAAGCGTATTTCAACACACAAATATCATTAAACGACCGGTTCAGTTTTACACCTGCCATATCGGTTCTTGGATTAAAAATCGGTTCGATACAAAAAACGTCCAATACCAAAACCATCATCGACAGCACCTATGTGGTTCAACCACCCAAAAAGCCATATTGGCAAATAAAATCGCGCAATGTAACAACAAACTCGTACAACAGTTTCGAAAACACAGCCACACAATATATAGCATCGGTACGCGCCGACTATCGTTTGCCACATACAAATATGTGGATATGCGGGTCAAAAAGCAACTTTAACACCCAAAAACAAACCCAATACGGGGCAGGCATCCGACAATATATTGGATCAAAAATATATATCGAGGGTGCTCTGGTTCATCTTAAAAACAACAAAAATCAATTTGTTAACGAAAGCAATGCCTGGATTTACAACGCCAGCACAGGTTTTCGGCTGAACCGCGTGAGCGCAGATTTGAGCTTTACCACGGGCGACATGCGCAACTACGCATCTAATAACGGCCTTGTTCTTTATAATAGCCTCGATATGGCAAAACAAATGATTGGCGGCAATATAAAATATCATATCATTCAAAACAAATTACTATTTTCGGCCTTTTACAACAGCAGCGTTATGGAAGGGTATGATTATAATTATATGAATGCTGTGTACAACAATAAGAATACTTTTAATTACACAATGCATACAATTGCGGGAGGTATAACATGGATTTTTTAAAGCATTTGATTATTGTAGCAACTTCTTTTTGCTATATGGCCATTCAGGCACAACCGAGCGACAAAACCATTGCTGCGTTTTCAAAAAGTTTTCAGTTAGAATCTGAAAAAAAATATGCTCAGGCCGGGTCGGCTCTTACCGAAGTTTATAATAAAGATACGTATGAAATAAATTTGCGATTGGGTTGGTTGTTTTATAAGGCGGGCATGTATCCTGAATCGGAATCGTACTACCAACGTGCTGTTGAATTAATGCCTTATGCGGCGGAACCAAAATTAGGATTGGTTCAACCCAAAGCTGCCATGAACAAATGGGCCGAAGTTGAGGCACTTTACAAAAAAATATTAGATGTCATGCCCGACAACACTTATGTGCTATACAATTTATCGTTGATATACTACAACAAAGGCGATTACAGCAAAGCCAATCCACTATTGCAAAAGGTTATAAATCTGTATCCAACCGACTACGACAGCATGTTGCTGTTTGGCTGGAACAATTTGAAATCGGGCAAATATCGCGAGGCAAAACTCATGTTTCAGAAGGTTTTGTTGCTTTATCCGTCTAACGAATCGGCTACCGAAGGTCTTAAACTAATAAAATAAAATTTAGGCAATATAATCCAACAATGCCGGGTTTCCCCACACGGCATTGTTAGATTATTTAAAATTAATGCGAGCACACGTGCCCATCATCGTGGGTATGATCGCAAGTTTCTCCACTATCGGCCACTAAACCACTGGCATAACTGTTTATAAGCTGTAATACATCGCCACTGCACCCCCGCACAACTTCAATACCGGCTGCGGTTACCTTATTTACGGCTCCCTGCCCCATGTTACCGGCCAAAAGAACAGAAACACCCATCTCTTTTAATTCGGTAGCAACATTGCTTTTGCATCCGCATCCTTTGGGCGCAGTAAAATGTGTAGTGGACAATACCGCTCGGTTATCCGATAAAGTAACGATTGTGTAATAATCGCAATGACCAAAATGGTTATCAACCATACCATTACGTGTTGGAACTGCTATTTTCATAATTTATTCTTTTTATATCGTTTATACTTCGAACCGTTGCAGTGAATGGTGGTTCAACTTCCGGTCCTTTACGACCAAAGTGGTGGTTGGCACACACGATTTGGCGTTAAAAACCATATCGTGCCCCAAACAAAGCCCCATCACAATATTCATATCGGTATTCTTTTCGGCAAGATAAAAAGCCTGTCCGGCCGGATTGCACGAAACGCCCTTATACCCCGGCAAAATTTCGTCATTAGGCATGCGACCCAATTTACAATTCGCCCGACTAACCACAAAACCTTCATCCTCAAGCATTTTAACCAACGCTTCGCCTTGCCTCTCGAAACTGATACAATTGGCAACACCAATGTGGGTAAAACCAGCACCTTTGGCAAAATTTACAATTTCTGCCACACGATCGTCTTTCGGATTTAACGTATCTTCGACAATCTTCATTATCGTACGATCTTTTTCGTTGTAAAGCACCCCAAAATTTGACTCCATCGTTATTATCTTTTTGCTAATATTCTGTCTGTTAACTCTTTTGGCCGAACCAGATGATCGGCAAGCAACACAATGCGTATGTCTCGTTCCATAGCCATTAGCTGCACTTTATATCCAAGTTCAAACGCGATAAATGTATCTGCTTTTTTTAAATCGACTAAATACTCCACCACCTGAGGTCCGGCATCGGTATCCAAACGGCAATAGGGATTTTCGACATACTCCACACGGTTCAAACCCTTATTTACAATAGCAAACCAAGGACTTCGGGCAAATTTTTTACTCAAAACACAAGATTCATTTCCAACCGAAACAGGCAATACAACAATCATACACACCCCTCCATTTTAACTATTTCGGTTGAACCACATAAAACGCATTCATTGGTAACGTTACCTTTTGGATTATTGAACCGAACCTTACATCCTGAACAAAAAAACCAGTTACAATTTAAAAATCCATTACCACTTTCAATTTTCACTTCCACGCCTTCAACCAATGCCTTCGCAATAGTTGCTCTTGCCCGTTGATAAATACGGGTAACCGATGATCTCGATCGCTGCATCAACCGGGCCGCTTCTTCCTGCGACAATCCCTCATAATCCAACAGTCTTATTACCTCTAACTCTTCGAGATACAATAAAAGTGGTTCGCATTCGCCATTACAATAGCCTACTGGTGTAAACCCCTTAATTCGGGGTGGAATCTGAACGCTGTTTGCGTGTCGCGGTCGTGCCATATTGCAAAATTTCGATACAAATATAATGCACTTATGTTCATATCTGCAAGAAAAATCCAAATAATTTCAAACTATTTGTTATAAAAACAATTAGTTGCAAGAATTAAATCACATTTAAAGAAAATTATCAGATAAATTCAGTCAACAGTTTCATTAATTATTAAACAATTACTATATTTGCACCCGCCAAAAAAGGCATATTTGTGTAATGGGAAACAGGAATAAATTCTGTTTTGAGTAGCACGTTTAACAAAAGAAAAGATGAAATCATTTGAATTAAAAGGCGTTGCACGCCAGGATGTTGGTAAGAAAGCTGCAACTGTAGTTCGTGGTCAGGGTTTAATTCCTTGCGTTGTTTATGGTGGTGAAGATGTGGTACATTTTTCGGTAACCGAAGAAAGCGTACGCGGCTTAATCTACACGCCCAACGTTTATGTTGTAGAATTAGTGATTGATGGAAAAAAGATCACATCGATCATGAAAGATATTCAGTTTCACCCGGTATCGGATAAAGTTTTGCATATCGACTTTATTCGCGTTTCTGCCGATAAGCCGGTTATTGTAAATGTTCCTATCGAAGTTTCGGGTTTTGCAGAAGGGGTAAAAGCCGGTGGTAAATTACAAACAGAAATGCGCTACCTTAAAGTAAAAGGTTTATACAGCAACATACCCGATCGTTTACATATCGATGTTACAACGTTAGGTCTCGGCAAAACCATTCAGGTAGGTGCATTGAGCTACGAAAACATCGAACTTTTGAACACAAAGAATGCTGTTGTGGTATCAGTAAAACTGACACGAGCTGCACGCGCAAAACAAGAAAGCTAATTGTAATACACAATGCGCTTTTTCAGGTTCAAAGAAAAAAAGCAACTCAACAAAATGAAGTATCTGATTGTGGGCCTTGGAAACATAGGTTCGGAATACGAAAATACACGCCACAATATTGGCTTCGATATATTGGACGCTCTTGCCGGAGCGTCCAATATTGTTTTTGCACCAGCCCGATATGGCGATGTAGCCACAATGAAACATAAAGGCCGTACGCTTATTTTGCTTAAACCATCGACCTACATGAATCTGAGTGGAAAAGCGGTTCGCTACTGGCTCGAAAAGGAAAAAATAGAAATCGAAAACCTGCTGGTTATTGTCGACGACCTGGCACTGCCCGTAGGATCATTGCGCGTGCGTGCCAAAGGCAGCGACGCAGGTCATAACGGACTAAAAAGCCTGCGTGAACTATTAGGCACCGATGTTTACCCAAGGATACGAATAGGCATTGGTAACGATTTTGGTCCCGGCCAACAGGTAGATTACGTACTGGGTAAATGGAGCAAGGCAGAGCAAGCGTTATTGGCTGAACCGATTAACCAATGCAAGGAGATTATACTTTCGTTTGTAACGCAAGGCTGCGAAAGAACCATGAACCTCTATAACAAAAAAGGGAATGGAAGAGGTTAGAATTGATAAGTGGATGTGGTCGGTAAGGCTCTTTAAAACACGAAGTATTGCTACCGAAGCCTTAAAAAAAGGCAGAGTAACCATAAAAGGCATTACAGTAAAGCCCTCGCGCAACATAAAAGTTGGCGAAATAATTCAGATAAAACGGCCCCCGATAACCTATTCATTTAAAGTTTTGGCACTGTGCGACAAACGCATGGCCGCCAAGCTTGTGCCGGGGTTCATGGAAGATGTAACACCTGCTGATCAGCTCGAAATATTAAAACTACAAAGTCTGAGCGGATTTATTGACAGAGCCAGAGGTACCGGACGCCCAACAAAAAAAGACAGACGCGATCTCGAAAACTTTGTCGACGATTGGGATGGCTGGGAAGACCTGGACGATTAAAAAAACGATAATAAAAACGTTATGTTGATTGCACGCGAAAGAAAGGATAAAAATATTGCAGAGTACCTCCTATACATGTGGCAGGTAGAAGACATGATTCGGGCTATGCGTTTCGACCCGGAACTTATACGCAAATATATAGCCATGCAATACGAACAGCCGGCAGCGGTTCAGAACGAAATACAACAATGGTACGAAGACCTGATTAATATGATGCGGATTGAAGGCGTTACCGAAAAAGGTCATCTTCAAATTAACATTAACACACTGCAACAAATAGAAGAGTGCCACAACACCCTACTTCAAATACCGGAAGAGATTGAATATATCACTCTGTTTTACAAAACATTACCCACTATAAATGCTTTCAAAAATCAATCGCCCGAAGGTTCAAGTCTGATAGAAATCAGTTTTACTGCACTCTACGGATACATGATGTTAAAGATTCAAAAGCGTGAAATTTCTGAGGAAACAAAAACAGCGGCGGGCATAATATCTCGATTTTTAGGTAAACTTGCTTATAAATTTGCCCATGCTAACGACGGCGAAATAATTGGCGTTAACTAAAGCAAAAAAAAATTAACCGGGGTATTTTGTCGTTACAAAATGCTTTAACATCCTCATAATATTTATCGGCTTTTCCATATCGCAAATTAACTCCTGACGGGTATATTCTCCCGGCAAAAATCGCCCATGTGAAGATTCCTGAAGTTTTTCGTACTGATTCAGTGCTACAAATACCCGGCATGCTACCGCCATATGAACGATATTGATAAACCTCTGAATATTTTTTTCAGGATAATCCAAACCCCTAACCAATTCGTACGCTTTATTTAATTGCCGCAAATAGGTTTCGCGTAATTGCGAAACGGTACCGGTTGTTGTTGGAATGGTATATATTTTATCACGTGAATCTTTAAAAACATCGAAAATATCGTTACCAAGTTGCATTGCTGCACCAAGTTCGTAAAGTGCTTCCTTTTCACCCATAACCAAGGTATGGTTCATTGCCGAACGATAAAACAATACAGAGTACCCCCCCTTTTGCCAAGTAATAGATTCGAGGTCACTGGCCGATATTTGAGGCAATTTTTGTTTATGACTTTCGATCTGAACTTTAAATATATTTCGTGACATTCTCAGATATAACTCTTTAAGAGAGATTAATGATAGTGCCTGAATTAGATTTTGTTGGAAGAGTTTTTGATTATCGTTTCGGGGTACTATGGTGTCGGGGTGTTCCATAAGTTGTTCAATCTCAAAATTTTCCAGTGCATGCTTATCAAAAAAATCATCAAACAAGCCCGTAATTGCGCCTAACGAGGTGGCACATTTACGCTCATTTTTTGTCATGGGTGTACCTCGTAACATACAAAAAGCTTCACCAAGTACAGCAGGAACACCTAACCCGTAATATTTCAAAATTTTATCCACATCGGCCTTATCGACCGAACCATCTCCCGAATGAAGAAGCTGATTCAATGCGGGAGCCACTTTTCGCTGGAGATAATTTTTCTGACTACCTACAAATTGTATCATCCGAAAAACGGTAAGAGGCATCTGAATAATTCTTCGTAATCGAATTCGGTTCATTAAACAACTAATTTAACGTAAAAGTACTCATTTTTTCTATAAAATCTAAATACGAAACATTGGTTGTCTCAATTTACCTGTACTTTTTTATGTAAAATATGAATAGCATATCAACCCAATACAGCAAGTTACAATGCGATGAACCGAAATAAGACAAAGAAAGTACGGTCTGACAATAATGGATAAAAATAGTTGGCGGTTTAATGAAAAAAATCTTTAATTCGGTGTGCATTAATAATAAAAGGGTTAATTTTGCAACCTGAATTTCTGAAAACCAATTTAAAGAATATGGCAGATACAGTTAATAACAAATTGTTCGGAGAGTTTCCCGGGGTGTCTACCGAGGCGTGGATGCAAAAGGTCGTGGCCGACCTTAAGGGTGCTGATTTCGATAAAAAACTGGTCTGGCGCACCAACGAAGGCTTCAATGTGATGCCTTTTTACCGCGCCGAAGACCTTGCAGAGGTAAACTACCTCGATGTTCTTCCGGGTGAATTTCCTTACACCCGCGGCACTTGCAGCAAAAATAATGAGTGGCGTGTGCGTGAGGATATTCGCGTAACCGATGCAAAGGAAGCGAATAAAAAAGCATTGAATGTTTTGGGACGCGGCGTGGATTCGTTGGGTTTTTGCTTTTCGAAAAATGTGGCTATCACAGCTGAGATGTTCGAAACCTTACTCGACAACATTTGCCTTCCGGCCGTTGAAATCAACTTTAGTGTACCAAAAGGCAACAAAGGCTTTCTTAGTCTTTTTGTAGCTTATGTCGAAAAACATGGCTATGCAGCTGCCGATGTACGTGGTTCAATCAATTTCGACCCGATGGGCCGTTACCTGAAACACGGCTATGCATGCAGCGAAAAAGGTGATATCGAACCAGCTTACATGGCCGAAATGCTAAAAGCAGCAGCCAATTTGCCCCATTTCAGGGTAATTACGGTTAACGCCCGTCATTTTGCTAATGCAGGAACCTATATTGCTCAGGAATTAGGCTATGGCCTTGCCATGGGCGCAGAATATATGACCATGCTAACCGATGCCGGTGTAAGCGCATACGATGCCGCAAAAAATATCAAATTCAGCTTTGCAATAAGCTCTAACTACTTCATGGAAATTGCAAAATTCCGTGCAGCACGTATGTTGTGGGCAAAAATTGTTGAAGCATACAAACCATCGTGCGAATGTGGCGAAGGCTGCAACTGCAAAAAAGACGACAAATGTTGTTCGGATGGCGTTTGCAAATGCGTGGCTAAAATGAAGGTTCATGCCGAAACAGCCAAATTCAACCTATCGCTTTACGACCCGTATGTAAACATGCTTCGCACACAAACCGAAGCCATGAGTGCGGCAATTGCAGGAGTGGATTCGATGACCGTTTTGCCTTTCGATGTGACCTACAAGGCATCGGACGACCTTAGCGAACGTGTTGCCCGCAACCAACAGTTGTTATTGAAAGAAGAGTGCAACATCGAAAAAATCGTGGATGCCTCGGCAGGTTCGTACTATATCGAAAAGCTTACCGCTTCGATTGCAGATCAAGCTTGGAGCATTTTTACTTCGGTAGCCGAAAATGGCGGTTTTGTAGCTTCACTCAAAGATGGCAGCATTCAAAAAGCCGTTAAGGCAAGCGCAGCAAAACGTCGCGATAATATAGCACGTCGCAAAGAGATTTTGTTAGGCACAAACCAATACCCCAATTTCAACGAAAAAATGGCGGGTAAAATCGAAGAAACCGGCTGCTGCTGCGGTTGCGGCGAGGGCAAAAAAGTGGTTGAACCACTTGAATTCTTCCGTTCGGGCGAGATTTTCGAAGGTTTGCGTATCGACGTGGAAAAATCGGGCAAACAACCGAAAGTATTCATGCTTAAATTGGGTAACGTGGCGATGCGTCAGGCAAGGGCACAATTCTCGGCCAACTTTTTCGCATGTGCCGGTTATGGCATTATCGAAGATTTGGGACACAAAACCATCGAAGATGGTGTTGCTGCAGCCATAGTATCGAAAGCCGAAATTGTGGTTATTTGTGCTTCGGACGACGACTATGCCGAAATGGCTCTTCCTGCTTACGAACAACTTAAAAATCAGGCGATTTTTGTGGTTGCCGGAGCTCCTGCCTGCGCAGACGCATTGAAAGAAGGTGGCATCGAAAACTTCATCAGCGTAAAATCCAACGTGCTCGAAACACTTAAAGGATACAATAAAATGTTATCAATTTAGCCATAAATAAAAGAGCTGCGGCTTACGGTTGAACCGTAGCAACAAGGTTCTTTCAATTTTTTGGCAGTAATGAATGTATTATGAAACCGAATTTTAAAGATATAAATATTAAAAGTGGCAGTTGTTGCAAAGCCGACGGCAAAGCATGGGCCACCGAAAAAGGAATCGGGAAAGATTGGATGACCTCCGAGCAGATTCCTGTAAAGCGTGCTTATACCGCCGAAGACCTCGAAGGGATGGAGCACCTGAATTATGCCGCCGGTTTAGCGCCTTACTTGCGCGGACCCTACTCGGTAATGTATGCCATGCAGCCATGGACCATTCGTCAGTACGCAGGATTCTCGACTGCCGAGGAATCGAACGCTTTTTACCGTCGCAACCTTGCATCGGGACAAAAAGGTTTGTCGGTGGCATTCGACCTTGCTACACACCGCGGTTACGACAGCGACCACGAGCGTGTAATTGGCGATGTGGGTAAAGCCGGTGTGGCCATCGACTCGGTTGAGGACATGAAAATCCTTTTCAACCAGATTCCACTTAACAAAATGTCGGTATCCATGACCATGAATGGCGCGGTATTGCCGGTTTTGGCGTTCTATATTGTAGCAGCAATGGAACAAGGTGCAAAACTCGAAGAGTTAAGCGGAACCATCCAAAACGACATTCTCAAAGAATTTATGGTGCGCAACACCTATATCTATCCACCGGTATTCTCCATGCGCATTATCGCAGATATTTTCGAATACACTTCGAAAAACATGCCTAAATTCAACTCTATTTCTATTTCGGGATACCACATGCAGGAAGCAGGTGCAACTGCCGACATTGAGTTGGCCTACACATTGGCCGATGGTTTGGAATACTTACGCACAGGGGTTAAAGCCGGTATCGATATCGATGCATTTGCACCACGCTTGTCGTTCTTTTGGGCTATTGGTATGAACCATTTTATGGAAATTGCCAAGATGCGTGCGGCTCGTATGCTTTGGGCGAAAATCGTAAAACAGTTCGAACCGAAGAATGCCAAATCGATGGCATTGCGTACACACTCTCAAACTTCGGGTTGGTCGCTTACCGAACAGGATCCATTCAACAATGTGGGTAGAACCTGTATCGAAGCCATGGCTGCGGCGTTGGGTCACACTCAAAGTTTGCATACCAACGCACTCGATGAGGCCATTGCATTACCAACCGACTTTTCGGCACGTATTGCACGTAACACTCAGATTTATATTCAGGAAGAAACCGATATTTGCAAAGCAGTTGACCCATGGGCAGGTTCGTACTATGTAGAGTCGCTCACCAACGAATTGGCACAAAAAGCCTGGGCACTGATTGAAGAGGTAGAAGAACTCGGTGGTATGGCAAAAGCAGTAGAAAGCGGATTACCCAAAATGCGCATCGAAGAAGCTGCAGCACGTACCCAGGCTAAAATCGACAGCGGTTCGCAGACGATTGTGGGTGTAAACAAATACCGTCTCGAAAAAGAAGACCCGATTGATATTCTCGAAATCGACAATACTGCGGTTCGTCTCTCTCAGATAGAGCGCTTGAAAGAGGTTCGCGCAAACCGTAACGAAGTCGAGGTTCAAAAGGCATTGGCAGCCATTACCAAATGTGTGGAAACCGGCGAAGGCAACCTGCTCGCATTGGCTGTTGAAGCAGCTAAATTGCGTGCAACACTTGGCGAAATTTCGTATGCTTGCGAAACTATTGTAGGAAGATATAAAGCAGTAATCAGAACTATATCAGGCGTGTACAGTTCAGAATCGAAAAACGATGGCGATTTCCAACAGGCCAAGGAACTTGTTGAAGCCTTTGCTAAAAAAGAAGGCCGCCAGCCACGTATTATGATTGCCAAAATGGGTCAGGATGGTCACGACCGCGGTGCGAAAGTAGTAGCAACCGGTTATGCCGACTGTGGCTTCGATGTGGACATGGGACCATTGTTCCAGACACCTGCCGAAGCAGCCAAACAAGCTGTTGAAAACGACGTTCACGTAATGGGTGTATCGTCGCTCGCAGCAGGACACAAAACATTGGTTCCGGCCGTAATCGAAGAGCTAAAAAAACTGGGTCGCGAAGACATCATTGTTATCGCAGGTGGTGTAATACCGGCACAGGATTATGCTTTCCTTTACGAGAATGGTGTTGCAGCTATTTTTGGCCCGGGCACTTCGGTTGCCAAGGCAGCGGTTCAGATTATGGAAATTCTGTTGGAAGAGTAATTTTACAGAAATAAACAATGAACCCAATGGTTCACAACTA
The DNA here is from genome assembly GCA_003249935.1 of Bacteroidota bacterium. GTDB lineage: Bacteria > Bacteroidota > Bacteroidia > Bacteroidales > UBA5342 > SZUA-561. Next base: position 26,553 of record QKHT01000289.1, read on the forward strand.
AATACAAAGCGGGATGCAATTGAATGGCATCCCGCTTTTGTATTATATTTAACCTTAGAACAGGCTACAGCTTTTGAAACCGCGTCACAAATTGCCCACCTTCGGTTCGTACATAAACCAAATACCAACCTTTTTCAAGATGGGAAACATCAATTGAATTTCCCGATTCCATTGCACCAAAGTCGTACATGATTTGGCCGGTGATACCGGTAACCCGACAATGCGCAATGGTGGCATTATTGGACAGACCCAATTGAAAGGATTTTGAAACAGGATTAGGAAACACACGCAACCCTGGTTCAGCCGAAACCACTCGATTTACACCAACGGTTGAAGCCACATCGCGCAATGCTGTTAAACTGTTTATAGCGTTGTACGTATTACCACCCACAGGCCTTATTTGAACTAAAAGCGAATAATCTTTACCTGCCGTAGTCGGAAACAGCAATGTTAAAGGCACGATTGCAGTACCAACGCCCTTGGGTACTTTTACGGTGGTGGCTCCCATATAATAACCAGCCGGATGACGCATTTCCACGTAAATCTCACGTTCGGCCGAGGCAGAATAGGCTATGGCCACAGTTTGCTTTAATCCAATGGCCAATACGGCAGGCAGTTCCGATTCAAACACCGAATCGCTATAGACGAGTTTATCCGACGAAATATTTACAACAGATTTGGCCAAAACTGTTTCGACACCATTAACGGAAGTATACAATATGCATTCTGCAATGTAGTTGGCAATGGGTAGCACACTTGCAGGGATAACTTTTGCATCAAATAGTTGCACCCCGGTTTCTAATGGTTGAACCGTTTCGCCCATTACAGTGCCATTTTCGTTTTTAATAACAATCTTGGCGAAGCAATTCTGCTTAGCGGAATAGACCAATGAGAAATTTACAGGTGAATTTACAGGCAAAGTTACCGGTTTAGAATAAAAATCGATGTTGTTTTTGGTATCGTTAAAGGCATTACCATCTACATCTACCAATTTCCACGTCCGTAAATAATCGAACGTAACAGCACGCTGGGCTTTGGTTCTGAAATTATCCTGAAACATATCAGCTTCGGGCTTTGGGTTACCAGCATTATTTGCATCATTATCGCCCCAGGTGTAGGTTTCCGAAACCAAAATAACCGGCATGGGAATATTAAAAATCCGCTTAGGCACAATAGTCTGAAAATAGACATCATCAAGGTAAAACAGACATGAATCTTTGGTTTTCCACCAGGTAGCCACCGTATGAAATTTATTGCCTGTACCTGTCGGAAACTTTTTACCCAAATTACCATTAGTAGAAATATATGCTTGTTCAACACAATTTTCATCGGTTGGTTTTACATGCGAATTAATGTGCATGGTATTGTTCCAACCGGTATTGGCCCCGGGACCCGTATACCCCATATTTTCGCAAATATCCAATTCCGTTTTATATTTTTCGCCACATGGTTGATCGGTATAAGATCGCGAATTCATAAAAATACCGGAACCCATGGGAAAGTCAGATGGTTTAACCCGAATCTCAAAATAGCCATTAACGGCCATTTCGGCTGTTTCGAACAAACCACCAGCAAAATAGTAGGTTCTGCTTCCTTTAGTAAAAACATCATTGGCACTATACCACATCGGATTAATAGTTACGGCATAATTACCAGTTGTACTATCAATCAATGTGGCTTCAATGGCACGTTTATCGAAAGCAGCAGTACGATTCCACGAATCATTTTTATCAGCAATTCGCCACTTGGAACCCGGGCTTTTTGCATCGAATTCATCGGTCATTCCCTCAACCTTAACCCATGCCTTACCACGTGGCGGCTTTGGGGGCGATGCGTACAATACAATCACAATCATCCATAAGGATATGAAAACAAATAAAATCTTATTCTTCATCCTAATACATCGAACCCATTGTTAGTTTATTTTGAAGGCCACAACTTGCCATACCGGAAGCTTCGCAGGTTTAGAGATTACAAGCGCGTCAGCATTTTGCTTCCAGCTCAATTTTTGCTTACTACCCAGCATTGTAACATTAGAGATTGTTTTGCCAAACAATTTCGAATCTTTTCCTAATGACGAAATAGAAATATCGGCATTAGGATGCAACATGCAAAATGCATACACAGAATTACCTTTTTGGGTGAACCGGATATCGGTAGATTCGTATGCCCGCGTATCTTTTAATCCACCGAACCGGCCTTTTTCCTGCTTTTTTACAGTGCTGGGGCCTTCGCCGTACAACTTCCATGGTCGGGTTCCATAAATACCTTCGCCATTGGCTTTAGTCCAGATCTCAATTTCTTTTAGAATATTTATTACATCCTGCTCAAGATCACCTTCGGGGGTTTGAACCACATTGATAAGCAGGTTCCCATTTTTGCTTACGATATCAACCAGCATTTGCACCACTTCGGTACCGGTTTTGTATTTCTGCCCGGTTTTGTAATACCAATCGCCTATAGAAGTATCGGTTTGCCAGGGAAATTCGCTAATGGTATCGGCCACACCACGTTCAATATCCTGAACCCAGCGTCCTTCGGAAGCTTTGTGTTTGCAGTTATAAACAGCAGACAATACACCACCGTTGTGCGCGATATCACTGTTGTAGTAATGGGCAAGCATGGTGCGACCAACTTCGCCGAAAGGCAATTCGCTATCTGAATAAAGCAAATCAGGGTGATACATATCAATAAGTTCGGTGATGCAAGCCAACCAGTTCTTTTGATTTTCGGGATCGGTGGTAAGCCACTCTTTGTCTTCGGGAGCCGCTTTCGGATGGTATAGGTCCTGATAAGCCGGATTTGCACCATCGTAGGGTACGCCGGCATATTTACCGACCTTATCGGCACCATGACTGGGTTGATACCATGTGTAGCTGGCACCTAAATGTTCGGAAATGCCAAAGCGCAACCCCTGTTTTTTGGCTTCGGCCTGCCATAGGCCAACAACATCTTTCTTAGGCCCCATATTTACAGCATTCCATTTGTGAATCTTAGAATTCCACAAAAAGAAGTTATCGTGATGCGTTCCCATACTTACAAAGTATTTTGCACCAACTTCTTTATAGAGCTTCATTAATGCAGCGGGATCCCACTTTTCGGCCTTCCATAACGGAATGATATCTTTATAACCAAACACCGACGGATGTCCATACGTTTTCAAGTGGTAATTGTAATCATCACTCCCCTCCTGATACATTTTTTTTGCATACCAGTCGCCTTGTCGAGGCACAGCTTGCGGCCCCCAATGCGACCAAATTCCAAATTTTGCATCGCGAAACCAATCGGGATATTGATACTGTTTGAGCGATGCATCGGATGTATCGAACTTTTGGGCATCTGCAACACCAGCCGAACCCAATCCTAACAGAGCTGAAATAAACAGAGAATATAAAACCTTTTTCATAATTAATAATATAATAAATACAGCTACAATAATAAATTATAAAAACAAGAAAAACAGGGTTAAATAGGCAGTAAATCAGGGGGTACAAGATTCCTGTCAATTGCAATTGTTTGAGAGAACAATAATTAATTCGCTCTGAAATATTACAAAATTTTCAATTTGTTCTTTTTTCGCACAAAATATCTCTTCACCACCCATTTAAGGACATTAACTTCGCACAACAACCAATCCATATTTAGCTAAAATTCCCCAAAATAACACCTATTAGTTACCACGATAATTCTGATTACGATATTGTGCTTCGACCAAAAATGCCTATCTTTAACCTTAGGTTCAAACTATATTTCAAATAAAAGCAGCTTTTACATTTAAACACATGGCCGAAAACACAGCTTCGAAACCACGATTCGACAACACCACGCTTTGGAGTGTGTTTATTGCTTTGATACTCTCTTTTGTGGCTGGTTATTATATCCGGTTTCCCGGCGTACCACTTTTAGCTACTGTAAAAGTGCTAAGTATTGATGGGGTAATGCCAACGCAGGTTGACTTGCAAATTGAATTGCCTGAAAGCGATGGCACTGCACGTTTAGATTTTGGCGACAATACACCTTCGGCATCGCTCCACAAAGGCATTCAACAAGTTACGCACAACTATTCACATCCCGGCGTATATCAGGTATCCGTTCGTTCGGCGGTAGCGGTATTATCCGAACCAACAAAAGTTTACTGTGAAACCAAGGGTTGGGAACTCTTTGCGTCCGACAACAATTGCTACAATGAGATTAAAAAACTACCTTACGATCTGGCATTAGACACCGGAATAATGAGTATAACCAACCCGTTTCTTATGCGAAATGGTGTCGATACCAACACGTTAAAATTACGCACATTATGCAACTACCAACCCATTAACAATACAAGCAACGACTTTACATTTACATCGGCATTTTTGCCCGAAACCAATTGCAACTGTATTACCTGGTGCATTACAGGCGATAAAAACACAATTTATTTTGTTTTGGGTGAACCTCTTGCAGGCAATGGGTTCAATTGTTCGAACGGCAGCAACACATCTCGTTCTATTCGTGCGATAACCCCCGGAATATGGCAAAACTTTTCGATTGACGTGGTCGGTAACGAAGTGACTGCATCACTGGACAGTCTACCGGTTATTAGCCTCCCAATTGGCACAAAAATCGGTAATATACTTGGCGTTGAGGTAAAATTTAACGGCAGCCTGCACCTCAACGACATTAAAATAAAAACGCCGGACGGCCTCTCGCCTATGTTCGAAACCTTCGACTGAGGTTCAACCAATAAAAAAGCCCCTCCGCGAAGTGCAGAGGGGCAAAGAATGGTAAACACTTTAATAAGGACAAAATTAAATTTTAAATTACTGTAACGAATTTCACTTTATTTGGAACAGGTGAGTTATTAAAATAGTATTCGATTTTAATAACTTGATTAGATGTAAACTTAAGTTTAATATCGGGTTGACCATTATTCGATAGCAAATTAAAAGTCTGAATCTTGTCAGACATACTGTACGAATCAATTGACCAACCGGAAACACTACCAACAGAATACATCCACAAGCCATTAGATACCACAACCTTAAGATGTGATCCGGCAGGCAAATTTGCTGTCATAGAATAATATCCATCTTTAGTAGTTGTTGTTAATATTCCAGAATAGATAGTATCAACATCGTAATTTAAAATATTTAACCCATAGATACCCGATATTGGAAAGTAGGTTAAAAATTTCGGCTTGTACGGCGATTTTGTCAAGAACATTTCGATATATTTTGAATATTCAGGTAAACTGATTGTCTTGTTTATAGAATTGCAATAAGCAATAATATTCGAACCAATTTTACTGATATTTTGCATCGATATATCTTGTTTTATTGTTTCACCAATAATAGCATTATTCAGTTCCCCATCTTCACGCATATCGGATGCTATAGACGAAAGAAGGGCCGATGTTTCGGATGCACTTCTAAAGCCTTGAAGAATTGCTGATACAGCCAACAATACGCCATTTTGGTCGCCAGATTCGAAAAAATTAAGCGTATATCCTGCACTCATTTCGGGGGATGTAATATAAAGCATCTTTAAAATTTCACTTTCAGCCTTTTTTCTTGCATCTGCATACGCCAAATTATTATTCTTCATCAAAAACTGAATGCGCTGATACGTTAAATGTGTAATAACATTTACATTAACCGAAGATAAATCGCTAATATCGGCAATAGCATTGAGTGTAATTGGGGCTTGAGATAATACATTCAGATTCTCGTTAAAATAGAATCCATCGGCCTTTAATAGCACGTATGGCGATATTAAACTTACATTTTCAAGCAACCATTTGCCCGAATTATCGGAAATTATTGCAGTGTAGGTTTTACCGGTTTGCGTTAATTTCGCATCAAGTTCAAAAACTGTTACCGTAGACCCAATTTGAAACGGCCCTTTCTGAACATAACCGCTAATCTCTTTCTTTTCTAAAGATGACATTTCATCTTTTTTCTCGCAGCTGCAAAGTAACCCTATTGCAGCGGCCAAACTTAATAGTAAAATTTTCATTGTGTTGTGTTGTATTCTATTGGATTAATATTTATTTCGAACCCTGCTCCTACCGGAACGGTAAAATTCGCCTCGATTGTTGCACTTCGACTAACCAAAAAATTGTAGTTACATTGAGAACTTAGGTAAGGACCATTTAAAACAACGTCTCTCAATTTTATCGTTTTATTGCCATTATACTCCCAAGTTAAATAATCATAGATAACCGGAGGGTATCTAATATCAGAAATTATGTATTCAATAGTTTGGTCATTTATGGGCACCATATTCGCATTTAACCATAAATTCAAATGAATAAGCAACCGATTCTGTGCATTTGGAATTAGTTGATGATATAATTCCCATTCCTCGGGATGGTCCGACAGTTTATAGTACGAATTCTCCACCAAAAAGTTAGGAGAAGGAGGCGTTAAATAATGCCCATGTATAAGTTGAAAAGTAATGTCATTGGGCTCCCATTTCCAATAGGCCGTAAACCAATTACCAGTTAATGTAGTAACTGAACTTGTTCTAAAATCGTTATTATTACCTGCATCATCGTCAGCATGTAATGAATAAAATGTATTAATGCCATTCTCATCCCATCCGGTGGAAAATTCGATATCTATTTCGCCAAAAGGAACAATAGGTGGATTGGAAACCCAATATCTATCACTATAAATAAATGGAGAGAAAACTACACTTGGATCTTCTAAATCGGGGCGACCAATACACATAAACTGATATTCGCCAAACGAACCATGTTCTAAAGAGTAAACTTCGGAACAATACCATTTATTATCAATCCCTTTTTTAATCGTTAAATGTAATGCACCTGATTGATCTACAAATACATTGTCGTTGCTATTCGACCAGTTATTCGGAGGCAAATCATTTCCCGGAGGTGCATGCAATCCGCTTTTCACATACCACTCCCGACCTGCAAAAAATATTTTTCTTTGACCATAACTGACAGAGGAAAGCAGAACCAATATAATAATAAAGACACGTTTCATGTTAGATTTTGTTTACAGTTTATTAAATTTAAGCGCGAACACTTTTCCCGCTTTATTTTGGAATCTTATGATATACATTCCTTTTCGCAATTCCGAAATATTGACCGGATTGGTATTACTGACACCAAAACTTGTTCCGGTTAAATTTAAAATTTCAAAACTATTTAAAACATCTAATCCTTCTACATATATACAGTTAGAAGATGGATTTGGGAGTATCTTATATTTTACATTTAACTTTTCTGCGGTATTAATGCCATTTTCACTTTCTCCGTTTTTTAGGGTGCTAACCTCCGCATTAGACAAATACCGATTATAAATTCTAATTTCATCCAAATTTCCAAAGAAATATCTACCAATATTATTAGGATCAATGCTATAATTGTGTACAGTGCTAATAGTTTTTCCAATATAAGTTGTAACAACCTTGCTCAATTTAAAATTTGGAGAAAATTTCCAATATCTTTCCGGGAAAGTCTGGTAAAGTCGTTTCCACCTGATTTCCGTCGAATCGGCTGTAGACGAACACGAATCGGCTGTAAATATGGTTTTACGGTAATAAGAGTCAACAGTAGTTGTTGAAATGAGTTTCGTAGGAGTGTACTGAATACGGAAGGACGCAAAATGCCATGCATCTGGATTGTATTCTTTCGTATAATTTGAAATACCGCCAACAGCTAAAGGGGTATAAGGCCTATTAAAATGGTTGAGTCGAAAATAAGCAGTACCATTCATCGTACCTAGCAACTCGACCGCATGCATAATTTCAAATTTAATTACTGAGTCATTTTCAACATTACTAATCAAACACATCGGGTATTTATATGCATGTTGGATGTTTATCTTAAACCATAACGTAATAGTGAAAGCAGAATCTGTATCATTCAAAACCTTATCTTTTATTTCAATATAATGATCCGTACCATTGAAAAAGGCCGAACTATTTGCATTCCCATGTCGGTCTTCTACAAACGTTACATTGTGCAAAACACCCTGTTTTGCATTACTTAAACTATTATCTGCATTTCCGTTTAAGTTGTAGTAAGCTACCAAACCATTGCTTACGGAAACCTGACTGCACAAGTCTGCAAGTTCGAAAACATTTAGGATCAAACTACAAACTATTATTTTAAAAACTATAATTCTCACTGTGTTTATTTTACTTTTTCAATGTTTTTTCCAATGCACTTATTCGATCATTTAGAATGGCAATTTGTTGCTGTTGCTGCTGGCAAACAGATACAATTATTGGAATAAACTGAAGCGATTTTATGGACAGAAAACCCGTGACACTATCTTCTACCACCAAATTAGGAAATATTTCCTCAACTTCCTGAGCAATAAAACCTAAAGAGTTATCACAAGTATAGGGTTTAATCTTTTGGCCTGGATATTTTTTTGCCAGAATCAAAGAATCTGATATTGAATATTGTGTCGGCAAAAGCAGGTTGAATTTATCAAGATCAACTTTATAGCGTTGAATATTCTTCTTGAATCTCTTATCACTACCTTGAGTAAAGTCCACAATATATGCAGAAGCAAACCAACCATTTCGGCTAACAATTGATTCGAATGGAAAATTTGTACCAATATTACCTTCAGTTTCATTACCGCTATTCGGAGATAAATCGAACCAATTGTAAACTGAGTTTAATTGCAAAATAGACTCATTTTCAGGGCTCCGAAAATTGGTATTACCTTTAACGGTTAAACCAAAACCATTCGTGGGTACTAGCGTACCAATACCTACTTTACCATTAGTATCCACTTTAATCTGAGAAATAGCACTCAAAACAGACAGTAGATTAAAAATCGCCATAAAATAATGCTTCATATTTATATTTTTTTAATTATTATACAAATATAGCATGTTCAACCAGTCACACATATTAACTTATTATGACACTTAAAAGACAATCAAAGCATAACATACCAATAGTTACAATATATATATTATTTTAACCTACAAATAAATGCAAAAAGCCCCTCCGCGAAGTGCAGAGGGGCCGACAGAGTTGTTGCTTACTACTATTACTAAAAATCCAATTCAAATACCTTTTTAACCCACTATTTCGGGCAGATAACATGCAATGAGTCCGAGCGCACTGCCGGTGGTTTGCGGCCCATCGGTAGCCAGAACTTTTTGCCGGTAAAACGCTTCGCGATTGATATCGTTAAGTGCCTGATCCTGTGGTAAACGGCTTAATTTTTTATCAATTCGTCTGGCCCCGAAAATACCCTTACTACAGGTATACATCATTTCCATTTTTTCGCCGTACACCACATAGTTGCAGCATTTCTTTTCCTGACAGACTTTTACTGTGAATGTTTTACTGCTGTTGGCATATTTAAGTTCATAAACAGGGGTTGAACCAGATTCGTTGCTTACCAGTGTAATGGTATAACTACCATAAGGTGTGTTCGACTCGCCCTTGAGGGCTTTTGCTGTTGCGCCGGCTAAGAATGTCATCGACATGGCCACGCATAAACTGAAAATAACTGCTAAACGTTTCATACTTGTGCTTTTTTGTTTGATTTTGTATTATCAATACGTCGCAGACATAAAATGGTTACCCGAATTTTTCGGGTTTTCAATGAATGGAATATTATGGTCGGTGAATGGCGAAAAACAGTCGGTAAACGGGTATAAAAAACCCGATGCCAATGACATCGGGTTCAGAACAAAATAGAAAAATTCTTTAATCCGGAAATTTATCCATCCAATCGTCGGGGACTTTACCAATGGCTTCGGTAAGCAGGTCGCCCCACATTTTGCCGATGGCCAACATTTCCGCATGCTCATAACGCTGAACTTCAATTTTGCCCGAATCACGCTTATAAATGAGTACATCTATCGGATAGGCCACATCGTTACTGCTTACACGGGTTGAATCGAACGATAGAAAACCTGTTTTAAGTGCAAACTTAATACTCGATTCGTACGAAATGGTTCGGCGCAAAATCGGCTTCCCATAACCCGAATTTCCAATAATGGTAAAAGGGTATCCGTTCCCTATTTCAATCCAATTTCCTTCGGGATATAGCATAAACAACTTATGCTCATCGTCGTTACTAAAACGCCCACCCACAATCACGTGAATATTAAAGGCCAATCCCGATTTTTGCAACGATTCGCCATCTTCGCGTGCCACTTTTTTTATTTGTTCACCAAAAAGGTTTACCACCTGATACAATTTGTCGTGCTTATCGAACTCCTCATGCATCACTTCCGAAAAATAGGTCACCACTTTATCGCGCACCGATCGTAAGCCGGATGCCATAATAAACAAACCCTGCTTCTCATTTTGATAAATCTGATACTTTTTTGCTGTAGACGTTTCGGTGCCTGAGGTCAACCGCGTATCGGCAATGGCTACAAGTCCTTCTTTGAGTTTAATTCCTAAACAATATGTCATTTATTTACTGATTTTGCTGTTCTTTTACCTCAACGGTATAATGGGTAATACCCGAAACACCTGCTCTGATAATGCCTTTAAGCGGCATACAATCGGAATAATCGGCACCATGTGCCACTTTGATATAATTCTCGTTGGTAAAATTGTTATTCGTAGGATCCATGCCCATCCATTCCGAACCCGGAATCCAAACTTCAACCCAGGCATGCATGGCCATTGCGCCTGTAAAACCCATTTCCTGGTTCAAATAACCGGAGACATAACGGGCAGGCATGCCATTTGTTCGCATAATGGCAATGAAAAGATGGGCAAAATCCTGACAAACACCTTTACGCAAAGCCAGAACATCCTGTGCAGTTGTTGACGGAAAGGTTACCCCGGTTTCATAAAACAGAAAATGCCGCACAAAATTAGTCATACGCTGAACGTACTGAAAAGCAGGTTCATTCACCGCTTTTTTTGTTTCCGGTGGCAGAGCATTGGCATCGACAGCGGTAAGCAACGTTTGTCGTAATGTATCGCGGTGTGCAATAATATGATTAACATTTTGCAAAATAGATTGTTCTTCTTTGAGTGAGATCTGTTTATAAACATTATTAGAAAAGATACTTTTTTCGACTGAGGCTGTAAGGTTCAACCCAAAATGGGTAAAAGCTCCTGTGAGATGAAAACGCAAAATTTTAAACCCATACAACGAATGGTTAATTTGCGGGATTAAATTGAGGCTGTTATTTATATCGAACCACGAACAAAACTGGTCGTCGTTACTGCAAGGCATGACCATATATTCGAGATAAGCTTCGTGCACAGGCACCTCGTAAAAGTTTTCGGTGCTGTATTTTATTGTATATAATGCCATTAGTAACTAAAATACTCCTCTTGAATAAGGATATTTATATTGTTAATCATGTTTAATGTATCGTGTAAAAAACGCATGATATCCGAATCTAACTCTTCAATTTCGAGGTATCGCAGGTGGTTAATAATTTTACCCACATTGTAATTTATTTCGCCACGAACCTCTGGTTTACCACCATTAATTAACTTAATGTGGTTGTGAGCATGGTTAAGATTATAAATTACCGATCTGGGAAAAGTACTGATAAAAAGGAGAAATTCTAGCGTATTGCGCCGGTTTGGTAACGAATTGTAATATTTTCGGCACATATCCTTGGCTTCAATACAATCGAGCAACGTAATCCATTGCTGCAATTCGAGCGATGCACCAAGTTTAAGCGTATCCAAAAACTGAATCTCTTTCTTTTTGCTTAAAATTATTCGGGCGACCTGGGTAGCCCGTTCGAGATGAATACCAAGCTGTAAGAAATGAAAGGCCTCGTCGTTGAGTAACGTCTGATAAATTTTGCCCTTTACAATGTTGTTATGATTAATAGACTTAGAAGTAAAATCGTGCAAGCCCCGTAATTTATATTGTTCTACCGGATAGGCCGACACAAAAAGATAGTAGGTATTTATGGCTTCCCACACTTCGGTAGAAATACTATCGCGCACACTGCGGGCATTTTCGCGGCAGTTAAAAACAGAGGTCACAATCGACGACGGATTTTGATCGTCCAAGGCAACTAAAGTAAGGATCTCTTCTTCTTCGGTCAGAGGCTTTTCTGCAATAATACCCGCCATATCGAGAATCGAACGCATGGCCATTTCGCGCAGTTGCGGATAGGGCACGTCGATTGTCGAAAAATATTGCACATTAAGAAAACGGGAAAGGTGTTCGCTACGCTCTAAGTAACGCCCCATCCAAAATAAATTTTCTGCTACTCTCGATAACATATTGTTTAAGATTTAAGCACCAATAACCCATGTATCTTTTGAACCGCCACCTTGCGACGAATTCACTATTAAACTCCCTTTTTTTAATGCCACACGCGACAAACCGCCTTTGAGCACATAATCACCATTGGCACCCAATAGGGTAAACGTACGCAAGTCGATATGCCGTGGCTGAAATGTTTTGTCGCTTTCGATATAGGTTGAATGAAGCGACAAACTCATAACCGGCTGGGCAATAAATCCGCGCGGATTGGCTTTTATTTTATCGCATTGCAATGCAAGTTCAGCTTTTGTTGCATGCGGCCCAATAATAATGCCATATCCGCCGGATTGATCCACCGGTTTTACTACCAACTCGTGGATGTGTTCTAATACATACTTCTGGTCACTTTCAATATCGCACCGATAGGTGGTTACATTTTGAAGAATCGGATCCTCACTCAGGTAATATTTAATAATTTGGGGCATATAAAGGTACACCGCTTTATCGTCGGCAATACCGGTGCCTATGGCATTTAATATCGTGATATTGCCCTTGCGATAGGCCGACATTAATCCGGGCACGCCCAATAACGACTCGGGCTTAAAGACCAACGGATCGAGATATTCATCGTCGACCCTACGGTACAACACATCAACTTTTTTCGGACCAAAAACCGTACGCATGTATACCATGTCGTTTTCGGTAAACAAATCGCGCCCTTCCACTAATTCAATTCCCATACTTTGAGCCAGAAAAGCATGCTCGTAATAGGCCGAATTATACACCCCCGGTGTAAGCAGGGCACATACCGGTTTATCGCTGTTTAGTGGTCGAACCGAATGCATCACGCTCTGTAACGCATCGGGATAATCGGTAACGGGACATACCTGAAAATCGTAAAACATGCCCGACATGGTCTTTTTCATTGCTTCACGGCTTCACGATTGGCCAACACATAACTTACACCCGATGGGCATCGCACATTATCTTCGAGCACATAGTAGCGACCATCCTTGTGTTTTATAATATCGGTTCCCGAAATATGGTTATAAATACCGCCGGGTGGGCTCACACCCTTCATATACCTGTTGTAATTCGGGCACGAGAAAATAAGGTCGGCTGGCACAACCTTGTCCTTCAAAATTTTACAATCGTGGTATAAATCGTGAATAAAATGATTAATGGCTCTGTTACGCTGAATAAGGCCTTTTTCGAGCATCGTCCATTCGCCCGATGCAATAATACGCGGAAACAGATCGAACGGAAAAATCCGTTCGTTGCCTTTTGGGTTTTCGCTATAGGTGGCAAATGTAATACCCCG
>QKHT01000170.1 GCA_003249935.1 Bacteroidota bacterium
TTTGTTGCAGTGGTTCAACCAAAATATATTTAAAGAAGGTTTGAACCATAATAGTTTACCAACACGTTTTTGGCATTACCATAAGATTCAAGCAGTGCGATTCCGCGCACAACGGCCATGTCGAGTGCACTGGTTCGACCCGAAAAACTATTAATATTTATCAGCAACTGATTGGTTTCGGGCAAAATTTGAGTACGAATTTCGTCGCTGGTTGGTGTCCCGATTCCGCCTAACGTATCGCGCAAAACGGGCAATCCTTCGATATTAAGTATTCCGCGTCCGATGCCTTCGTAAGGTTCACCCTGTTTGCCAATACCGTACACAAGTTCGCCATTGATTTTACCCCTATCGAATCCGCCAATAGAAAAGCCGGTTTCGAGCGACAAAAGGTTAATGATATCCACAAGGGTATTTACATGGTAGAGGCCTTGCCCTTTGAGTAAGCGTCTACAGAGTGCTTCGGCCGATGGACGGTAGCGATTAGGGTCCTTGCCACAAGCCTTATACGCCAAACGGGTTGCCGCAATCGCTTCGCGGCGATTAATTTCAGGAATGGTGTATTTAGCAATAAAGTCGTGGCAAAATGTGTCAATTTCGCACCAAAGAGCCTCGTTCGATTCACTATTTTCTACCTGACATACCATGGTTGCACACACAAGTTGCGGTTGAACGCCAATAATATCCTCTGCAAAATGAATTTTCGTTACCATGGCTACCAACTATAATTCGCAACCTGCCGAAATATCGAAAAACTGCAACGATTCTAAAGGCTCGGAAGCCACAACGCTCAGTGCCTCATCGTTTGGCGTAACCACAGTAACGAACTTAAAACCCTGTTCGGTAATCCGGTTATTTTCTGCCCCGATGGTATTTAAATCGTTAAGATTATCGACTAAACCAATGCCTGTTGCTTTTAATAAGCCCTCCTTTAACGTCCATATTTCGGCAAAATGTTCGGCATGGCGACCATCTTCGCAGTAGCGGTTTTCGACCGGCGAAAAGGAGTAATCGGCAACAAGCTCAAGATCGGCATCGTATGGAATTTCTTCGAGATCGGTACCCAACTCGCCCTGCCACGAAAAACCAATACAGAACGTATAATCGGTATGACTAAGATTGAACCAAAACGGCGTACCGGGAATGTAAGGTTTACCGTTTTCGCTAATGGCAAAAACCACTTCGACTGGTTCGCATTGCAAATATTTTGCGGCCAGTAAGCGTAAATATACATGGCTGGCCATCCAGGCACCTCGCAATGCACCATTCATTTTTTTAGCAGCCGTTTGCTCTTTTTTTGTCAATATTGTATCCGGAACAACCCCTTTAGGTAGTTTTGCCGAGCCATAAATTACAAAAACAGCACCCGGTTCAACCAAAGATAATACACTAATTTTGTGCCAGTTAATTTCTTTAAATGCCATTATTTGTATTTGATTTTATTGTGATTAAAAACTGAGCCAAATTATCTAATTTTTCAGGAGAAAACAAATCGAGATGCGCACCATTCAAATGCAATACTTCAATGGTGCCACTTACAAATTTTTCCCAGCCTAAATATTTACCGCCATACTTCAAATACGAATCAGACGTAACCAGAGAGATAGATATTTCCAGTTTGGTCATTCGATACTGCTTAATCATTTGTACCGATCGTTCGTACAAGTTATCGTTAAACGACATGGTTTTTTGTAAATCATCTCTAATTTCTAATGATGACGGCAGAACCGTGTTGGCTAATTTTCCAAGATTTTTTTTAAGGCTGGCTATTTGAGCCTTTCTTTCGAGGTTTACAAATCGAATGAGTTGAAATCGCTTTGTTTTTAATTTGAATGAGAACAAGCTTTGATTGTGAGCCGGTATAAAATAGGCACTGGTATCCAAAATTGAGAGCTTAACGATCTTGAGCGGTGAATGCGTTAATTGTCGTGCCATTTCGTACACCACAAACCCACCAAAAGAAAAACCAACAAGATGAATTGGCCCCGTTGGAATGATTGTTTTTATTTGGTTGATGTAATATTCAGCAAGAAGTTCGACTGATTCGGGCACGAGGAGCTCGCCATTTTGCATACAGGCCTGCAAAACATAAACCGTTTGATCTTCGGGAAAATGCGTCGCCAAATGATGAAACGCCAGTGTTTTTAACCCAAATCCATCAATTACAAACATTGGCACCGATTTAGCATCGCCCTGTTTAATCGTTACAATTGAATTTCGCGAACTCAAATCACATTCACGATTAATATATTCAGCCAACCGGGCGATATTCGGTTTTGAATAAAACTCGGTTAGGGTAAGCGAAATACCATAATCGCGTTCTAATGCCGCAATAAACCTAATAATACGTAGCGAGTTAAAACCAACATCAATTAAATGATCATCAAACGAAATAAACGGATTACCAGCAATTTCTCTTGCCAATTTAAGCAGATAATCGGCCGACACAAACATTTCTCCATTGACGGGTTCAGCACTTGTGAGGGCTCTGTCCAATATTTCACTAAACAAACTGTCATTTGGCGGGGCAAACATGGTGGAGTGCTCGCCCGGTATGGTATGTTGTACAACCCCTTCGGAGGCAAATTTCCCCCAGCCATATCGCTTTCTATCAGGAATATAAAAGGTTGCCTTGGCCGCTTTGAACAGGTGAAGTTTTACAGGTGCTTTCTTTATTCGATACTGTTTTAATGCGTCGAACATTATTAATTTTACCTTTTCGGCCATAAATACCGGTTCATTTCCGGAATCCGTTTTACCCAATTGTGCTGGTTCGGAATTTAGTTTTGCCCCAATATATCGGATTATAACCCGAAAATTGTTCCACTTATTTTTAAGAAAATGTCTTTTGCCCGACCAGGGTTCAACCAAAAACAAAAACACAAGGTATACCACCATTGCCAACAAATGATACGCTTTGCGACCAATTTTTAATGGTAGTGGCCCCGAATCGCAAGCCATGGTAGCCACCGAATCGATAACGCCTAAAAAGGCTATTTGGTAACCTTTTTCGGTAAGGCAGCGTGCCATTTCGTAGGCTATAAACCCACCAATCGAAAATCCAAACAAATGATATGGACCAACAGGTTGTATTTTCTGTATCTCGGCAATATAATCATGCGCCATTTCTTCGATGGAGGTACTTATGGCCTGTTTGCCATCCAATCCCTTAGCCTGAAGCGCATAAATTGGTCTGTCGGCATTAAGATATTTAGACAACGATTGGAATAACAACACATTAAGTCCTGCACCATGAATTAGAAACAACGGCGTTAAACTTCCGACAGAGCGGATAGGCACAATAATGTTCCATAATTTATCTATTTTCCGGCTGTCGATTAAAGCAGCAAGCTGTTTTATGGTAGGGTAAGAAATGAGTGAAGCCAATGGCAAATCGATATCCAGCGACTTTTTAATACCTGCGGCCATTTTTACAGCCTTAAGCGAATGACCGCCAAGTTCGAAGAAATCGTCGCGAATACCAATGTTTTCTATTTGCAAAATATCGCACCAAAGCTGATGCAAAACCTGCTCTGTAACGGTCTCCGGTTTTTCCTTCCCCGCATTTTTACTCACAACTGCATCATTTGCCAACAGAGTCAAAGCTTTTTTATCGACCTTGCCATTTGGGGTAAGTGGTATTTTTTCGGTATGAACCACAATTTCGGGCACCATATAGTCCGGCAAACGCTCTTTGAGTAAAAGCCGTATACTTTTAGCATTATTCTGCATGCTTTTGCCGGTAAAAAACGCAGCGAGTGCCTTTTCGCCATTCTTTTTTTCAAAGGCTATTACCGCACAATTTTCAACACCACTTATGGCCAAAACCGCTGCCTCCACCTCGCCCGGTTCAACCCGAAACCCCCGTATTTTTAATTGAGCATCGGTTCTGCCCAAATAATAAACCACACCATGCATATCAGATACAACCAAATCGCCTGTTTTATACCATTTTTCGGCTGAACCATTGTTGCCCGATTGGTGGTAAAATACTAAAGATAACGGGTCGGGTACATTAACATACCCATTTGAAACACTCACACCTCCAATATGCAATTCGCCGGCCAAACCCGGTGGCAACATTTGCCCCGAAGCATTGCAAACTGCTATTTTAAAACCCGGCAAAGGGCGTCCGATAGGCACAGAGAATGAATATGGATTGTTCAGATGTATTTCGTGAGCCAATGCCACTACGGTCGTTTCGGTTGGACCATAAGTATTGAATAAACGAATATCGGGATGATTACAACGGTTCCACAAAGCCACATCGGCCAACGTAACAGCTTCGCCACCAATAATGATAACGCGCAAATCGCAATCGGGAATTTCATCGGCAAACAGCCGTTGCGAAACCACCTCGCGCCAGAATGCGGTTGGCAAATCCCAAACCGTAACGCCATGTTGCATGGTATAATCAATCAGTACCTGAACCGAAAGCATATCGTCGGTTCGCGGGTAAAGCGAGGCTCCGGAACAAAAAGCACCAAATATTTCTTCTATTGCCGCATCGAAACCGAGATTCGAAAACTGCAAAATGCGGTCGAACGAGTTAAAACCATACAATCCAATAGCTCCCGATATAAAATTAGCCAACGCCTGTCGGCTTATTTTTACGCCCTTGGGTATGCCGGTAGAACCACTTGTATAAATAATATAGGCCAAATCGGCTGCTCGGGGTTCAGCCATTGGCCATACTGTTTCGGGTTGTGCAGACCATTGTGGTAAAAGAATGGAGACTCCATTGATATTCAAATCTGTATTTGTATCCGAAACGATGACAGTTTCAGAACCCGAATCGTTGATTAGAAATAACTGACGGTCGGCGGGTAAACCCGGATCAACCGGCACAAACACCGCACTACAATGTAACACAGCCATTAAGGCCACAAAATATTCGTAAGAACGAGGCAGGTTTATGGCTACAACAGATTGGTATGTAACACCTTTGTTCTTCAGTTCCGAGGCAAATGCCATTACATCAGCGCCAAATTGTGCATAGGAGTATTCGATGCCATGGTAGTAAACAGCTAACTGCCGGGGGTGCTTCGACACATTGTTGCGAAATAATGTGTAAACATCCTCAGCCGTAGTGGTTATGGCACTTTGGTTATTTAGTATATCATCGGTTTTTTGCAACAAATGCCGGGACATCAATGGGATCTGCCCCATCGGAATATTCGGCCGCTCAACGCAATGCGCAGTAAAAGAACTAAACATTTCGCCAATCAAATCGTTACAACCTGAAATCTGTACCGAGTTGTTTACCATTGAAATTTCCAAAGTACCTTGTGGCATTTGAGTGTTGCGAGAACTGCTTTCATTGATAAAAACAGCCGGAATATTCTGACTTTCCGGCAATAATGCGGTGTATCTCAACCTTAAATCGGCCCGATACAAACCATGCTTAACCATGTTTTGTCGTTCTGATACAATGCGTTGAAGATTTGTAAGAACCGATTCATTCCGGTCGATGCTTACATTCCAAGGTAACCAGCAAGAAAAAAATCCGTTCGAAGCAGCCGAAATTTCTGCGCTCTTTTCGGTTACCAAACCAATTGTTGCCCTATGTTGCCTTGATACAATCATCGAAAATAACACAGCCATTGCCGGGGCAACCACTTCAAAATTACCTAATCCACAACCAGCAATTTGGCCAGACAAATGATCTAAATGAATGGTCTGTAAGTTGGTAGGGCTATTCCCCGGAATACCAAAACAAACCGGATTCGGCATAAATGCCACAGATTCGAACCGACGTTTCCAGAATGGTTCATTTTTCGCTTGCTTTGCAAATTCTTTTTCGGCATACTGTAATTTTTCAGTATCCGGTTCAGCCAAAATCCTCGTACCACTAAACACACTGTTAGCATCAACCAATTGGCCTTTGGTCGAATACAAAGTTTCGAAAGAGATGCATCCATCGGCAATAGCCACCGAGTAAGCGTTGTTTTCAACAGAAACGAATCCGGGCTTAATATTCGTTTTATACCGAACACTGGCCTTACCAACAAAGTAAAGTTGGTTCTGAACCAGGATTACCGGCAACATAAATTCGTTATCGCGGTTTGGACCAAAATCACAAGCATTCAACAACTTACCAACAGTATCGACAGACATTTGCCACGAAATAAGCCCAAGTATCGAAGGACGTTCGGCCAATCCAAAGTAGGTTCGTTCCGAAAGTTTTTGAGGCGTAGTCATCATTTCGTTCTTCTTAAAAGCCAAAATCATGGCATTAAAAGCCGCAATAGCGGCCTCGTAGCAACGGGTATTGAGCGAAAATGCAGTATCGCCGGAATAAACCGGTACTTGTTTCGAAACAACAATATCTCCGGCATCTATCTCATTTACAATTACATGCCACGAAATACCATGTTGCATTTCGCCATTAATGAGTGCCCGATTCGGGGCAAACATCCCTGCATATTTTGGCAGGGGCGCATCGTGATAATTTACAGCTAAGCGCATAGCCAACGCCGTAAACGCCTGATTCAGAATTAAGCTATTGTTAATACTAAAAATAAAATCGACAGGTTTAAACACCGATAAATCCTTTACACCAGCGTAAACAGGCACTTTATTTTCGTTTAAAAAATCGACAAAAGCAATGTCTGTGGTTACTGCCGAATAAAGGACAAACCCGTTTTGCAACAAAATTTGTGCACAATGAATAGCTAAAGTCCCCTCGCCCACAACGATGCATGTATGGTTTGAACCCTGTACTTTAAGCGTTTTAGCAATGTTTGCTATTTCGGGCTGAACCATAGCATGCGGTTCAGCCACCATAACAGAAGCGATGGTACTGATTGATTCGGATAATTTTTCGACAAAAAATTCGTCGAAAAGCATGGTATCATATTCGAGAAAACAGTGATACGCACCGCCAACCCGCTCCACATTCAGCATCATATCCATTTTACAGGTATCGTTACCAATTTCGCGTTGGGTAAGGGTAAATCCCGGAAAAACTTCGCCGTTATGTGGCCAGTTCTGCATTACGAATATCGCCTGAAAAATGGGATAAACGCCCGGTTCGAACCGGTAATCGAGTTGCTTGACCAATTCGCCAAATGGCAGATTTGCGTGCGAAAATGCGCCGATTGATGCTTCATTACATCGTTGCAACATGTCGGCAAAAGTATCATCCTCGCTCCATGACATATTGATACTTACCATATTGGTATAATAGCCTATCAGATCGGTAACCATCGGGTTTTTTCTATTGGCAAAAGGCGTTCCCACAACCACATGGTTTTGGTTTGCTGCCATACCAAGAGCCAACTGATAGGCACACATCATAAACACAAAGGGTGTTGTGTTAAAAGCAGTGGATACCAAATCAATTTCATTTGAGCATTGTTCCGGTATCGACCACCAGAGTCTTCGACCATATTTTCCGGCTTCATACGGCTGAGCATCGGGTTTGCGTGGCAATAGCAACCGGTTGGGTATTTTATTCAATGCCAATTTCCAATAATCCAATTCACCGGCATACAATCCTTTTACCAACTCACTTTGTAATTGTAGTGCATAATCGCCATGACGAAATCTCTGTGGTTCAGAACCAATACCCACATAATTATTGCGCCAACGCGACATAAACAATTGAAGCGACCAACCATCGAAAACAATATGATGAACGGACATTAACAACCGATATTCAGATGCATTCCACTTAATTAACCTGATTGAGAATAGCGGCGGATGGTTAAAATCGAAAAGAATATGACCGTTTTCGAATATTACCTGAGCATAGTGAGCCTCCTTTTCCGAATCATTAATTTGCGAAAAATCAGACTCCGATATATGAAAGCTAATTTCCTGAAGAATTTCCTGTACCGGCCCATCGTTTGTTACTGGCAACGCACTACGCAACATCTCTTCGTTTTGTATTGTTACGCGTAATGCCTCCAAAAGCCGGGTTTTATCGACTTTACCCTTTGCAATAAATTCAATATGTATATTATGCGTTAATCCGCTACTGTCGAGGCTATTCATAACCCACATTTCGTTCTGAACCGGTGTTAGCGGATAAATGGTACGCAGAAGATTAGGTTCATATGAATGGTAGACTTCCGGTTCAAAATTCGCTTTTAACAAATTGGTAATATGCGTTGCCATAACCGGCAATGTGGTTTGCCCGTAAAACAGTTGAAGTGGCAATTCGACACCAAACTGCTTTATCACTTCGGTAATTACCTGAATAGCTTTGAGCGAATGGCCGCCCGACTGAAAAAATGTGGCATCTGTTGCAACAGATTCTTTGCCAAGAATTTTGCACCAGATTTTTAATAATGCCTCTTCAGTTTCGTTTTGGGGAACAAACGGTTCGAAATAATCTGTGGTGCACAATTCGCATACAGGTTTTAATGCCCTTTTATCTATTTTACCATTGGGTGTTAGCGGAAAATTTCGGCATATAACCAATTCACCAGGAATCATAAACTGTGGCAAAAAAGCAGATAATGAAGCGATTACAGCCTCTTTTAGCGACTCATTAGCCATGAAATAGTTGCTGTCGGGTTCAGGCAATAAATCCACAGGCTTCAAATAAGCCACAATGGCATCGTCGCCATTGCGGTCTTTTGCAAATACAACCGCACTTTCGCTCACAAAGGAAATTTGTTGTACTGCATTTTCTATTTCGCCAAGTTCTATTCGGAGTCCCCGTAGTTTAACCTGAAAATCGCGACGACCAATAAAATCGTACATCCCCGATGGCAGGCGTTTGCCAATATCGCCCGTACGATACATTTTCTTGCCCGGAACAAATGGGTCATTTACAAAACGTTCGGCCGTAAGTTCGGGCCTGTTGAGGTATCCGTTAGCCACGCCGGCTCCTCCAATACAAATTTCACCTTCTTCGCCTTCAGCAACAGCATTCAACGTTTCATCCAGGATGTATATATTGTCGTTGGTAACATTTTCGCCTATCGGAATTTTAGTGTATTTTTCGGTTGGATTGCAAAGATAGGTTGTGGCATAAACCGTGGTTTCGGTTGGGCCATAAACATTGATAAGTTTCACCCGTTCTCCATCCACCAATTCGTAAAACCTATTGACCAAAGAAACCGGCAACACTTCGCCACCTACCGAAACCCATTTTAATGAAGCCAGTTGCGTTTGTTTTTTAGCTGTAATGGCATAATCGACAAACGCATTTAACATCGAAGGCACAAAAAAGAGAAAATTTACCCCAAACCGATTAATGAGTTTCACCAACTGCACCGGATCTTTTTCGGCACCCACCGGGGCAATCAACAGCATAGCCCCCATAGCCATCCAACCGAAAAGCTCCCAGATTGAACCATCGAAAGTATATGGCGATTTTAACATCACCACATCGCCTTTAGTTATAGGATATCGGTTCTGAACATCATTCAACAGATTTACAACTGCCGAGTGTGGCACCATAACGCCTTTTGGTATTCCGGTTGAACCGCTCGTAAAAAGTACGTACGCATTATCCGAAGGCTGGTAATCAACCGAAAATAATCCTGTTTCGATCTCATCATTCAAAACAGGAACAAGAGCACAAAAACCTTGATGATTGAAACGTGCGACCAATGGCGCATGAGTAATCACAACTTTTACACCAGCATCTTCAAATACCGACTTAACACGCTCCCCGGGATAATTGGTATCCATTGGCACATAAGCAGCACCGGTAGCTAAAACAGCAAAAATGGCCACAACCATCTCGGCCGAACGATCGAGGCAAATGCCAACCATATCCCCCCGATTTACGCCATTCTTGTTCAGTTCATTTGCTACAGAAATAATGCAGTGGTTAAATTCGGAATAAGTGAAATGATACCCTTCTCCAATAATGGCCGTTTCGTTTGGAAAACGAGCTACGGCATACTTTAAAACATCAATCAGATGTTTTACATTTTCATTTTGTGGCATTAATTTGTGTATTTACCTTATAGTGCAAAAGTAACCTTATATTATACATTATTACATTTTTTATTAATTAATTACATTATATAATATTAAATGACACTTCATCTTTGGATACAAATCAATCTATAAGCCAATTTCAAACAAACATATCACCCGGCTAAACTCTAAAGGAGTGTATACATAAACAGACCCTATGTGCAAACAATTTGCGATTTATGCTATATACTCATTTTATCACTTTTTTAAACATATAATAAAACAGGCTCAAACGTTACAATATTACTCAGATTAAAATTCGGGCAATACACTCAAAACTCAAACTGAAACAATTAAAACTTTCTTGTATAATAAGCCCGACCCAAAACAAATCGGATTAACTTTGCAGAGAAAAAAAACAGACAGATGACAATATTAATAATAGGCACGGGAGGTGTCGGCGGATTTTTTGGTGCCAAGTTGGCTGCAGCCGGGTTCGATGTAACCTTTATGGCTCGGGGGGCGCATTTCGATGCCATTAAAACAAATGGATTAAGGGTAAAAAGCATAGATGGCGACATGCATATTTTTCCCGCAAAAGTGGTTCAACAACCCGAAAAAACATACGATTTGGTAGTTGTAGCCACAAAGGTCTATCACATCACCGATTCGGCCGAAGCCATCCGGCAGGCAACAGGTCCCGACACAACGGTACTTCCACTTTGTAACGGCATAGAAGCCAACATATTGCTCGAAAATATTATTGACAAAAAGCATATTTTAGGTGGCTTATGCCGTATTTTTAGCAGTATTGCTGAACCGGGCGTTATTCAACATACCGGGTTTCCCGGTCCAACCATCACTTTTGGCGAAATGGATAATTCGCTCTCCGAGCGAGTGATTGCAATAGAAACTCTACTTACCAAATCAGGCATTAAACATGTGCTTTCCAATGAAATACAAGTAGAAATATGGCGTAAATTCATATTTATTGCTTCAACCAGTCTGGTGGGTGCCGCCACACGGGTTCCTTTTGGCGAATTTATCGGCTGTGAGGCAAGTTTTAACCTCCTAAAAAACATCATTCGCGAAATGATTTCGGTTGCGCGGGCTCTGCATATCGCCCTGCCCGACAACGAATTCGAACGACAATTGGAATTTACCATTAAACAACCTCCAAAGGCGACCACATCGATGCAGCGCGACATCCTCGAAGGCAAAGTTTCGGAACTCGAACACCAGGGCGGGGCTCTGGTTCGAACCGCCGGAGCAGCCGGAATTGATGTGCCATATACAACAGCTATTTACGCAGCACTCTTACCGCAAGAGTTGCGAACCCGCAAAAATTATTGAATAAAAAAAGGGAAAGCCATAGCGACTTTCCCTTTTTCTATCTGATATAAATCCATTTATCGGGCAGCGAATGGGCCGCGCTAAAGGTATACCCTTCGTAATCAAACGCCTGCAAATCGGTGGATTTCGTAATTTTTTGTTCTGTTATGAACCGCGCCATAAGGCCTCGGGCTTTTTTGGTGTAAACTGTAATGTTTTTAAGTTTTCCGTTTTCTTCCTGTCGAAAATCGACCGTTAGAACCGGAAACTTTAGCTTTTTCTTATCGATAACCTTAAAATATTCGGCCGAAGCAGCATTAATCAGTATTTTATCACCCTGCGAATCAGCAATATCCCGGTTCAACTGCTCAGTAACCATTTTATGCCAGAAGGAATACAACGAAGTGTGTTCGCCGGGGCCCCATTTTGTACCCATTTCGAGCCGGTAGGGTTGTATTAAATCGAGCGGATTTAAAAGCCCGTATAATCCTGACAGAATCCGAATGTAATCCTGTGACGAAGCAATGGTTTCAACAGACCAGTTTTCTACATTTATACCACGATACACTTCGCCGTTAAATGCTAAAATAGACTGTAAAGCATTTTCATTTTCCACCGTTTTATGCCACAGACGATAGCGTTCAAAATTCAGCTCAGCTAATGCACGGCTCACTCCAAACAACGCCATTAAATCGTCGACGCTTTTCATCCGCAATTCTTTTGCAATCGCATTGGCTTTTTTAGCAAAATTCGGTACTGTCGAAGGTAAATTTTCCCGAACTATCGTAGAATTAATACTTTTAGCAGGAGAAACTACAACTATCATAACATGCTATAAATAACTACTTTGCACAACGAAAACCGGTATTAAACAATGATGTTTCGTACGAATTTTGCGATCGAAAATACACAGTGGCACTTTGATCGCCGGCCTGGTCGTACATAAACGACCCTCCACGAAGCACTTTAATCGTTTCGTCGCCAGAACCATCAGCCACGCTTGAGTAAGGCGCATAGCTGTCTGCTGTCCATTGCCATACGTTGCCACACATATCGCACAGCCCCGATGGTGTTTCTCCGAATGCCCCCACAGGATTTGTAGTCAGATAACCATCGTCTGTTTTAATATCCTGCATGGTGCCCTGAAAAATATTCAGCATCCATTTACCATCAACCTTTACCTCATTTCCCCAAGGAAACTGCGTATCAGTTTTGCCACCATTTCGTGCGGCAAATTCCCATTCAGCTTCTGTGGGCAAGCGTTTTTGTGCCCAAGCGGCATATGCAACAGCATCGTTCCAGCTCACATGGGTTACAGGATGATTGTCTTCGGCCTTCGCACTCTGTGGCCCCAAAGGCATCTCCCAATAAGCACCCGGCAATAACGACCAGGCCGCTGTTTTAAAATCGAAAACTCCCGAATCTTTAAACTTTTCGGCCTCGGTTAAATAACCCGTAGCCCGTGTAAATTCACGAAACTGCGCCACGGTAACCAAATATTTATCCATAGAAAATGGTGCTACGGTAACCTTATGTGCTGGCGACTCATTGGGCAATCCGTTGTTCCGGCCCATCATAAAATCACCCCCTTCGAAATTTATCATTGCTGAATTGGTTGTGGGTTGAACCGCTTTTTGATTGACAGAAGCACTGTTCGCACTATTGTGGTCGCCACCATTTTTAGACCCACAGGATACCATACACAGGGATAAACCCAGTGCAATAGAAATGTTTTTCATGTGATATATTGATTTTTAATGCATTAAATAAAAATAAAAACGAAGATATTGCTTCTTTCCCAAAATCACAAAACAACAAATGGGCTATTCGTAAAACGAACAGCCCATTTATAATGTTTTTTTTAACTGCAAATTACTCAGGATGAATTGCTTCGGTTGGGCAAACATCGGCGCAAGAGCCACAATCGGTACATGCATCTGCATCGATTTTAAAGATATCGCCTTCACTAATTGCTTCAACAGGACATTCATCGATACAAGTTCCGCAAGCTATGCAGTCGTCAGAAATTACGTAAGCCATAATATTTGTTTTTAAAAAATTACAAGGGCAAATTTAGAGCATTTTTTTTAATACCCTTACCAATTCCGAAAAAAGTAGAAAAAATAATCGCTTTTTTTCCCGATTTTTCATTCGAACAATGGGTTATACCATAGACACATGCAATAATTTATTGTGGTTCTACATAAACGGGAACCATGATTACAAAATCGAATCTGAAGTAAACCGGTTCAGCCAAAAGATTAATTTTTAAGTGTAAACATAAACCTTGCGCCATGGCCTGGTTCCGATTCGGCCCATATTGACCCGCCATGCCGTTCCACAATACGCTTAACGGTGCTCAAACCAACACCGGTACCATTAAACTCTTCGTTGGAGTGTAGCCTGATAAATGGACTAAATAGTTTTGAAGCCTTTTCCATATCAAATCCGGCACCGTTATCTTCAACAAAATATACGGTTTGACCATTGGCATCGTAACTACCAAATTTAATCACCGCCTGCGGATTCTTCTGGCTGTATTTCCAGGCATTGCCCAAAAGATTATTTAGCACAACGCGCATCAGACCATTATCTGCATGTATATTTATATCAGGTTCAATTATTACCTGCACCTTGCGGTCCGGTTCCCGCATTTTTATTTCGGCCAAAACTTTCTCGGCCAAAAGCGATATATTAAACAAATCGGGATTAATTTCGGTACGCCCCGATCGCGAAAATTGAAGCAAATCTTCGATAAGTTGCGCCATATTACTTACCGATTGCATCATAAATTTCAAACATTCCTTGCCATAATCGTCCAAAAACTCATCATAATCGTCGAGCAATATATTGGCAAAACCCATTACACCATTAAGTGGCGAACGCAAGTCGTGCGAAACCGTATGCGCAAATGCATCGAGTTCCTGGTTAGCGGTCTGCAAACTTTCGTTAAGCACCTGCAACTGCCGTTGGGCCATTATTAGTTGCTCGTTGCGGTGTATCGCCGCTTCGTATACAGACAATAACAGATCGAGTATTTGCTTTTTATCTGAGTTGATTAGAAATTTTTCGTTCTGAAATACAACCTCCATCGACATATCGCCCATGCCAGCCCGGCGAATATCGCGGTTAGCCAACAAATATTTTATGCGCGACAGCAAATACTGGTCTTCGTAAGGTTTGGTGATAAAATTATCGGCCCCGGCCTGCAACCCTTTAATAATATCCATGGGGTCGCTCAATGAGGTGAGTAATATTACAGGTACATCCTTTAATTCGGGGTTGGTTTTTACCCTTGAACACAAGGTGTAACCGTCCATTTTAGGCATAATAATATCACTGATGATAAGCACCGGCTTCTTCATTATGGCTGCATTCAGGGCATCTTCGCCATTATCGAAGATAACATTATTAATATTATTGCCATCGAGCAAAAATTTCAGCTTTTTTGCCTGAACTTTTGAGTCTTCGGCGGCCAGAATATAACCCTCGTTTAAACTGATACTATATGATGTAGACATTTTCTATAGAATTGTTTTATCTGCTATTTCAATCAATTGATTAACAATCTCATCGGGAGACATTATACTTATGGCCCCACCCAATTTTACTGCTTCGCCCGGCATACCCCAAACAAGCGATGTTTCGGCACTCTGAACAATGGTATGTGCGCCGGCATTCCGTAATAATCTAAGCTCTTCGGCTCCATCGCGCCCCATTCCTGATAACAAAATGGCAACGGTATTTGCGCCATACACAGTTGCTGCGGTACGAAACAATACCGATACGGCAGGTCGCAAATTTGCTTCCGGTATACCAGCTTCAGAAGAAACCAATCCGCCATTTTTTAGTACCAAATGACAATCACCTTTTGGCAAATATACAACACCACGCTCTATTTTTTCGATTTCACCGGCAATTTTTACAGGCAATGCCGAAAAACCGGACAACCATTGACAGTATCCCTCTGCAAAATGGGTATCGATATGTTGAACAATAAATACCGGAAGAGAAAAACTAACCGGCAATTGGCTCAATATTGCTTTTACAGCCTGCGGTCCACCGGCCGATGCCCCAATAACAACCACTTCATAACGCGCCCTTTCTGTACTAAATCCACCCTCATTTTTTGGGGTTGAACCGATTATTTTTGGATTAATTTCAACTTTTTTGCGTCGCACCACTTTTACCTCGGCCATAGATTTTAGCATACCGACGTACTTTTTGGCCGTTTGTGCATATTTTTCGTGAGCCGGACCATAGGGCTTTGGCATAATATTTACGGCACCAGCTTCCAGCACCTTCATCGCCATTTCTATTTCCGAAGGTCTGTAAAAGCTACTTACAATAACAATTGGGGTCGGATTTTCGCACATAATTTTTTGTGTGGCCACGATGCCGTCCATCAGGGGCATATTCAAATCCATACTTATCACATCCGGCTTCAAACTTTTTACCATATCAATAGCCAACTGACCATTTTCGGCCTCTCCAACAATTTCAATCCCACTGTCGTCCTGCAAAATATGCCTAAGGAGTTTGAGCGAGACGAAACTGTCTTCTACAATTAAAACCCGTGTTTTTTTCATTTTAGCCGTTGTGCTGTTAAATTAATCGATTGATCGTTTCAATTAAATTGCCCTTTTCAAAACTGCTTTTAACCAAATACGCATCGGCCCCTGCATCGAGTCCGCGCCTTTTATCGGCTTCTGTTTCGAGCGCGGTGACCAAAATAAGGGGCAAATGGGCCATAGATGCCGTTTTACGAACCATAGCCGTAAGTTCAAACCCATTCATCAGTGGCATTTCAACATCCGAAACAATAAGGTCGTATGTTTTTTCACTTAGCATATCGAAGGCATTACGGCCATTTATGGCAATATCTACCGTAAATCCCTCAGATTCTAATAATTTTCGCAACATGCTCCGAATGGTAAGCGAATCGTCGACAACCAATAACCGCTTTTCGCTCTTATGCTCAGCAGATGGTTCATCCGAAGCATTAAACAACTTAACCAAATGCCCGGCCTGCTTTGTAACCAATTCGCCAATATTAAGCACCGGAACCAATGCACCGTTTTTCAGGTAAGTTACACCTGCTATACCAATAACGCTTTGCAACTGCCGGCCTAAATCTTTTATAATCCCTTCCTGCACTTCAAAAATATCATCAACCAAAATCGCATATCGGGCCGAACCGGTATCTGCAATGAGTACCGGCATAAGACGAGGACGCTTTTCGACGGTTGCATGGTGTGGAACCTTTAACAAGTTGCTTAAACGCAACACACTGATATACTCGTGGTTGAACCGAATAGTTTCCTGCGATTCAATCATTACAATATCCTCCGGGGTTATATGTTGCGACAAGGCTACTTCGTTTACCGGCACCACATAATTGCTGCCTGCTACCGATACCACTACCCCTTTAAAGGTAGAAAGTGATTGTGGAACCGTAATAATAAACTTAGTGCCTTTACCGGGTTCACTCTCCACAAATACCGTTCCGCCTAACTTCATCACCTTTTCGGCTACAATACTCATTCCAAGCCCCCGACCCGACAGGTCTGTTACATTTTCCCTGGTCGAAATGCCCGATGCAAATATTAATTGATGAACCTCCGAAATGGCCATTTCTTTTATTCTCGACGCATTAATAATACCCTTTTCAAGGGCTTTGGCCAACAATTTTTCATGGCTGAGGCCCGCGCCATCGTCGGATACAGTGACAGTAATACGCCTCGAAACATCCTGAATTACATGTATTTGTAACAGTCCACTCACATTTTTACCATTGGCAGCCCGGTCTGCCATCGATTCAATGCCATGATCGACACAATTTCTTATCAAGTGAATAATGGGGTCTTTAAGCTCCTCAACAATTCGCCGGTCTAATTCGGTTTCGCCGCCTGCAATTTCAACCCGAATCTCTTTGCCCAGTTCGCGCGATAAATCGCGTACCATTTTTGGCACAATTTGCATTACATGCGAAATGGGTATAAGAAGCAGTGATTTTAAATTAAATAAGAGCTCATCGATAACCCTTGTCGTATTATTTAACAAATCGTCAATATTTTTTTCGAGTCGAACCACATCTTCGTAATGGGTACTCATAAAACTGCCTGAAGCCGTTGCTGAAACACCGTTAGAATACTCGGCTTTTTTATACCGTTTTAGTCGTTCCGAAATACCATTAACCGATTCAGAAATAAATTCCTGCGAAAGCTTAATACCAATGAGTTCTTCAGCCTGCTGTAGTATTCCATAGAGTTTTTCGGTAGAAATTCGAACCGACCCCTTCTCGGTTACCGGTTCAGGCTTGTTAAACAAGGGCCCTTCGGGGTTTTCAACAACAGGTTCAGGCAAAATAATGGTTTCGGCCTGAACCGGTAGGACGGCCTGTTCGGTTGGTTTTTGTGCCAAAGCAGGTTCGGCGTTAACGTAATCTGCAAAAAATTGAGGATTGAGCCGTATCGTTTCGATGGTTTTGAGCAAAAATGCAAATTGCGAAGGTTTTGAAAATGATTGATTTCCAACCTGTGTAAGCAATAGCCGCAACATATCCGAAGCCTTGTGCAATTCGTCGAACATTGTTGGCGACAATTTAAGTCTACCCGCCTTCACCTCGCCAAACACGCTTTCGAGGTTCATACATAATTGTTCAATATCGTGCAAATCGACGGCACGTGCGGCTCCTTTCAGGCTGTGCATTTCACGAAATACCATTTCCACAACCGACTGATCATCGGCAGAAGCAGGTGGCTTTTCGAGTTCGAGCAAACCAGTTTCAATATTTTCGAGATGCTCAGCAGCCTCAAGTTTAAAATCCTCTAAAAGCTCCAGAAAAAACGCGTCGTTATCCATGTTTTTCCTTTATCTATAAATTAAACCGATCCACCAACTCTTTTAGCTTCTGACCGAGATTTTTCATATCGTTTACCGCTTCACGCGTTTGCTTCATGCCTACAACATTTTGCTCACTGGCCTGCCGGATGTTTTCCATCGCCGGCACAATCTGGTCCATACCGGCTATTTGTTGCTGGCTCGATGAGTTAATTTGTATCGACGAATTAAATGTTTCATCCACATTTTGCGCCAAAAGTTCAATTGCTTCGCCACTCTGCTCGCTCAGTTTTCGCCCGGTTGCTACCGTTTCGCCACCTTGCTTGGTTACCAAAACAGTTTGATTAATCAGCTTTTGTATTTCGCTCAAAATTTCTTTAACCTGAATGGTAGCTTTTTTAGACTGTTCAGATAATCGCCTGATTTCCTGAGCTACCACTGCAAATCCACGACCATGTTCGCCGGCCTTTGCTGCTTCTATTGCAGCATTTACTGCCAACAAATTCGACTGATCGGCAATATCGGCAACCGTGGCAGTGATGTCACTAACCGATTGGTTTTGCTCCGAAAGTTTAACAACAGTTTCGGCAATAACCTTCATTTGTTCATCAATTTTTTGTATCGCCTCAATGACATTGGCCACCGATTCTTTGCCGGCCTCAACCGAATCCGATGCACGTTGAGAACTTAACATTAGTGTTTGCGCCTTTTGTCCGGCAACCAACGATGTTTGCCTTACCTCCTCGAGCGTGGTGGTGGTTTCGTTAATGGAGGTAGAGGTTTCGGTAGCACCGGTAGCGATTTCGGTTACAGTACTCAAAATTTCGGCTACGGAACTTCCCAAAACATTTATGCCTTCGCGAACTTCATGCGTGGCATTTTTTATGAGTTTTATGATATCGCGAATGAGGAAAAATGCAATAATTACAATCAATACACCCAAAACAGATAGTACCGACAGGGATACAGTGGTTGTTTTTGTTGCCTGTTGCCGTATTTCGCCGGCTTTTGCAGCCAGTGCTTGTTGCAACACCAACACAACTGATACACTATTATCGTAAATCTGATTCCACTTTTCGAGTGAAATATTCTCTTTTGGATTTCGATTTCGCAGCAACTGTGTCACCAGCTCCGTTTCAGAATCGAGACCGGCATACAAGCTATTCAATCTGTCCACTTCAGTCTTAAACCCTTCTACAATATCCACCTTTTCACAAAACAATTTGTAGCTTGCTTCCAATGCGGCCTTTTTATCGTTTAATGTATTGGGCTGAACCAATTGGGGCTGAATAGCCGAATGATTAATAGCCGCTGACAATCCAAGGTGAGCGTTATTGTAGTCATTAAGGCTAATTAATGCACCGGTTGCCTCGGCATACCGCTGTTGCGCCTTCGAAATGCTCGACACACTAATCCAAAGCACAATCAAACAAACAA
This sequence comes from Bacteroidota bacterium, assembly GCA_003249935.1. Lineage (GTDB taxonomy): Bacteria > Bacteroidota > Bacteroidia > Bacteroidales > UBA5342 > SZUA-561. Next base: position 19,492 of record QKHT01000170.1, read on the forward strand.
TTACACCAAATATGATGAACGAAAATCCAAAGAAAATCTTTGTTCGGGGCGAAAACTTAAACTTTGATTCCATATATTACAATTTTGTTTTTTTTTGATTTACAATTACAGCGGTACTATTTAACAATTTCTCTACATCGAGCAATATCATACCATGGTCGGTTACCCCTTTTGCATAAGCATTCGATACAGTGGGCGGTAAAGGCTTAAAAGTTTCATTCGACACGGTATAACTACCCAAAATGCCATTTGTTAAAATCCCAAACTCCATTGCCGGGGTGCATAAAACAATCACCTTATCAGCCTCTTTCAACCCCTTTTGTTTTAAATTTAAAAACAACCGGATATTAATGACCGAAATTACTCTTCCTCCAAAATTTATTACGCCCATCACAAAATCGGGCGTACCGGGGATGAGGGTAATTTCTTTAAGTGTAATTACCTGGCAAACAAACCGATTATCAATCAAATACTTATCCGGAAAAATGGCAAATTCAATAACATCAGTTGATCCTGCATCATCGAGCAGTGGTACAATACGCGGCCTTGCCAGTGCGATTGCCCGTTCGTCCAGAATTTCTCTTTCCGATTTAATCATGCTTCCGACATTTTTTTTAAAATTACAACTTTAATCATATAATCTACTGTTTTTCAAACCAATAATTCGATAAAATGCATAATCATATTTCGCAAATCACCCCTTGTCATGCCTTCGGCATCATCCACAAAGTCTATGTTAATGCCACTATCAATTAAATTTATAGCATTACCAAAATATTTCAATGCACGGCTGCTATTGTTTTGTTCTACGGCTAAGTGCCCCAACGAAATGTACGAAAGCACATGGGTTCCATCTAAATAAACCGCCTTTTTAAGTACTTTCGAAGCCATCTCCAATTCGCCCTGTTCGAGCAGGTAAGTGCCATATACATATAAAAACCGGGCATTCACATTTTGTCGTTTCAAAACTTGATCGGCCCAAATAACGGTATCCGACACAACCCCCAACTGAATATAACACTGCAAACAAATCGTATAAACTGCCATATCGGCCGGGTCGTTATTTACCCAACCATTAATCATACGAACAATCTGCTCATATTGGCCCGATCGATACATCCCAACCACCTCCGAAACGGTTAAGCTGGGTGCATCGTCTTTTTCTGTTTTTTCTGTTTTTTTCGGTTGAACCGGTGGCTCGGCCCTGCGTTTAATCACTTTTGGCATTGGCAGATGTGTCGGGCCATTCTCTATTCGGTGTGCATTCACAGCCGCCTGCTTTTGCAGGTTGGTTTTATGGTAAAAAATATTTGAACCAAAATAAAACTTTTTAAAATCGGGGAAGTAAGCTTCATTAAGTTCCGTCTGGCTGGGTATTAACCATCCTTCGGATGAAAGACAATTATAAAACTTTCGGGTAATGGCATTTATAGTTGGTTTTTCGAAATATATCAGCACATTACGACAAAAGATCACATCCACGTTCTGCACCGGAATATGATCCAGAGTATACGGATCCGCAACCAGATTCAGGTATTCGAACGTTACAAATTTGCGAACTTTGGGTATAAGTTCCCACAATTTGGCCATGGGCACAAAGTATTTGGCTCTTGTACTATCCGGTGTTTCGCGAAAAGACCATGCCGAATAAATTGCACTCCGTGCTTTATTCAGCACCCGCTCACTAATATCAGTTGCCAATAATTTAATCCGGCCGCATTCACTCTCCGAAAAATTATCGAAGAGCGTCATTGCAATCGAATAAGGCTCCTCGCCCGAGCTGCATCCGGCACACCAGATGGTAATTTGCTTTTTACCGGATAATAATTCCGGTACAATTTTTTCGACCAAAAGATCGAGAGCCATCCTTTCGCGAAAAAAATACGTTTCATTTACTGTTAAATGTGTCGACAATACCTTGAGCTCGGATTCCGATAAACCGCTTTGGTTCAGCCAATCCAAAACTAAGGGTAACGTTTCGCTTCTATTCAGCTCTTTCGCAGCCTCCGTAACACCACGCGCCAAATCGCCAAAACGATTTTCGGTAAAATGTAATCCGAGCAGTGCTTTTATTCGCAAAGCAATCTTGCTGATTATTAGTAATTCCTCAGCATTTAATTGCATTCGGATGGAGTATTATAAAGCAATTCGGCCAATTGCGCTTCGTCAACCGTATTTATCAGGGTATCGGCATCGCATATAAAAACCAATGATTCATCGGAACCATACACCGTATACCTTTCGACACCTGTGGTGTTCTGCTGCAATTTTGCCCGGGAAAATTCATAAAGCTTAAAGGGAACACTTTCATTTGAGTCAACTATTTGGTTAGCAATAAGTGCCAATTTGCCCTTTGAGGTATTTACAATGATCAACCTGCTATCCAACCCATAGTCCGAAGATGGTAATCCGAATTTTTTACTCAAATCAATCGCAATAATACGCTCACCTTCATAATTTATTACACCGGCAATTATACTTTCGCCATGTAACAATGGCGTTATACTCACCGCACGCACCACACGTTCTATAACCGACAATTCAATAGCAAACAACCGGTTCGACACAAGAAAATGCAGCAATAATATGTTTACATTATCCATTGTAGTATCTTAAGTTCTATTCTTTTGCAACTAACATCTTTCATATTAATTCAAAGTAAATTTAATGAATCAATGAATCTAACCAATGTTAATTAAAAGTAACTACAAATTTATAAAATTAATTCTATTAACAAATAATTAAAACTTAAATTTCAATGATTACACAGTATTTTAATGACAATAGATCGTTAGATTTTCGATGTTCGATATACGACAAAATTTAACAAGCTCAGAAGCAACAACTTACAAAAATTAACAACATTATATAATATCCAATAAATCAATGCATTACAAATATTTACCGAACTATTGAATGAAAAAAGCCGCAAAATATGCTGAAAAGATATTTTGCGGCTTTTGTTTTAAAAAAGATACGACTTAGATTTCGAACATAACCGGTTCTTTTGTTTTTTTGCGTATAAAAGGATAAATATAACAAGCCATACAAAAACCAGTCGATGCCTCGAGAAAGGCAAAAAATGTGAGTACAATACCCGCAGAACAGGTTATTACCGGTTCAGCCAAATAAAGGCCGATTGCGCAAATTAACATTAAAAATGCCCCGATTTGTGCCGCAAAAATTTTTGGTCCGGCATTAACAATCTTCTTGCGGGGAATAAACTCTTCGGCAATCGCCCTTCCGAGCAAACCGATAATGCTGTACCTGGCACTACCAAATCCACGAATTACAAAATCGAGAAATAAATAGGCAAGTACAGGCCACGAACCTGTAATAAAGTAAATTGAAAACAATAGAACTACTTCGGCAGCTACAATTCTGGCGGCATGCTCATTAATTCGCTTCGACGATATGGGACAAATTTGTTGCATTCTGTTTTGTGTTTTTATTAAGTCTAAACAACAATTGATGCGAAATGTTGTAAATTCAAATAAATTAACACTTTTGGCAAATAGTGATTAAACAAAACAGTCGAAATTGAGTTATTGAAGTAATTGGGTTAGTGAACGGAGAATAAATTAACGATTAATATTTTAAATCCATTTTTTGCTATGGAAGAGATTAAAAAGAAATTGCATGCCAAAGGGCTGGAACGCCATGAAATGCTCAAAAAACTAATTAAGGATCATGGTGATGTGGTTTTGCAGCAAACTACAATCGATATGGTACTTTCGGGGCAAAAAAGCATTGTTGCCCTGTTAACCGACACCTCGAAACTGGATCCCGAAGAAGGCATCCGGTTCAAAGGATTTTCGATTCCGGAGTTACAACAAAAACTGCCCCGTTTGCATCCCGAAGGTGAGCCACTTCCCGAAGGATTGTTTTATTTGATGCTGATGGGCGAAATTCCTTCGCATGCCGAGGTAAAAACAATAAGCTATGATTTGGCCCGCCGCGCACACCATATTCCACAATATGTATTCGATGTAATCGACGCTGTGCCCAAAGATGCACATCCAATGATACAGCTCAATACCGCAATATTGGCAATGTCTACCCAATCGCATTTCCGTAAAGCTTACGAAGAGGGAATGGATAAAAAAGACTTTTGGGAGCCAATGTTCGAAGGTGTAATGGACCTTATAGCCCGTTTGCCGGTTATTGCCGCATATATTTATCGCAGAGTATTTCACAGAGGACAATATATTGACATCAATCCAAGCCTCGATTGGGCCGGAAATTTGGCCTATATGATGGGATATGATACCGATGCCGTAAAACGGCTGATGCGTTTGTACATGGTTATTCATGCCGACCACGAAGGAGGAAACGTATCGGCACATGCCACTCACCTTGTTGGTTCAGCACTCTCTAATCCATATTATTCGTTTGCCGCAGGAATGAATGGGTTGGCAGGTCCGTTGCATGGCATGGCAAACCAGGAAGTGATGCACTGGATTGATAAGCTCTTGCTATTCAGCGAATCTTGCTGTCCGACAAAAGATCAGATTAAAGAGTTTGCGCTCAAAACGATTTCGGATGGACAGGTTATACCGGGATACGGTCATGCCGTACTGCGTAAAACCGACCCACGATTCACGGTTCAACTCGAATTTGCCAACAAATATGTTCCCGATGCCCCCTACATAAAAGTTGTTCGCGATATTTACGAAGTAATGCCGGGATTTCTCGACGATTTGGGCAAAGTAAAAAACCCATATCCAAATGTGGATGCCATTTCGGGCGCATTGCTTACCAGCTTTGGCATTACAGAGCATCCGATTTATACGGTTCTTTTCGGCGTTTCGCGTTCAATGGGTGTATTATCGTCGCTCATTTGGGATCGTTTGTATCAGTTGCCACTCGAACGACCAAGTTCGCAACCACTCGAATGGTTTATGAAAAAAGCAGGAATGGATATTAAATAGCTTTTGGTTGAACCAAATACGATAATATTGGAGGGCTTCGGAATTTTTCCGGAGCCTTTTTTATAGCCACAAATCCAATTGGGCAAACTGAATCACATACATTTCTGTTATCTTTGCCGCCAAAATAAACACATAGAATGATTATGAAATTAGCAGTTATAGCTCACGATGGAAAAAAGGCCGATATGGTAGCTTTCCTAAACCGGCACATCAATTTTCTTAAGTCGAATGGCATTGAAATTATTGCTACCGGCACAACCGGAAAACATGCTCAGGATGCAGGCTTAGATGTTAAACGCTATTTAAGTGGTCCGATTGGCGGCGATGCACAAATTGCATCGGATGTTTGTACCGGTGTCGTTAAAATGGTATTCTTTTTTCGCGACCCACTCGACAAACACCCGCACGAGCCTGATGTACAAATGCTTATGCGCGTTTGCGATGTCCACAATATACCACTTGCCACAAATCCGGCATCGGCCGAACTCATGATAATGGGCATGATTAATCGGCTTGGATACACCGATAAATAAAAATACAACGGGTTGTTTCTTAAAAAAAACAACCCGTTTTGCATTGAATGCCATACTAAAAATCGCCCTTTAGTGCATGCCGAAACACTTCGATACACCGGTTTCGTGCCAAAGTATGATCTACAATAGCTGGTGGCTTTATAATTCTGTTTCCCAACCATTTACGCACATAACAACCATCGGAATCGTACCGTTTGGCTTGCAGGGTTGGGTTGAACACGCGGAAATAAGGTGCCGCATCGCAACCGGTGCCAGCACTCCATTGCCAACCACCATTATTGCTGGCCAATTCGTAGTCGGTGAGTTTTTCGGCAAACCAGGCCTCGCCCAATCGCCAGTCGATGAGTAAATGTTTGGTTAAAAAACCGGACACAATCATCCGGGCACGGTTGTGCATAAAGCCCGTTTCACTTATCTCGACCATAGCTGCATCTACAATATCGTAACCGGTTTCGGCGTTACACCACGCATCAAATTCGCGCATATTATTGCGCCACAACACTTTATCGTAAGCCGGTTTAAAATTTCCAATAGCCACATGCGGAAAAAAGAACAGGATGGTTGCATAAAATTCACGCCATATCAGTTCGTTTACAAATGTTTCGTTTAGCTCCCACGCCGCCTGCATTAATTGCCGAACACTTAGCGTACCAAACCTGAGATGAACCGAAAGCCGGGAAGTGCCATATTCTACACCTAACAGATCGCGTGTTTTGTGGTATTGCGAAATAACACCATATGGCACAGTAACCGGTTCGACCAAAGGATTTGAATATTTAAAACCTATTGATTCTAAAGAACAAAGGTTCGAAATGGGAAGCGTGCGGTTCAGCCTGAAATACAACGGTGTCGCATCGAACGAATGCAACCGTGAAAGGGAAAAACGGCTTCGCCATGTTTTCATAAAAGGTGTAAATACGGTATATGGCGTTCCGTCTGATTTGAGCACCTCGCCGGGCTCAAAGATCAGATGATCGCATAAAGATTGAACCACAATACCCTGATTATGCATCCATTGCAGAATGGTTTTATCGCGGTTCAACCCATAAGGCTCATAATCGGCATTAAATGTTAATGTATTGATCTTGTTTTGAGATAAAATCTGTTTGAACACCTGTTCCGGTTCACCATAAAAAACCCACAAATCACTTCCCAATGCAACAAGCTCTTTCTTTAGCCTGCTTACTTCGTTATATATAAAGGAAACGCGCCTATCGTATGTATTATTAAGTTTGCTAAGAATTGCAGCGTCGAAAATAAAGATAGGTTGAACCAAATTACCTGATTTTAAGGCATGGAAAAGCCCCTTATTATCGCTTATTCTCAAATCGCGCCTGAACCAAAATATATCTAACCCGGTATTAAGTGATGCCATAACAGTGAAACAAATTTCGGGTCTATTGGTTCGAAAATATTTATACAAAAAACTATTGTGCGAAACAGGCGAAAGCACTTACTTTGCAGTCAAAATTTAAGTAAATAAATGTCGCAAATAAAATTTTACCGCAACCATCTTAGTCGTCTTTCGAAAAAAATGCTTGCAATATACGCAGCCGTTGCGGTGATAACCATTACTGCATTGTGGGGTATTTTATTTGTTTCCAATGCGCTTTTTGCCCCAAATACAGGCCAAAACATTGCAAAAAACTACGATTTGTATCTGCCTAAAAACGCCACATTTGCTGAACTAATCTGGATTTTGGAACGCGATAATGCCATAAAAAATTTAAGCACATTTAAATTTGTTGCCAAACTCCGCGAATTAGACAAAAATATAAAACCCGGAAAATATCGCATTGTATCCGGCATGAATAACCGAACAATTACCGGTATTTTGGCCGGAGGTATGCAAACACCTGTTAGGCTTATATTCAATAATTTACGAACAAAAGAACAACTCAGTGCGGTACTTTCGAAACAACTCATGGCCGATTCGGTTTCGATACTGAATGTATTAAACGATACTGCCTATTTAAAAACCAAAGGATTTGATACTTACACGGCCATTTGCCCGTTTTTACCCAATACTTACGAAGTGTACTGGGATATTTCGCCCAAAAGATTGTATGAGCGGATGATTAAAGAGTATAATAAATTTTGGACAAACGAACGAAAACAACAAGCAGAAAAATTACAACTCAAACAGAATGAAGTTATTACACTGGCTTCAATTGTAGATGAAGAGACCAATATAAAGTCCGAAAAACCTGTTATTGCCGGATTATATATGAACAGATTAAACCGTGGAATGCCACTTCAAGCCTGCCCTACCCTAAAATTTGCATTGGGCAACTTTACCATTCAACGTATACTTAAAGCCTACGAGCTTACGCCTTCGCCATACAATACCTATCAAAACACCGGACTGCCGCCAGGTCCTATTCGCATCCCATCGGCCGAAACGATAGATGCCGTATTGAATGCAACACCAAGTGATTACTTATATATGTGTGCCAAAGAAGATTTTTCGGGCAGCCACTATTTTTCGTCGTCGCTCGCACAACACAATGCATACGCAAACAGGTATCATCATGCGTTGAATCGCAGAAAAATATTTCAATAACAAGGCTACTTTCCGGCCACAGTGCGGTTTTCGATTAACCGGTTATTGTATTGCTGAACAAACGCCCGTGCAAACGAATCGATATGCGCAACCACCCGGGGCTGTTGTGCCACAAGATTGTGAGATAGCAGACCATCGCTCCGGTAATCGTACAACGAAGTAATTTTTTGACCATCGAAGTTTACCACATAATTATCTAAAAATATCTGGTAACCGCCTGCGGTATGGTTCATTGCAAATTGTGGCGACTGCCGGTCGAATAGGTTTTTACCAAAACCAAAAAATGGTTCGTTAATACCAAGATAGCTTAGTATGGATGGCATAATATCTATCTGTTGCGCTACCGATGTGGTGTCGAACTTTGCCAATTCGCCCCCGGGACGGTAAAATGCGATAGGAATACTAAAGGCACCAACCGAATTCTTGTAAAACTCGCTATGCGCAACAGTTGAATGATCGGCCGAAATTACGAATAACGTATTTTTGTACCATGGCATGGTTTTGGCCGTTTCGAAAAATCGCCGCAATGCATAGTCGGTATAACCTATACATTCCTGAACCGGCAGCGGACCTTTCGGGAACTTTCCCACAAACTTTTGCGGCACTTTAAACGGATGATGCGACGAAAGTGTAAACTCGGATGCAAAAAACGGCTCGGGTGTTTTATTAAGGTTTTGAGCCAGATATTGCAAAAACGGTTCATCCCAAATACCCCAAATACCATCGTAATCGTTGTCGTTGGCATAATTATCGCGACCAAAATAATTCGAAATGCCGGCTACCTTCGAAAAAGCCTGAAACCCCATCGAACTGTTTTGTGCGCCATGGTAAAATGCGGTGTTGTAACCATGCCGGCTCAAAATGGAACCCAACCCATCGATTTTATTAGTAGAGTATGGTGTAAGTACATAAGGTTCATCCATCGATGGAACAGAGGCTAATATCGATGGCATGGCATCGATCGATTTCCGACCGTTGGCAAATGCATATTTAAACGTATAACTCTGCTGCAAAAGCGAATCCATAAATGGTGTATATCCTTTTATTTCTTGTCCGCATACATTCCGGTTAAGTACGCCAACAAATTCGCGCGACCAGCTTTCGAGTATAATAATGACCACATTTAGTTTTTTAGGCTGAACCGTGGAATCGGGCTGATGTACAGGATTAAATACCCTTTGAAGTTCGGCCTCCGAGTTGTAATATTTTTTGGGTTCGAGCCCTTTTTTATCGATGGTTCGGATAATACAAAACGGCGTATTAAGAACGATGGGTGCCTCTTCGGGCGACTTTACATACTGTGTCGCATTGCTTACAGTAATTGGCCTTATACTGTGCAAAAATCCACCGCGCATACCGGCAATACATAACCCGAGCATTACGGCCAACGAAACCAAGCGGTACGAATAAAAACCAAGCGGTTTCATACTCCCACGTTTTACCTCCAACTGATCGTACAAAATATATAACCCAATCATTATTAACACAAAAAGGAGCGTTCCCGGCCAAAAATCGACCAAAAACCTGGAAACGAGTCCAACCATATTGCTTTCGTCCTTAAACTGCCCGAAAACCATAGCCGTGGTGCGTTTTAAGGTAAACGGAAAATAAAATATATCGCCGATATTGGCCACAATACCTATACCGTTAAGCGTAAGAAATAACCATTTAAGAAACTGTGCATACCAACGCTTAAACACCAAGGGATTGGGAAACGCAAAAAATAGAATATAAAGCAGGTTAAGATAGATAATTGCCGAAGTATCAAATAGCAGGGCCGAACCGGCATATTGTATTAATTCCATCACAGTAACCTCTGGAAAAAGACTCTTATTTGCAGCAAAAAAAATGATACGAAGAACAAAAAAAGTAACATAAATTAAGAAGAGACGATATACCAAAACAAATGAAATATCTGTAAACAAACCATTTAACCCCTTCGAAACACAACGATTATTCTTTACGAACATGTGAAATACTTTTGTTATTTGATGATGCAAATGTAATACATTGACACTTCAATACTGCGAAACAACAATTAAGAATCATTAAACGAACAGAACACAACCGATGCGGTTCAACAAAAAAACAAAAATTCGCAGTCAATTTGTCAGTCATACTGACATTAATCCCTACCTTAATCCGGCTTAACTGACAATAAGACCCAACAAAAGCAGCGCAACCATTTGGCACATCATTTGACTATTTGAAGCCGTAAATAAATAGATTATTAACGATAACATATTAAGATAATGGGAAAAATAATTGGTATTGACCTTGGAACTACAAACTCTTGCGTTTCGGTAATGGAAGGCAACGAGCCAGTGGTAATTCCAAACAGCGAAGGTAAACGTACAACGCCTTCGATTGTAGGTTTTGTAAATAACGGCGAACGTAAAGTTGGCGATCCGGCTAAACGTCAGGCTATTACAAACCCCGAAAAAACCGTATCGTCGATTAAACGCTTCATGGGCGAATCGTTCGATCGCGTAACGAAGGAAATTGAGCGTATGCCTTATAAAGTTCTTAAAGGCGACAACAACACACCGCGTGTAGATATCGACGGCAGATTATATACACCGCAGGAAATATCGGCTATCATTCTTCAAAAGATGAAAAAAACGGCCGAAGATTATCTTGGCCAGGAAGTTACTGACGCAGTAATTACCGTTCCGGCCTATTTTAACGATGCACAACGTCAGGCCACTAAAGAAGCCGGCGAAATTGCAGGGTTAAATGTTCGTCGTATTATTAATGAACCAACAGCCGCTTCGTTGGCATACGGCTTGGACAAACGCGACAAAGATATGAAAATTGCGGTTTTCGATCTTGGTGGGGGTACTTTCGATATTTCGGTACTCGAGCTTGGCGATGGCGTTTTCGAAGTAAAATCGACCGACGGTGATACGCACCTTGGCGGCGACGACTTCGACCATGTTATTATCGACTGGTTGGCTCAGGAATTTATTTCGGACGAAAATATTGACCTTCGCAAAGACCCAATGGCCTTGCAACGTTTGAAAGAAGCTGCAGAAAAAGCCAAAATTGAACTCTCCAGTTCAACGTCTACCGAAATTAACCTGCCATACATTATGCCGGTAAACGGTATTCCAAAACACTTGGTGCGTACCTTGTCGCGTTCGAAATTCGAACAATTGGCCGATAAATTAATCAATGCAACCATCGAACCATGTCGCAGAGCATTACAAAATGCCGGCGTATCGGTTTCCGATATCGACGAAGTTATTCTTGTGGGTGGTTCAACCCGTATCCCTGCAATTCAGGCCAAAGTTGAATCGTTTTTTGGTAAAACACCTTCGAAAGGGGTAAACCCCGATGAAGTTGTGGCTGTAGGCGCAGCAATTCAGGGTGGCGTACTTACCGGCGAAGTTAAAGACGTATTGCTACTGGATGTTACGCCGCTTTCACTTGGTATCGAAACCATGGGTAGCGTAATGACCCGCTTAATCGAAAGTAACACCACCATTCCGTCGCGCAAATCCGAAACGTTTACAACGGCTTCAGACAATCAGCCATCGGTTGAAATACATGTTTTGCAAGGCGAACGCCCAATGGCTCGCGACAACAAAACCATTGGCCGCTTCCACCTCGACGGTATTCCACCAGCACCACGCGGTGTGCCACAAATTGAGGTAACCTTCGATATCGATGCTAACGGTATTCTTAAAGTATCGGCAAAAGATAAAGCGACAGGTAAAGAACAAAGTATTCGTATTGAGGCTTCATCGGGCCTAAGCGACGACGAAATTAAACGCATGAAGGACGAAGCGGCACGCAATGCCGACTCTGATAAAAAAGAAAAAGAACGTATCGATAAGCTCAATGGGGCCGACTCGCTGATTTTCCAAACCGAAAAACAACTCAAAGAGTTTGGCGATAAGATTCCGGCAGACAAAAAACAGCCTATCGACGCTGCTTTAACAAAATTGAAAGATGCCCACAAAGCGCAGGATATTGATGCCATTGATGCTGCAATGACCGAACTCAACACCGTGTTCCAGGCAGCATCGGCCGAAATGTACAACGCCAGTCAGGCACAAGGTGGCCCGCAAGCTGGTGGTGCTCAGGATACACAACCACAAGGCGGCAAAAACCCGAGCGACGAAGTAACCGATGTCGACTTTGAAGAAGTAAAGTAACACAAAACGCACACGCGAAATACCAAACCGCTGCAACTAACCCTTGCAGCGGTTTTTTTATGCCCAGGTTTTGGGCGTGCCCCCGAAAAAAACACCCCTTATCCTCAGAAATCACACAGCCGGGGTCGGGCTTTCCGCTTCAACTCCTCGGACCGTAAGCAAACTCACACCTATCTCAGCCAACCACTCACCCGGCCCTGCGGGGTTTCCGCTGCAATCCCTCACGCGGGCAAAGCCACACCACCGTTCGCACGGCCACAATTTTCGACACATTAACCACACCACAAAATAAAAATCACGAAAAAAATATTTCCTTTTAGCTCCCCGGTAAAAGTTGCAATTGCAACTTGGATTCAGGGCCTGAGACAGGCAGAAGGGGACAAAAAATGCGGTTTATGGATAAAAACAATCCCGAAATCCAACAGCCTAAACATTGGACCTGAACAATTGTGTTCAGTTTTACAATCTAACTACACAACAAACTGTATATGTATGTTTTACCAAACATGAATTGTAAAGCAGATACAGGCTACTTATCAAATACCACCCTATATTGACAACAACTACCCAGTATATAAACCTTAAAATATTGATACCTTCGTTTAATTAAAACAGTAGAAATATAATTACAAAAGAGCCATTTAAAAAGCAAAAATAATCTTGAATATAAGATAGTTAACAAAGTAATATAGAACCAAATAATAAAAAAGTAATGAAAGCAGCCTTTTACGAAGGGAACAGAACCTTTACGGTTAAAGAAGTACCAACCAAAGAACTTGGCAACGACGAAGTAAGAATTAAAGTCGCTTTTTGTGGCATTTGCGGAACCGATGCTCACATATTTCATGGCATGATGGACCAGCGCGTATCAATTCCACAGGTTATCGGACACGAAATGTCGGGAGTAGTAGATGCACTAGGCAAGGATGTCACCGGATTTAAAATTGGCGATAAAATTGTGGTTCGACCATTAGACAATCGTCTCGAAGATGAATCGGACAAAGGGTTCAGCCATATTGCAAAAAAATTAAAATTTGTGGGTATCGATAGCGAAGGTGCAATGCAACAATATTGGAATGTACCCTCATTTATTATCCATAAACTGCCTGACACGATCGACCTCAAAGTAGCAGCTTTGATTGAACCACTTGCGGTAGCTTGTCATGATGTACGCAGAAGCGACCTGAAAGCGGGTGAAGTGGCGGCAGTATTAGGCGGCGGACCTATTGGTTTGTTAGTAGCGATGGTTGCTAAAACTACCGGTGCACGGGTCATTATTTCTGAAGTGAACCCAATTCGTATTAAAATGGCTCAGGAAATGGGATTCGAAGTGGTAAATCCAATCGAAACTGACCTTTTGGCGTATATTACCGAAGCCACCAAAGGCGCATTGGCCGATGTAGTATTTGAAGTAGCAGGTGTACAGGCATCACTCGACATTATGACCGAAATTGCAGGATTACGTGGCCGTATTGTGGGCGTTGCGATTCATGGACAACCAAAACCAATTAATCTCCACAAATTTTTCTGGAGAGAGTTGTCGTTTATTGGTGCACGCGTTTACGAGAAAGAAGACTACGAAGCAGCCATATCACTTACAAACAGTAATACGCTTCCACTCGAAAAGCTAATTACAGCAGTAAAACCATTGAGCGACATACAATCACTTTTCGAAGAGCTCGACAGCAATCCTGCAGGAATGAAATTCATGCTTAACTGCCAGGAATAGTTTTGCAAAACAATAAAAAATCGCTTTACAAAGCGTAAATTGGGAATAGGTAAATTAAAGGACAAATGATTAAAGGAAGTGTTGCAGGTTCATATTTGCACACTCCTTTTTTCGTTTTGTAAAACTATGGGGGAAATTTCTGGTCTACCAAAATTGTGGAGTTAGTTTATCTGATTCCATTAAACATTTGAGTAATCACTTTTAAAAAAAATCAATCATGTTAAAGTTCGATCAATATATTAACGGACAGTGGGTAGCACCTTCGAATGGCTTATACACCGAAGTATACAACCCGTCCGATGACTCAGTGGTCGCATTGGTTGCCGATGGCGATGAAAATGATGCCAATGCGGCTCTCGAATGTGCCGAACGCGCACAAAAGACATGGCGCAACTTTACCGCCGGAAAACGAGCTGAATATGTTTATGCATTTGTAGATGAGATTAAAAAAAAGCGTTTAGAATTAGCCGAAATATTAACTAAAGAACAGGGAAAATTATATAAAGTAGCACTCTTTGAAGTCGATGCTTGTTGTTCGTTCCTGAAATATGCATGTGAATGGGCGCGGCGAATCGAAGGCGACATTTTGCCTTCGGATCATCCAAACGAACAAATTCACATCCAAAAAATACCGCGCGGTGTTGTGGTGGCCATTACGGCATGGAATTTTCCGTTGGCTTTGGCCGGTCGAAAAATTGGTCCTGCTTTGATTGCGGGAAATTCGATTGTTGTTAAACCCACAACAGAAACACCTGTTTCCACGTTGATGCTGGGAGAATTGGCCAAACAGGCCGGCATTCCCGATGGGGTAATTAACATTGTTACCGGTCCGGGCCGTGTGATGGGCACAGCCCTCGTGGAAAACCCGATTACAAAAATGATTACCATGACCGGCAGCACGCCTGTGGGTCAGCAAATATTTCGCTCGGCGGCTAAAAACATGGCCCATGTTCAACTCGAACTTGGCGGAAAAGCACCGTTTATTGTATTCGAAGATGCCGATATCGACAGTGCCGTGGATGCAGCATTGAGCTCACGGTTCGATAATTGCGGACAAGTTTGCACATGTAACGAACGGATGTATGTGCAGGAATCGATTTACGATCGGTTCATGGAAAAATTTATGACCAAAGTGCGCGCTTTAAAAGTAGGCGACCCGTTTGATCCGACATCGGATATGGGACCGAAAATAAACAAGAACGAACTCAAACACATGATTCAATTGGTAGAGGTAAGTGTGAAAGAAGGTGCAACATTGGCATACGGAGGCAAGGTAAAAGAGGGCAAAGGATTTGAAAAAGGGAACTGGTTCGAACCCACCATTCTTACCAATGTTACTCAAGAGATGACCATTGTACACGAAGAGTCGTTTGGCCCTATTTTACCGGTACTGAAGTTTAAATCGTACGACGAGGTAATTGGTTATGCCAACGATTGCGAATACGGCCTGGCAGCGATGGTTTTTACCAACGACATGAACAGAATCATGAAACTGAATACCGATCTTGATTTTGGTGAAATTTACATCAATCGCGAACATGGCGAGCTGCATCAAGGCTTTCACAATGGATACAAACTCAGCGGATCGGGCGGTGAAGACGGCAAATACGGCTTTGAGCAATATTTGGAAAAGAAAACATATTATTTAAGATATAACCCAAAATAAAGTATGGACGCAATAAAGAAAATAACAACCCAATTATTCCATGTGCCTCTGGATGAGGTACTTTCGGATGCAAAGCACGGCGATCACTTCTTTTTTGAACTTATTACCACCACTATCGAACTCGAGGATGGAACAAGTGGTACCGGATATACCTATACCGGCGGAAAAGGAGGTTATGCCATTAAGGCCATGATTGAACACGATTTGGCACCGGTCTTATTAGGCAAGGATGGCGACGATATTGAAACACTTTACGATTTTATGGAATGGCATATCCACTACGTTGGTCGCGGGGGTATTGCGTCATTTGCCATTTCGGCCATCGACATTGCATTGTGGGATATTCGTTGCAAAAAGGCAAACAAACCTTTGTGGCAAATGGCCGGCGGCGCATCCAACAAATGTAAGGCATATTGCGGCGGTATCGACCTGCTTTTTCCACTCGAAAAATTGCTTAAAAATATTCAGGGGTATCTCGATGCCGGTTTTGATGGCGTAAAAATTAAAATAGGACGTGCCAACCCCGACGAGGATGTGGAACGGATAAAAGCCGTGCGTGAATTAATCGGCCCGAATATTACATTTATGGTGGATGCAAACTATTCGATGACGGTTGAAGAAGCCATTGCGATGGCCAACCGTATTAAACCTTACAATATTGTATGGTTCGAAGAGCCTACTATACCGGACAATTACAAAGGGTATGCAGAAATTGCCAAAGCTACCGGCATGCCATTGGCCATGGGCGAAAACCTCCATACCATCCACGAATTTGAATACGCTTTCGAGCAAGCCGAACTTAGTTTTGTACAACCCGATGCATCCAATTGCGGCGGGGTTACCGGATGGCTGAAAGCAGCTAAAATGTCGCAAAAATATAACATTCCGGTATGTTCTCACGGCATGCAGGAGTTGCACGTAAGTCTGGTGTCGTCGCAGCCACATGCCGGATGGATTGAAGTACATAGCTTTCCAATCGACAGGTATACGCATCGGCCATTGGTTGTTGAAAACAAAATGGCTATCGCTCCCGACAAACCCGGCGTAGGCGTTGAATTCAACTGGGACATGTTAAATCAATACAAGAAATAGATAATTATGAATATCGAAAAAATCCCATTCGGAAATATCGGCAATTGCGATATTTACATTTATAAATTAAAAAACAACAACGGATTAGAGGTTCACGTGGCAACATATGGTGCCACGGTGACCTCTATTTTAGTTCCGGAAAAAGATGGTTCTAAAAGCAATATCGTTTGTGGCTTCAACACCCTCGAAGGTTATTTTTCGGATGAATATATTGCCAATGCGCCCTATTTCGGTTCAACCATAGGCCGATATTGCTCCATGATTAACAGTGCATCGTTTAATCTGAACGGAAAAATGGTGCAGGTAACCAAAAATGCGGGCGACGACAACCTTCATGGCGGCACTAAAGGGTTCGACAAAAGAATTTGGGACAGCGAAATTGTGACACTTGAAAATGGTGATCAGGCCATTCGCTTTTCGTTGACATCGGAAGATGGCGACCAGGGATTCCCCGGAAAAGTGGACGCAAAAGTAACCATGGGTTTAACGGAAGCAAATGAGTTTGTCATCGATTACAAGGCGACAACCGATGCGCCTACGCCTTTGGCCATGACCAACCACTCTTATTTCAATTTGTCGGGGTTCAAAAACAACGTTGAAAACTACCGCGTAAAAATAAACGCAACCAAAGTATTACCATTGAACGAAAGCGGCGATTTGGCCGACAAACTCAGGGATGTGAAGGGCCAATGCCTCGATCTGACATCGGAAAAGGTAATTGGGGATGTACAAACAGAGAATGGCGGAAGTTTTGAGCACTACTATGTATTTGATGGGCTATCGGATGAACCGCGACTTGTGGCTGAAATTACCGATACGGTATCGAACCGAAAACTGGAGGTACTTACCACCGAGCACGGCATGCTGCTGTATACCTCAAAATACACTTCAGAGAAATTGTGTCGCGAATCGGGGGAACAATACGGTAAACACAGGGCATTTTGTTGCGAAACTCACCGCTATCCTAACGGACCAAATTTGAAAGGGGCTGAACACATAATTACCACGCCCGACCAACCGTTTAAAAGTAAGACAATTTTTAAATTTAATTTCTAAAAATACCAAACGATGATTACAGGAATAATATGGGCTGTAATAGCCGGGGTTATGTTGGGTTTATACGCACTCCCCGAAAAGTTCACGAAAGATTTTTCTTTCGAAAATACATGGGGAATGATGTTTTTTATCAATCTCATCATTGTTCCGCTTATTGCAGGATTTGCTTTAGTGAAAGGATTTTCGGGCGTTTTGTCGGCTATTCCGGGCGACATTTTGCTTAAAATGGCCATAGCAAGTATACTTTGGGGTGTTGGGGTTATGATGTGGGGTAAAGCCATAAACCATATCGGCCTTTCACTCGGATTTTCGATATTTATCGGCACGGTTATTCTCGTAGGTTCACTTCTTCCGTTTTTGGTGGCAGGACTTCCGGCTTCGAATGTATTTATTACCATTTTAGTGGGTATTGCTATTGTGCTGGTGGGTGTAATTGCAAATGGAAAAGCAGGCATTCAGCGACAAAAAGATGAGGGTCTTGCACAACAAAAAGGCTCGATGGGAACAGGGATTTTAATAGCGGTATTTGGTGGTTTATTGGCTACCGGCTTCAGCTATGCCAATGCTGTTGGACGCCCGATTATCCACGAAGCATGCCAGGTAGCCGGCAATGCCGAATGGGTTACAGCCGTGGTGGTTATGTTTATAATCTACGTTTCGGGTGCAATTTTTGTTGTGCCTTATTTTCTTGTTCAACTCAGCAGCAAAGGTTTATGGGGCAAATTTAACACACCGGCTCTGGGCAAAAACGTTTCGTTAACTTCGGTCATGGCGATTCTCAATTTTACAGCTTCGGCTGCATTTGCTTTCGCAGCCTTTAAGTTGGGAACCGCCGGAAACACCGTGGGTTATGCCATATTCAATACTGTGTGCGTTGCGGTGGCTATTATTAGCGGATTGATAACCAAGGAATGGGCAAATGCTTCATCTAAAGCAAAAACCGCTTTGTATATCGGTTTGGCAGCCATGATTGCCGGGGTATTGATTATTGCCGTTGGCAATAGTTTCTAATTATAAATTCTAACAAAAAAATTCATCGTTATACAATGAAAAAACAATTTTTGATTTATTCGGCAATGGTTGCCATATTGGCTGTTGGCTGCGCGCCAAAGTCTGAAGTAAAAAAAGAGGAGAAAACAGACGAAGCCAAGGCACTTGCATTTGGTGTTCCTAAAGGCAATAAGTTGAGTGCAGCAATGAAACGCGCCATGGCCTGGCCCGAAAGAGACAACTCGTGGTTTATTGAATATGAGGTTGAACCGCTGAAAGGCGACCTGGCCTACGAAGAAGGTGTGGTTCGTCGCGATCCGAGCTCGATATTGAAGATAGACGGACTCTATTATGTTTGGTATTCGAAAAGTTATGGTCCCACACAGGGTTTTGCCGGAGATATGGAAAAAGATAAAGTATTTCCATGGGATAGATGCGATATTTGGTATGCAACTTCCGAAGATGGCATAACCTGGAAAGAGATGGGAAAAGCGGTAGAACGTGGACAGAAAGGTGCTTACGACGACCGTTCGGTGTTTACACCCGAAGCATTTACCTGGGGTGGTAAATATTACCTCACCTATCAGACGGTAAAATCGCCTTATACCGTACGGGTAATAGAATGTGTGGCACTTGCGTGGGCCGATTCGCCCCATGGCCCATGGCACAAAAGCGAAGCGCCAATTTTGTCGCCATCGCAAAACGGGGAATGGGAAGGTACCGAAGACAACCGTTTTAAAGTAAAATCAAAAGGCGATTTCGACAGCCATAAAACACACGATCCATGCGTTATTCCGTTTAAAGGTAAATTCTACCTGTACTACAAAGGCGAACGGATGGGCGAAGAGATAACCTGGGGTGGTCGCGAAATTAAACATGGACTTGCCATTGCCGACAAACCCGAAGGGCCATACATTAAGTCGGAATACAACCCGATAAGCAACAGTGGTCACGAAATATGCGTTTGGCCATACAAAGGCGGCATTGCTTCGTTAATTACCACCGATGGCGTTGAAAAAAACACCATTCAATGGTCGCCCGACGGTATTAACTTCGAAATAATGTCGGTAATTCCCGGCGCACCACATGCAATTGGCTTGAACCGTAGTGCAGATAATGAAAAAGAACCAACCGAAATTTTGCGTTGGGGTTTAACTCATACCTACAACACGCCGGACTACCAGAGCATCCTCAGATTTAAAACCTGGCGTAAAACGTTTCACTCGGCAAAGGGCGAAAGTTCGGCTAGGAAGTAATCTGACGATAACATAAAAAAAGGTGTATTACCCCATGGTGATACACCTTTTTTTT
>QKHT01000196.1 GCA_003249935.1 Bacteroidota bacterium
AAAAAACTTTATCATCATAATATAACTTTGCTGTAAAATTAGGCAACAATCCGAACACCACTTAAAACTTATCTGTCAATAAACCCGAAAAAACAATCAGTAGCGGTTCATACAAAAAATACGGGCAGGTAAGAATGAACTCACCTGCCCGCTTTTATGAAGTACGATTGCGGATTACAGTACAATTTTATACGTCGCAGTTAATACCCCATCGGTTACATTCACAAGGTAAACACCTTTGCCCAGAGCCGAAGTGCTAAACCCGGCCGAACCCCCTGATGCACTGGCACGAAGTACTGTTTGCCCCCTCAGATTGCAAACTGAAATGCGAAGCAGATGGCCTGTTTGGTTCGACACTAAAACAGACTGTTTTGAATATTGATGTAAAACCGAAACCCCATTTAAATATTTAGCCGACTTTACACCGTTAGCCAGGTTAATTTGTACGTTGGCAAAAGCGTAAATACCATTGGAAAGTATGGTATGCGAACTGGCAATCAACCCGACAAAAATATCGGCAGACATTGGAATTGTGATACTACGAATAAGCTTCCAGGTTGAACCATCGGGACTTATAAAACCTTCGAACAAATCGCCCGAGCGAGTCAGTTTTACGTAATATGGTGCATGTTCGCCAGTTTTAAGATAAACTTTCTGATTTACAGCACCTCCGGTTAACACCCGGTCGCGCATAATTGGTCCATCGGTGGACATTAGCAACATTGCCGCGAATTTAGACCCATCGGTAATCGATTCGCGCATCATAACACCAGCCATCGAAAACGATTGCACATCATCGAAATCGACTAATTTAGCTACAATCGAACCATCGCCCTTCATCGATTGGTATACATAATGTCCCACATCGGCCGTATTCCAAAAATCGCCGTCGCCGGCATTAATACGGAACGTATCGGCTATTAGCGTCGATGAACCGGCCATTGCAGCATTGGTGACACCAAAATCGGCCCTTTGCCATGGTTGAACCAACGGCGCAGGATTTACAGCAGGGGTTCGGCCATAAACCGGATCGGTAGGATCGGATAAAGTATCGCCAACGTATTTGGCTCTTAACCTGTACGAATAAAGCACAAACGGTTCGACCGTTTTATCGTTGTACTTCGATACATTGGCATCGGTATTTGCCAGAAGCTCCCAATCGGCTTGCTTTTCGGAGGTTCGTTCAATGACATAACCGGTTTCACTTGCAATATTGTCGACCCACGTGAGTGCAAGTTCGTTACTGCTTACCACTTTGGTCGCCAAATTCGAAGGCTTTGGTTTTGCCACTATCACCACATTTCCGCCATTGTTTGAACCAAGAATCGGGTCGCCTTTTTGCGTAGGATTCAATACGCCAAGTTTTTCGAGAATACTGAACGATTCGTTCACACGGGCCGTAAGGGTGTATTTGTCGCTTTGTGAAGCCGGAATAATATCGCTGATGCCATTACGGTCCTCATTATTGCCATCGAGCAAAAGTCCCGTCAAATACGCCCTATCCGGATGATTTGCAATATTTTGCAAAGCGGTTCGCAATAAATTATTGGCTTCCAGATCGGTTGCCACACCACCATTCCAGGTGTACCATGTCATGCGCACTTTTTGTCCGGTTTGAGCCAGAATTTCGGTATACGCCCGTTTGCAGGCTGCTAAAAGCGCATTGGCACTGTTTTTTACAGTTTGCGTTTTCATGTCAATCTGTAACTCTTCGAAAACATAACCTTTAGCCACAAAAGCTTTGACCAAATCGACATAAGCCTTGTGGTAAACGTCGGCGGTAAACAGCGTTTTAGAAGGAAATGCATCGATAAGCCCGTAAGTTACCTTAACGCCATCGGGTTTTGTCGATTCAACAAAATCGGCATATTCCACACAATCGGCAATGCGTTGTGCCAAAGTAGCACCACCGGTTGCGGGATTAAAATCGGCTGACGAACCCTTTGAAAGCGGACTTTGCATAAACATCACGACTTTTTTTACACCGGCGGCTTTAAAGCTTCCAATACACGCCACGTCGGCACTCCAGCTCTTTTTCCACTCATCGCGGGTGGCAAATTCGTAGCTTTTATTCATCAATCCACTATTCATGGCCCCTACAATGCGGCCTGTATCGCCATTAAAGGTTTTAAACCCCTGAAAATTAACAGAATTTGAACGTGCGGCATTCCCGATAGCCACGGCGGCCCCCCGTTGAAGACTCATACCATCGACACGCGAAATAAAATGCGGACAATCGCTCCAGTTTGCAGGTGCATATTTTGCCAGAAAGTCGTCGGTATCGCCGGTTTTGTCCGATACCCAATAAAATAAGGTATTGTCTTGAGCATAAACCATGTTTGCGCTAAACAATAAACAAACCAATACAATGATAAAAATTTGGCGGAAAATTGAGTTGAGATTTTTCATTATTATAATTTGAATCGATTAAATTCCAATGAACCAACTTATTTACAATAAATTGTTTTTATAACACCACCAAATATAATACAGAATGATTTGACTTAGTTAATTTTATTGTACTTATTACACCTAAAATATCAGAAAACCATGGTTAATTATCATATTGTACAAAACAACCAACGATTTGAACGATAGTACGGCATTTTGCCGAAATATTATTGCCAATACTCCCCGATGTTCAATAAATTTACCCCATAAAATTAAAACACACAAGAGAATGAATTTTGGCACAAAACTTTTAACTACCGGTACAGCAATAGTAGGTGTAACGATATTAAATGCCCAAACTAAACCCAATATCGTTTTTTACATTGGCGACGATCATGGCATGCTCGATGCTTCGATCTATGGTTCAACCGATATAAGAACCCCAAATTTAGATCGTATTGCAAAGCTTGGAATGACTTTCGACCGGGCATTTATCGCCTCGCCTGCTTGTGCCCCAAGCAGGGCTGCACTGCTTACCGGCAAAATGCCTGCACGTAACGGTGCCGAAGCCAACCATACGTATCCAAATCCCGAAATAACGGTTCTACCCCGACTATTGCAGCAAAACGGCTATGAAGTCATAGGTTATGGCAAAGTGGCACACGATAAAATGAATTTCACATTAGGTTTCGATGCATACTCGGCCCCAAGAGTTAATTTGGCCGATAGTGTTAAAATGTATTTTGGCCGAACCCAAAGTACCAAACCGCTATGCCTCTGTGTTGGTGACCACCGGCCACATGTGCCATGGACCAATAACCCCACTTACCTGCCCAAGGACGTTACGTTGCCTTCATATTTTATAGATACTTACGAAACACGGGTTCACCGGACCATGTATTATACCGATATTACCGGATTAGACGATGAAATGGGTCAGGTTTTCGATATGGCCAAAGCCCGATTTGGCGATAATTTCATCTTTATTTATTCGGCCGACCATGGCGCACAATGGCCTTTTGGCAAATGGAATCTTTACGATGCAGGAATAAGAGTGCCGCTGGTAATGGTCTGGCCAAAACATATTGAAGCCAATTGCCGCACCAACGCCATGGTACAATGGACCGATATTTTCCCTACACTGTTAGACATTACCGGTTCAACCCTGCCCGGCGACCTCGATGGCAAATCGTTTGCTAAGGTACTGTACAACAAGAATAAACCGTTTCGGCAGTATATTTTCACGACCCATTCGGGCGACGGCAATATGAACATTTATCCCATTCGAAGTGTGCGTTCCGAAAAATACAAATACATTCTAAATTTGCATCCGGAGTTTTACCATTCGAACCATTCCGATATTCAAAGGAGACCAAATGCCGGGGCTTACTGGGATTCGTGGGACAGCGCAGCAGAAACCAACGAAAAAGCAAAACAAATTATTGCGCGTTACTATCAACGGCCCGCCGAAGAGTTTTACGACATTATTGCCGATCCCACGGAACAAAATAATTTGATAAATAATCTCGGTTTAGCACAGGAAATTGATAAAATGCGCCAGATGGTTAAGGTATGGATGAAAGCACAGGGCGATAAGGAGACTGTTTATAATACACCATATTATTTATACGAAAACAGACCCAATATGGGCAAAAAAAGCAATAATGATGAATAAAATATTTCCGTTACTCTTTCTGTTATTTGGTTTGAACCCGCTATTTGCAAACAACTTGCAAGTAACCCAAAAGGGAACTTCGTTAACCGTCGGGAATGCACGTATCGAAAGCCCTGCCGAGGGTTTGTGGAGCATTGCCACCGATTGGGGAACCAATTGGCCCGACAGTTGGCAACATGCCAATCCCGAACGAATTGAAACAGTTGGACCATGGACCATAGCCTATGGTTCAATAAAAACAAAGGAAGGAACATGGCTGCTTCGCGATGCTTATCGTCAACAAGGCGATGTGGTAAAAGTAATTCGCCGTTTCGAGTGGAAAGGAGCACAAACAACCACCAAAACCACCTTATCGGCACGCTGGATTGTTAGCAACAGCAACAATCCACAAGTGATTATGCCTGGTGTGTTATACAATGGTAATCCGGCGGGAGCTAAAACAGCGTTCGGTTTGGTACCCATTTTCAAAGGCAACGATGGCGACGAATTGATTGTGGAAGAACACCGCTTCCCAATGCCGTTTGTGTCGCTCGAGTGGAACACCAACAACCAAATTCTGGGTGCAGCGGTACATAGCTTGCCATCGCTCGCTCCGTTTGCAAAAAAAACCGATCAGTGGTGGTCGATGGGTATTGTGGCGCACCCCAATGCCGATGAGATTGTATTGCTTTCGGGGCCATGTGCCATGAATGGCCATCGAAGCGTAGTAAAAGCCAATCAGGCAAAATACTACCCCTACAACGAAGCATGGTTAAACGTTGAACCTGATGGAATTATCGAAAAAACCTTTTATCTGCAAGCTTATCCTGTAAAAGCCGGAGGTTCGGGTTTTGAATCGGCTCTCACAGCATCTATCGACATTTTTAAACCGGGCGTTTCAGAAAATATGCCTTCAATAAAAGACATTATTCAGGATAAATACCGTTTGGCTACAAGCCGTTTTGTACAGACTGACCAAGCAGCCGGGTTTTCGACATTTCCTACCGACCAGAGTCGCAAAGAATTTGGCATTGGCTGGGTTGGCCAAGCCGATGTGGTTGGTTATGCCCTGCCCATACTCGAAAAATACCTGAATGATCGCGAACTCATTGCCAAAGCGCAACAATCGCTCGATTTTTTAACCACAGCCCCTTTCAACGAAAACGGATTTGCCGTAGTTTACAATTACAATGATAATCAATGGTCGCGCGCCGATTTACTGGCACAAGGCAGTGGCATGAATAGCTTTGCAAGTGCCATTTCGGTAGGGCGAACCAACAAAAAACTCAATACTTCCAAGTGGGAAGTTTTTCTGAAGAAAGCGTGCGATTTTCATGCAAAACGAATGCTCGACAACGGCTGGAAACCTGTTTCGACCAACGAAGCCTATTTGATTGCGCCGCTATTTAAAGCAGCCAAACTATTCAAAAACAAAACTTACGAACAGGCAGCTTTAAAAGCAACTGAGTATTACGGTAACCGCCATATTGGTATGATTGAACCCTATTGGGGTGGAACGCTTGATGCGCGTGCCGAGGATAAAGAGGGCGCATGGGCGGCTTTTCAGGGTTTTTTAGCGGCGTATGAATACACCAAAAACAACACCTTTCTCACTTGGGCAAAACATGCTTGCGATGTAATGCTCACCTACACCGTGGTATGGGATGTTGCTATGCCGGCCGGTCGAATGGCAAGTCACGACTTTAAAACACGCGGATGGACCTCGGTTTCGGTTCAAAACCACCACCTCGATGTATTTGGTGTGCTTACTGCACCATCGGTTTACAAATTAGGAAATTACATCAATAATGCCCGTTATAGGGATTTGGCTTTGCTTATGTATCGTTCTTGCGGTCAAATCATCGATCCGTTTGGCAGTCAGGGCGAACAGGTGCAGCAAACCAACTATTTGCAGCATGGCCGGGGAAAAGTGAATACGCTCGATGATGTACGCGGCAACTATTTCGAGTCGTGGACTGTGTTTTGGATTACGGCTCATTTCCTGAATGCCGCAGCGCAATTTGAGGAAATGGGTGTAAAATTAGAATAAGAGCCATGGCCCGGGTCTTTTGTTTTCGGTTGAACCACATGACTAAAAGGCCGGCCGATGGGATTTAACTGCGGGACTTTTTTTTGCTTTTTGCGTTTAATGAACCAAATAGTTTTACAAATGAAGACAATACAAATTATCGTACTGTGGTTATGGTGTACCGGCGGATTGCAAGCGCAAATTAACCCGCAAAATATTGTTGGCGTAATTTTTAAAACCGGCATGGAAGACAGGGGCATCCCCTATTTCGAAGATATGTCCTTTGGCATTTCGGGCAAACAGATGGTCGATGCACTCGAAAAAATGCGCGTCAACACGCTGGTGGTACAGGTTTGCACCACCATGGTCGCCGAAAACCGAAGCTATATACTCAAAAATTTTGTAACCAAATTAGTCGGGAACGGTGGAGGCAAATTCAAAATCATTCTCGACGAACGAAAATGGGATCTCGAAAAAGAGACTCAGCAAGAGAGCTGGGCCAATCAAATTGCCTTTGCTTATAACGCAATAAAAAGCATTGGTTTCGACACCATGGTGGTCGGATGTGCCTTCGACGAAAACCGCCCGCTTAACGACAGCCAATCGTCGCAACAACTATGGGTCGATTACCACACTGCCATACCCAAAGCGATGGACAAACTCAACAGCAAAACCGACAATGCCTTTAAAACCCGAACCGTATTAATACACGGCAAAGGCTATGGCTCACAGTTTTTGGGTGTTAAAGCTTCGGAAGAGATTACCGGGTTCAAAAAAGCCATGCAGTCGCGGTGTGCAAACTATGGTTACAACTTCAAATACTTTCAGGCAGGTATGCCCGAACAAAAAACCCTTGAAGGGTGGAAGGATCATTTTAAAACCTATTGCAGTTTTAAAGAAGTGGCCGAATGTGGCGTGCCAATGGTTTTTGTAGGCGATGCTGGCGACGGCCTGAGAGCCAACGCCTTTGTGGCTGGCAAAAATCCATACGGCGGCCCGGGGCAGTATGTAATAAGGGCATTGCGCGATGTGTTTGTAGGGTTCAATTGGAGCGGTGCTGCATTTGGCGTATTTATTAAGGACGGAATACCCGATTCTTTAGGCGCAACCATCTTGCATGCGGCCTATAACAGCCAATTTATTGAACGAACCGATATCGTAGATTCGTGGCATACGTGGTTCAACACCACCCGCCCGGCCAATACACCAATTACACCCGGCAAAAATGTATTACCTGTAAAATTGCGGGTAAGTGCCGACCAAAGCATCTGCATACAAAATAATCATTGCGAAACACTCAACATTGCTATTACCAATACATCAGGACGCAAGGTATTTGCGACCAAAACGGCAATAAAACAGGTTATTTGGCCATTGAAACAATACGGCAGAGGGTTGTACATCGTTTCTATTACATCGGGTATGGCCTATATAAACCAAAAGATTGTAGTAGAATAAATTAAAGCAAATTGGCCGATTTGGTCAGGATAAAACAAAATTCATATCAATATTTTACATTTTAACACATAATTGTCCGTTATACTTTTATAATGCATTGAATTAATGAACATTACATAATAATGTAAAGTTTAGAAAGTACTTTTTAAATGCTTGCTAAGTTTTGTCGAACATCGAAAGTCTAACGATCTATTATTTCATTGAATGGTTATTATTTACAAGACCTTTAGTTTTAAACTTTTGCCCATACCATCAATAATTTATGGAATTGTTTTTTTGTCCGTTTATTGTCCGTTTTTTGTCCGAATTAATCTTTATGGCTTTTGACTAATTATCCACAATACCTCAAATAATTAACTTTTAATTTTGATAGCAGAATGTAAG
This sequence comes from Bacteroidota bacterium, assembly GCA_003249935.1. Taxonomy (GTDB): domain Bacteria; phylum Bacteroidota; class Bacteroidia; order Bacteroidales; family UBA5342; genus SZUA-561. The sequence goes on from QKHT01000196.1 coordinate 7,917, forward strand.
ACATTAAAATGAGTGAACACTTTTATGTTCCTTTGCTTTACTATTGAGCCCAAATCAATGATTTGGTGAATTTGATGGATGTCAATGGTTGTTAAAGTAAATTTTAGTTGATGATATTACAGATAACAGATCCAAGACACGAATCCGGGCAAAAATTGAACAGTAGAAATGAACAAGAGCAATTATGGCTATTATGGTGTCGATGTAAATTATACACCATTGATGCATAAAAAAACTGTTACTATGTCGGGGATCATGATTTTGAAACGAATGAGTTGCAACCACTTCCCGGATGCCATAGCAACAGTGGGTTTCGCATTTTTATTTAGTCAAATAATTATAACATAAATGAATAACTTCATAACCGCGATTTTAGTTTCCATGGTATTGTGTAAAGCATCGGGGCAACAACTAATCCATCCCGACACGCTAATTTGTGCCAAATGGAAATCGGACAATGTAGAGTCGGTAGGAAGTGATTTAGCTGTTTCGCCCGATTATGAATACGGTGGACTTAGCCAAACGGAAGCAATACAGACATTAGCTAAAAACGGAGTCAATGCGGTTGTTTTGAGGTACAATTCGCCCGATCGCATCGATCCTGATATTCCCAATAACTGGAAACAAAAAGATTTCGATGCGGCCACCATTAACCTGATTAAAGCCATAAAAACATATAGCCCGGGTACAGCAGTATATCTTTGGAAACGCCAGTGGTTCAACAAAGACAATACGCAGGCTGCAATTTTCATCGATTTTGCGGTTCAATATATAAATCTGGCAAAAGCAGCAGGATGCGACGATATTATTGCAGGCATATGTCCCATAGAAACAAATCTCGACTATTCTTCCGAAACACTCGAACGGGCATTGTACACCATAAAGCAAATAAACGCTCAAACAAATGGCTGGATGCGCACAAAATCGTTCTTTTGGCCCGGAGCCGGCATGGGACAATGGTTTGTGGATATTGACAAAGGCGGCGAGCAGTTTTTTAGAGCGATGCAGGGCGAATGTGCCATGTTTTCGTTCATCTTTAAATACATGCAAAGTCAGCCAAACAATGCGGTACTCCATTTAAACGACGCATTTAGCATTGTTACAAAAAGTGGGCGTAAAGAGGAGATAAAGGCATTTTTAAAAGATCAGTTAGGACTTGGCGATTTATCGAACTATTTAAAAACCTATAAATCAGCTTATCCCAACTACGCCAATGTCATTTTTTGGGGCGATAATGGCGATGGATTAAACAGTTTTATGTCGAATAAACCGACGGTGATTGATGCCACCCGCGAACTATTGGTCGAAGAAAATGGTTGGGGCGGTGCTGTATTTAATTTGGTAATTGCCAACAGCAATGCCGATTATAAAAGGGTCGAAAAGTCGGTATTGATAAACACAAACGGTATAGTTTCGCCCAACGGTTCAACCTATAAAACATGGAACGAATGGCCGAAAAACAGGGGCATTGCAATGGCGATAAACACAGCAGTGAACACGAAATCAAAAATATATCCCAATCCCGCCAACGATTATTTTAAAATACAAGGCTTTGAAAATGCAAAAATCACCCTATTAACTGTCGATGGAAGAATGGTAAAACAACTAACCCATGAAACCAATACATGGATTGGCAACCTGAATCAGGGGCTCTATCTGGTTTTGATTCAACAAGGTGACAGAGAATTTACTGAAAAGTTGATGATAGTGCGTTGAACCGATAGGATTTATATCTAAAATAAAGGCAATTAACAAATACACAATTCAATGTCAGTTATAAAAACCATTAGAACATTGAATGTTCGACATAATTTAACAAGCACACATACAGCAATTTACAAAAATTCATACTGAAATATAATCTTTATAAATTCAATGCAAGATAAAAGTTTAACATAACATTGAAAAACAATCAACGCGGCATCAATCAATTAATTTTCAATATTACAATTTGAATATTATGGAATGAGCCAAACAGTGCAAAATACGGTAGATAATTAATAACAAATATGAAGCATAAGCGCATTAACATTAGCAAATTGCTATTTGGAGTATTCATTTTCTTTGCAATTTCAAATCAATCTTTTTCGGTAGCCGTTAAGGCCCGTAGCACCATTGACCTTAACCATAACTGGAAATTTATGATGTCTGACATTGCCGGAGCACAAATGCCCGGGTACAATAGCGACAATTGGAACGACGTATCCCTTCCGCACGACTGGTCCTTTCAGGCCGGCATCTCAAAAGACGGAGCGCAATACGATAAAGGTGGTTATTTTGGCGGGGGCATTGCCTGGTATCGTAAAACACTGAATATTCCGGTCGACTGGAAAAATAAACACGTTTCGGTTGAGTTCGATGGCGTGTATATGAACAGCGAAGTGTGGATAAACGGACATTATTTAGGCAAACGTCCGTATGGTTATATTTCGTTCCGCTACGACTTAACGCCACACCTGAAAACCGGCACCAACACGCTTGCCATCCGGGTCGATAATTCGCTCGAACCCTCCGCTCGCTGGTATCACCCATGTGGGATCTATGCTCCGGTAAATTTAATTGTAACAGAAAAAACACGGATTAAACCAAACGGAATATTCGTTACCACACCTGTTATTGATGAAAAGAGTGCAAAAATTCACATTGAAACCGTAATTCAAACATCAGAACAAGAGGGCACAAGTTTAAGCCTCGAAACATCAATAATCGATGCGACCGGCAAAGTTGTTGCCAACAAAACAGAACCAATTGATTTCGACAAGGAACAAAGTTGCAAAATCGTATCGGAATTTGCGATTAATCACCCCAAACTTTGGTGCCCGGAAAGCCCATATTTGTATCAAGCAATTTGTAAAATTATTCGAAAAAATGTAGTGCTCGATGAAGTCGCAACCACGGTAGGCGTTAGATCCATTAAGTGGGAAACCAAAACCGGTTTTTGGCTCAACGGTAAACAAACCAAGTTACTTGGCGTGTGCGAACATTGGGAAGGTGGGCCGGTTGGCGGCGCATGGACGAGACCATTGTTACGTTGGAAACTTGGATTACTAAAAGAGATGGGCGTAAATGCCATCCGTACTGCACATAATCCTTATCCACCATTCTTTTACGATTTGTGCGACGAAATGGGCTTGATGGTAATGGACGAAGGCTTTGACGGTTGGAAACAAAAAGCCGATGAAGATTACGGCAAACAGGCTTTTAATGCGTGGTGGCAAAGGGATCTCACCGAATGGATCATGCGCAATAGAAATCATCCGTCAGTTATTATATATAGCGTTGGAAACGAAACAGCAGGCAATGTAGCCAAAGATCTTGTGGCCCTGTGTCATCGATACGACAGTACCCGTTTGGTCACATCCGGACATTCTGCTTCGGAAGTTATGGATGTTTTTGGCGTAAACGGCCATAGCGAAAAAATGAGTTTTTATTCCGAAGTGTTACCAGACAAGCCATTTGTGGCCACCGAGGCACCGCATACATGGCAAACCCGAGGATATTACCGCACCAAAACTTGGTTCCGCGACGGATATCCAAACAAAGGGCAGGAACCGTTCCCGCTTCCCGATTTAACCAAAAAAGAGGTATTTCATTACGAATGGGCTTCACCCGAAAATTGGAAAAACGCCAAACAGCATTTAAACTCATCGTACGACAATGCCACGGTTCGTCTTTCGGCCCGTAAAAACTGGGAATTGATGCGCGATTTGCCCTGGTACAGCGGCCACTTTCGTTGGACCGGTTTCGACTATTACGGTGAAGCGGGCTACGTGCATGGCGGATGGCCATTTCGGCTGTTTATGGGCGGCGCACTCGATGCGGCCGGCTTCAAAAAAGACCTCTTCTACTTTTATAAAAGTCAGTGGACCACCGAACCCATGGTTCACCTTTT
>QKHT01000034.1 GCA_003249935.1 Bacteroidota bacterium
CAGCCGCATCGCGGCGGCATTTTGGTAGAGATATGCAATTGACAACGTTATAAACAGCCGCATCGCGGCGATATTATGGTAAAAGAAATAAATAAACAATTTCAGCAAAATATTTAACCCGACAAAAAACAGATCGATGAACATACGATATTTTCAGATATTAATAATCTACCTCATTTGTGCAACAGCCAATGCGCAGCAGGTTATAACTCTATCGCTCGATTCGGCATTAGACATAGCACAAGCGGCCTCGGTCGATGCGTTTCGTGCAAACTATATGGTGCTCGAACGTTCGTATAACTATTTCGACAATAAAATGTTGCTTCGGCCAAATTTGAATTTTTCACTTACCCCGGCAGGATTTAACCGAAGTTTAAGCGAGGTATATACCATCGATACCGCCGGACGAAAAATATCGCGTATTGGCGAAGAAAATACCCTGCGCAACGCTATCTCGTTGCGTGCTACCCAGCAGGATCCATTGTTTGGTGGTACTTTTTATTTGCAAAGCTCCCTTTCGGCACTTAGCGATATCAATAACAATAGCCGGTCGTACACCGCCATTCCCATCAACATAAACTATTCGAACCGCATTTCTGGTTACATGCCACTCAAATGGCGATTAAAGATTTCGGAAAAGGAGTTCGAAAAGGCTGGCAAAGATTTCGCGGTTCAACTCGAAGAGATAAACACCAAGACCGTAAGCCTCTATTTTGAAGTGTTAAATGCATCAACCGACCTACAGATGTCGAAACTCACTTGCGAAAAGGCCGACACGCTACTCTGTATGGCCGATCAACGAACGCTTTTGGGTACCGTAACGCGCGAAGAATTGCTCAATCTGCAACTGTCGTCAATTAACGCTAAACTTGAACTCGAAACCGCTGCAAGTCGTTTGACCGAAGCGAATTCGGCATTGGCAATATTTTTGGGATTCCCATCAACCGTAGTTTTGCAATGTAAGGTTCCTACTGTTATCGCTCCAATTGCATTAGACCCCGGCAATGTGCTCGATTATGCATGTAAAGCCAATCCACAAATCGACAAAATTGCGTTACTACAAATGGAAGCCGAACGCCAAATGGTCGAAGCTAATGGATCAAATGGCCTTTCGGTGAGTATCGATGCCGGCATGGGGCTCAATAAAAAAAGTAACACATTGCAAAATATCTATGCTAATTCGCTCGATCGCGAAAATCTGGAACTCACCGTGGCCATGCCTATTATAGATTGGGGAAAACGGGCCAGAAGTATAAAGTTGGCAAACAAAAAACTGGAGCTTTCCAAACTCGAAAATGAGGTTATGTTGGAAATGTTTAAACAAGAGGTGTTGCAAAAGGCCGACGAATACAATCGTACCACCCGAAAACTGGCGCAGTCGCGCAAAGGTCGCGAGGTGGCCAACGAAATATCCGAACTTGCCTTTCAGCGCTTTGCTTTAGGAAAGGCTGGCTTTGTAGAACTCAATGAAGCCATAAGAAGGCGCGATGCCGCTGCCCGTAACGAGCTTTCGGTATTGCAAAGCTACTTTATCAGCTATTTTACCATTCGAAAGCTTACCCTTTTCGATTTCGATGCCAATATCGAACTGCTGTATCATACAAAATCCATCTTAAACAATAATAGTCAATATTAAAAAATGACAGAGCAGGCTTATAAACCAGGCATTCGGATTTCACCATTTTCGTATCTCATTATTTTTGTGGTATTGGCACTGGTAGGAGCTTCACTTGCCTTTCAGTTGCCGGTTACCTTGTTTCCCGATAATGCAAAGCCTACTTTGTCCGTTCGGTGCAATTGGCGAAACAGCTCTAAAACAATCATAGAAAAAGAGATAACTACACCGCTCGAAAACGGGTTATCGACCATTGCCGGTTTGCGGAAAATAACCTCATCGTCGTCGAATGGTTCGGCCATTATTAATCTCGAGTTCGACAAACACAGCAACCTCGCCGTATCGCGTTTCGAAGCGCAACAAATTGTGCGTCAGATTTATCCTAAATTACCACCAGGCACTTCGTTCCCTTTGGTTTCGAATTTTGGAAATCCAAACAGACAAACGCAAACGTTAATGAGTTATACCATATCCGGTAGCCTGCCCGACGAAAAACTCTACTTCGTGGCCGAAAATATTGTGAAGCAAAAATTGGTTCAGATCGATGGAATCACTGATGTCTCTATTTCCGGATTTTCGCCCAACGCCTGGTATATTGCCTACGATTTTAATTATTGCAATGCGCTGGGTATTACCGATTCGGACATTTCAAATGCCATAACCACCTATTATCAAAAAAACAATATTGGAGTCGAAAAGAGCCTTGCTGCCGATTCTATCGTCGAATTGCGGTTTATTGTGTTGAAAATGGCGGACATGAATGTCGACGATTGGCATAATATTGCAGTAAAACGGGTGGGGAATAAAGTCGTTTATCTTGGCGAAATTACATCGTTCGAAAGTAAAGCCGAACCCTCATCGGGCTATTTTCGCATCAATGGAAAAAATACACTCAATATTTCTATTACCGCTTCGACCGACCAAAACCAGATAAAACTATCGGATAAAGTTAAAAGCAGTATCGCCGAAATAGAAAAAAGGTTAAGCAAAGATGTGCAACTGATCCTTGATTTCGATAGGTCGGAATATCTTTCGAAGGAGATTTCCAAAAACAGTAACCGAACCTATATTGCGACCGGCATATTGCTCTTGTTTATTATTATCACATCACTGAGTATCCGATACACGCTGCTCATTTTACTCAGCTTAATTGTTAATTTACTCATTGCCTTTGGTATGTATAAACTGATGGGGCTGGGCATACACCTCTATTCGTTGGCCGGTATTACCTTGTCGTTTGGGATGGTAATTGATAATACCATCGTGATGGCCGATCATTTAACCCACCGTGGCGACAAACGTATTTTTCTCGCATTGCTTGCATCTACTTTGACCACGGTTGCAGCCCTTTCGGTGGTTTGGTTCATGCCCGACGAATATCGGTTGAACCTTACCGATTTCTCAACGGTGGTTATTGTGAACCTCATGGTTTCGTTGGCCGTGGCCTTGTGGTTCATTCCGGCATTGGTTTATTTTATTTTACCAAAAAAAACAACGATT
>QKHT01000270.1 GCA_003249935.1 Bacteroidota bacterium
GCCCTGTACTTTGAATCAGATGTATTGCCACCTACGGGACACAAACTCCATACCGACGATCCATAGATCGGGAACTCGCGCGCACTGATATCGTCGGCAAAAAGGATGACCACATTGGGTTTCGAACCAGCATTGGCCTGCATGTTTACAGCAGTAAGAGCGGTACACACTGCCATTACTTTCAAACTGTTTTTGTACTGTTTTTTTTCCATCATTTATTTTTTAATAAACTCTACACAAAATGTTTCACCACCGATTTCGGCGGTCAGCAGATAAAAGCCTTGACCTAAATTACTTACATCAAATCCGTCAGAAACGGTACCACTAAATTGTTTCTGTAAAACACCGGTCAGCGAGAATATTTTCACCGACACAGCATGTTCCAAACCATTTACAAATAACATGTTTTGAACAGGATTTGGATAGGCTTTAAGCTGAACCGAAGACACCGCTTTGGTAGCCACCCATGTTTTTACCACGGTAGTGGTGTCAATGGCCGAATACCATGCACTACCATAAGTAGATACATAATAACGATTAGGCCGGTTGTATTCTATGGCAATATCGTTAATACGGTCCGACTGACCATTGCCTTTGTTAATTTTTATCCATGTTTCGCCACCATCGCGAGAGAGATAAGCCCCGGGATTACGCAACGTAATTGAACTGTTTGGCAACGTGGCAATAAGAATCCGTTTAGGGTCGAGTTTGGCTGTTTCTACGCGATAAACCCAAGGAAAATCGAAAATACGCTTCCATGTTTTCAAGTTATCCGAACTTACCCATAAACCACCTTTTCCCACAGCTTCGGTTTTATATCCTGCTGTAATATAAGCTTTTCCATCTTCCGAAAAGTGAATATCATTAATACCAAAATCGCCACTTATAGCAACTGTTGAAGCCACCTGAGTCCACGAATCGCCTTTATTTGGCGACATGTACAAACCACCGCCCGCATTCATAACCGCTGCATAGAGCGTATCGGTCGAAAAGGGTGAGAACACCACTCTGGCCACATCGAGCGATGTGGGCAAGCCGGTATTCGGTTCAGTCCATGTAACCCCGCCATTGATCGATTTATGCATGCCCCAACCGGTAATCGTATTGCCCACATAGTTCATATCGCTAGTGCTTCGTGGCACACAGAAATACATATTATTAGGGTTTGTTTTATCAATAATAAAACTTATTTGGTGAACCGACTGGTCGCCCGTACCCACCACAGGCCATGGTGCAGGAATTGGTGTGCCTATTTTTGCCCAAGTACCGCCCGCATTGGTTGTTTTATAAACGGTACCCTGCTGCGATTGTCTGAAAAAAGTGGCATACCATATAGAGGTATCATTGGGGTGAACCGCCACGGTACTTACCGAATGTTCATCGGGAAGTATGCGCAAACCGGTTGCCGCCTGTGCACCGGGACGGACTTTGTTGCCCTCGTCGTTGGTAATCCACAATCCGTTTTCGCCTGCAGAGCAAAACACCCGGTATTTTATGCGCATATCCTGATAAAAACCATGTCCCGGCACATTGCTATTTCCGGCACCAACCCAACTTTTGGTCCCTGGTGTCGTTTCTACTTCGTCCACATCCACCCACGTATCGCCTTTATCATAAGAGATGAACCCGATTTTAGCCATTTGTGTCGAAAGAATTTGGCCATCGGCGCTAAACCTGGCAAAGTTACACGATTTCGAATCGTACGTATCGCGGTTCAACCATTCGCTACTATTACGAAAAGTGATATTGGTCCCTAAGGGATTGCCGCGATTAGTCCAGTATGCCAAATCCACACCCGTGTTCCATCTGGTGCCATTACGAAAAGTAACAAACCATTTGATTCCGCCATCTTTGGTGCGCCACAACATACCGGGCATAAAGTTATTGGTAGATGCATTAGAATAGTTGTTGTTGACATACAGATTGTTGACATCATTAGGATCAACTTCTATAAGATTGAACCGCTGAGTAATACTCGATGGCATGGTCGGATATTTGAGTTTTGCCGCATCGTAGGTTAAACCAAAATAGTACGCAATTGTATTGTAATACGACTTAACCACCGTAGCGTTCGAGGCAAATTGCCTCATATCCATTGCCAGATTACCGTTTATTTTGGCCCACGATTCGCCACCGTCGGTGCTTTTAAAAATTCCGCCACACGAGTCGGTTACGGTTGAACCACTTGCTTTCCATTTTACGTCGCTGAGTACAAACAGCGTAATTTGGCTGGTCGTTTTATTCTTATGCATTACAAACGAACGCAGCACATCGCAATCCATTCCACTGTTTTTTGCCACCCAGCTCGCGCCGCCATTTGTACTCTTGTAAAAACCGTAATTGGTAGAAGCATAAACGGTTGTTGGTGTAACCGGATCAACAATTATTGTTTCCACTTCGGCTTTGGGGTTTAACCCATTACTTACTAAGGTCCAATTTTGACCTTTATCTGTGCTTTTCCATATTTTACCCTGACTGTTTACATCAGGCTTATCGCCATTGGGCGTAGCTAACGAAAACTCAATATAATAATAGTCGCGCATTCGTCCGCCGCCAATATACCATACATTGTCGTCGGCAGGATTTACCGCCGCACAAGCCAGGTAAGAATTACCAAAAGTGGTAGCCGCCTTGGCGTATTTGGTCCACGATTTACCTCTGTCCGAAGTAAAAAACAACCCGTTAATATATTGGTCGGTACACAAACCAAAATCAGCATTCTGGCGCGAAAAATCGACAGAAAACATCTCCTGGGGTCCACGTGTTCCACCTTTTATACCCGGTGCATCTTCGTTGTAAATAGTGGTATATGTAAATCCTTTATCGGTTGAACGGTATGAATTACCCATGTTTGGCGACGAAAACTGAACATTCGGATCGGTAGGATGCCAGTACAACGACACACTGTTTCCGCCCATTCCGGGGCCAAACTGCGTCCATTTTATGGTTGTATCCGAAGCCACATCCTTATTAATAAGATCGGCGAAAAAGCCGGGTTCCTTCACCACTTCCTCTACAGAAATATCGTCGATATAATGCTCCCCCGAAGAGGCGGTATTGGGTCGTAACGAAAGCAACAAATAACTGCTTCCGTCGCTGGTCGGTACGATCTGTTTTTCGTATTTGGTCCATTCCGTAGCATCCAGCGGTATGTTGTATTGTATAAACTTTGTGCCGCCAATCCACACCTGCAAATTGCTGTTAGTGCCAGTGTTAGGGATAATACTTTTGTACCAGAACGACACATTATAAATTTTACCAGCCTTAAGCGTAAATTGTGTTTTGGTGGTAAAATTGGCCTTTTGAACCCCGTCGGCAGCACTAAATTTTACATGATAACCATAACTACCAGAGTGTTGTGCAGCCCCATTACGCAGAAAAACAGGCAAACTCCCCTGATTCAAAAGTGTCCAATCCGTAGCAGAATCAGTTTCGAACCCACCATTGGATACAAGATTCAGACCATGTGCACCGAGTGCATACAGTACTGCTAACAAAGCGAAAAATATCTTTCTCATTCCTTATTAAATTATATACCTGATTCTCTTATTTCGTTGTATTTTTTGAACATACTGTTTACCCGATTCTGTTGTGCCGGATCTACAATAAGATTTTTCGACTCGTCTTCGGTTACATTATCAGCCAAATTAAATAATGCCACCCCACTTTTGGCAATGGCATCGATATTGGGTGTTTCGAGTACTATTTTATCGGAATGCATCCGCCGATAGAGCGAAATATCGCCCACACCTAAATCATCGGCCAAAACCACCACAATATTGGGTTTTTAGGCGGCAAAAGCACCCATAGCCATACACCAAAGAACTATTGGAACTACTAATTTATTCGTCATAAAGTTTTTTGATAACTGCCGTCTACTTACTATTTGACATACTTAATACACAACCGATTACTTCACAATAAGCTTTTGCGATGTATGGTGTAATGCATTACTAATATGCACGGAACAGACCCCTTGCGGCAATCTGTTTTTCAATGCTATTTGAGATGAACCTACGGACAGATGTTGTCGTTCTACTTCGCGCCCTTGCATATCCACAATGCAAATGATCGTTGGGGTCTCCAACCTCATGCCGAGGTTCAACCGAAAACCATAAAACGGATTTGGCGATAGCGTTACACACAGGCTATTGTCCGCACCCATTGCTCGCACCGATGTGGAGACATCATGTAAGAATGACGGTTTTACAATGGTTGAACCGGCCTTCCAAACAGGTTTTCCATATTCGAATGCCCCGGCATCGGGAGCCGTGCCGGTAAATCCATCGGTAATACCCGGAATTTCGACCCCGGCATCGATGGCCGGAGAGCCCGCTTTAAGTGCAAAGTTTGCGGCAGAAAAATTTTCGAACAAGGCAGTTGATGCCGACGATTCGATATTTTTTACATATTGTATAAAGGGCAAAAGTTGCGGATTGGAACTCTGACTATCCTTCATGCGGGAATCGAAAATATTGTTTGCAAACTTGGTGGTATTAATGCCACCCACGGCATCGCGGTTCCAGATACAAATCCGCTTATCGCAATTCCAAACTGTATTATTATAATAGTTTACATTATAAATAGTGGTGCGCCGCGGACCTAAATATACAAAAGCACCGTCGGCGATAACATTAGTTTTAAAGTTCCAAATGATGTTGTGATGAACCGTATAGTTTGCGGCATCTTCGAAATAAAGAGCCACCACAAACTGCTTTTTTCCATTGTCGCTTAGAATAGTGTTGCTATCGTGAATGTAGTTATAAGCAATTTCCGAACCGCCAATATCCAGCACGGTGGCATAAGCACCGCCGCTGGTGGCCTCGACAGAACCTGCATCCTGACCCATTTTCATACAATCGTACAGATCGCAATAGCGTATATTTGTTTTTTGGGTGAACCGTACGTGGAACCGACCGGTGGAACCAAGTGTGCAGTGTTCGATGGAAGTATTTACCGCTGTAGATAAAACCGAACTGGTAAACTGAGCATTCCAACCAATATCTTCGATAATACAATTATCAATCAGATTGTTATTGCCCGCCTCAACCGAAAAACCATTGCCCCACGTATTTGCGACATAGCAACGAGAAAATACGTTATTGTCGCCATTGACGTAAATACCCCCCAGCTCGTTGTGTACGGCATTGTAGTTTTTGCGACTAAAAAAGGGGAACAAATATCTCACCGAACAACTATCGACCACGCAATTAGATGCTTTAACTTCAATAGAAGCTGCCTTGATATGTAATCCCTTTAATTTTGTGCCATTTTTGCCATTAATTCTGAATGCCCATTGCCTCTTTTGCGCTTCGATAACCATTTGCGACGGATCGACGCCTGTGGGCGGCATAAAATAGAGTTTCCCATCCTGCAAATGCCATTCGCCCGGAATATCCAACGCATTAAGGTGAAAAATAAACCCATAACCACCACCAGCTACGTTGGCGTTGTTTGTGGTCCAGTCCGACAATACCGGCGTTACGGTAATATCTTTTCCACTGCTGGCTTCGATATTACCATGCGGGTTATCCCACATGAGGCCCGAGATGCCTCTGAAATAGCCACCTTTCCAATAATCGGCCGGAATTTCGGGCATGTTCGTAAAGGTCACTTTGCGCGTGGTTTCGGTATCTGTAGCATTGAACACCGTTATTTTTTCGTAACCCGATTGCGGCGTTACGGACATCATATCGCCAGTGGTATTATTTGGGTAACGCGCCATTTGCTGGTAGGCACCGTTGGCAAATAATTGGGTATAAGGCAACTCGTTGCCCGAAAAAGCAGCTTGGAATATCCCATTTTTATACGGTGTCCAACCGGTAACTTCGTTTAACCCGGTAACCACCACATATTCGTTGTTGTAATTTACAAACGATTGATTATTTCGTAAAACGGTCACCGTTTCGCGGTAAATACCAGCCCGAATGTAGCATGTACCGTTTTCGGGCAAGAGGGCCGATGCAGCCTGAATGGTTCGTAATGGCGATTCGAGACTTCCGTTATTTGTATCACTGCCATAAGGTGCTACAAAAACATCGGCACCCCGAGCAAAATAGGAAAGAAAAAAGAAGATAAACCCCAATGTACGGTGTAGAGATATTTGCATTTCAGTTGTTTTTTAAGCCTTTATCAATAAAATTCAGCGGCAAAAGCAGTAGCAATAATTGCTATTCGAAACAAAAATATTCTAAAATATCATAATACAATCGGCCCAATCGCTTTAATACCGCAAGGCGGCTAACAAACCACATATAACACTATAATACAGATTCTTATGCCGACTTTACTTTAACTTTACTATGCCAATTTTTTCTATCATTACAATTTTAATCCACCGTTAAAGTGAGTTTATCGTTTATACCATTACGTTTAAAATCCACCGTTTTGTTATCGGCGACCGGATAAGCATCATCCCACGAGTAAACGGTGATGGTGGTTGAACCTTTGGATTTTGCAACCACTTCGCCAAACTTATTAATGGTGGCCACCGAAGGATTCGACGATTCCCAGATTACATTTCTTCGTGTGGCATTTAGTGGCTGAACCGTACACGTTAAATGTTGCGACGAACCCGCCGTCATTGTACTTTGTGCACCACCGATTGCCAGCGTTTTTGCCGGCACATATTTATAACTGTCTATTACTTTTCCTAACCGATTGTAAGCGGCTTTTTGTTCCGGTGTGAGCGTATTAAGGTTCAATCCACTATGCAATTCCACTTTAAACTGACGCACAAATACTTTATCGCCACCACGCTCAAGACTATCGGTACGTAAGTCGAAGAAACGCCCGTTGGGGTATTCTTTGCAAGGTGCATACCGTTTAAACTGTTTATCGAAGGCATACACCAACAAATCGGTCTGATCGTTAATATTACTATTGCCGTTATACCAGGTATAAATGACCTCACGAGGCTCACCCGGTTCACCCAAAACCTGAGGCCAAAAGCTAATACCATCCAAATCTTTTGCATTGGGAATGGTAACATTACAAGCCTCGGCTATGGTTGGGAAAATATCGGGCACATCCACCAATCCATCGTAACGACGCACAGTGCCATGGCCCGACGGAATTCTGCCGGGCTGGTTCAACACCAAAGGTACATGAATACCATTGTCGGTATTGCCACCTTTGCGACCGGGATATATGGCATCGTTGGTTAGCACGTGGGCAAAGCACTCCTTGGTGCCGTTATCGCCCATGAGAATAATAAGCGTATTTTCGCGCAAACCCAACGCATCGAGTTTATCGACTACATTACCGATGAGCTTATCCATATACCGGACCATATCGGGGAAGTACCGTTTATCATCGCCATGGTGCCCATCTTTGTTCCCATTGAATTCATCGAAATTATCGAACAAACTGTTTGGTTTGGTATCGGGGGTGGGTTTATGCTCGTCGTGTACCAGCAACATTGGATAGTAGAGAAAGAAAGGCTTGTCCCTGTTTTTTTCGATAAAACTAAGCGCGTTACGGTTGCAAATATCGGGACCGTACCATCGCCGGCCGGTGGCAGGATCGAGATCGGTACGTCCGGTGTAATTTTCTATTTTACCGTTGATGACCAAATTGGGGTTAATATACCGTTGCCCTTCGGTAACCACATCGAAACAGCAATAGTCGTCCCAACCAAATTGCGAGATATACTTTTCGCCGGGAATTTGTTTAGTGCCCCGTGTTTGTTTCCATTTGCCGTACATGCCGGTAGCGTAACCAGCCTTCTTAAACACATCGCCAAAGGTAATATCCGACGCGTGTTGCGACTTACACTGCAAAAAATTGCGGTTGTTGTATTTACCGCTCATTAGCGAAATGCGTGTAGGTTCGCACAACGGATACGCAAAAGCATTATTGCACAAAACGCCCGTTTCGGCAAGTTGGTCTATACGTGGCGTTTTGATTGGATTATTGGCAAAGTCGCCAAGCAAACTACTTACACGGTCGGCACCGTAGGCCGACACGCCGTAATGACTTAAATCGTCGATAAGAATAAGCACCACATTGGGTTTTGTAGTCTGTGCGTTAAGTGCCGCCAAAGGCACCAAAAAACCACAAAATAGCTGATATATTTTTTTATTCATTTTTGTTGATTGAACCCCGAAAAAAAATTATTACCTAAAACACAAATTTATCGCACATTGAACCATAGGTGTTTTGAACAGAATATAAGAATGTGCCACGGCCAGGTAAAACACAACTGTAAGTGCCCCCAATTCTTACATTCTGTCGCCAGATTTGTTGGCCTGCAAGGTTATTTACAGTGACTACCAAAGGCACTAATTCGTCCGAAAACATGAAACTCACACGCTTTAAATCCTGATTTTTAACAAGTTGAATACCGGATTTCATTTGCCGTGCATCTACCTTTAAATCGCTGGCCAAAAACTCCATCCAATTAAGATTACACAGGTATCCACTTCCGCCTTCGAACTTTACATACACATCGTGCACACCCGAAACGGCACCAAATGAGGCCGAAAAGCTTTGCCATGTCTGCCACCCCCCCGTATTTTTGATTGTGGCGGTACAAATAGCCGGATTACTGATATTATCGAGCACAATTTTCACACTTCCACCACTGGTACTCGTTGCGGCCCTAAGTACGATACCAGAAATACCGGTTCCAAAATCCACATTTTTAAAGTAGATATAGTCGCCATTTTCGATAAAACCAACATTCAGGCCGCCCTCGCTGCAAGTTTCGGTTTTCACGCCCGATTGCGAGGTGAAATTTTCGGCTTCTATCCGTTTGGTGGCATCAATCGGCACGCTAACTTTTTTAAAAACCGCAGTCACTACATCGCCGGCTTTGACAAAAGGCACCGATGCAACACTTTCGCCATTAAGCTTCCAGCCATCAAAAAACGTTTGATCGGATGGCTTGGCAACCAAGCTAAGCAAACCATCGGTTGGCAAAGGCAAAGCCACTTCGGCATTGTATGTGTAATATTTAGGAGAGCCATTTACGGTTACCGAGCCTTCACCATCTTTCTCGAAATTCAGCACAAAAGTATTGGGTTGGTTGAACCGGATCCAGTTTACATTAAATGTACCGGTGGTGGTTCTAAAAACCAACACAATATCCTGCAAACCATTGGCCTGTGCCAACACATTGGTCGTTACCGTTTTCCACAACGAACTTCCACCCGTAGAGGGAACATTAACTGTGGCAAGCAACAAGCCCGAAGCACTCCCCTGCCTCACTTCTATGGTTCCACCCGAATTACTGCCGGCCACACGTGCCGAAAGGGTACTATAAGTTTTGGCTTCGAAATCGACATCGGTATACTTTACCCAACTACCATTGGTAATGCCCGACACATAAAACCCTACAGCCTCGTCGCCATTTAATACCGGCGTAGTAATGCCACTGGCTGCGGATGTAAAACGGTCGACCTGAATATTTTCACTCGCTTTTCGCACACCTATTCCTCTGCGTGTAGGCCATACTTTTTGTATTGAACCATCGGCGTTAAAAAAGAGTTTATCGGCACAAATTGACCTAAGCGTCTGATCTTTACTTATATCGTGATGGTGATAAAACAGATACCATTGCCCTTTGTAGTCCACAATCGAGTGGTGATTCGTCCAGCAACCATCGGTCCAACGGTCCATAATAATACCCTTATATTCAAAAGGTCCTAACGGCGAAGTCGAAGTCGCATACGACAACTCCTCCGAACCCGACGGCGCATGCGGAAAAGTGAAATAGTAAATGCCGTTGCGTTTAAACACAAACGAACCCTCTTTGTATTTCTCGGGCAGACCTGCGATATTTTGAGGCACCATATCGCCCGTTTTCATGTCACTTTTTAAACGCATTACTTTTAGCGTTTCGCCGCCGCCAAAGTACAGATAGGCAACCCCATCGTCGTCGATAAAACAACATGGGTCTATACCATTGGCATTGGCTATGGGCGACTGTTCGGGAACATACGGTCCTGTAGGATGGTTGGCCACAGCCACACCAATTTTAAAATTACCCGGATAATAAAAATAGAATTTTCCATTTTTAGTCACACAATCCGGAGCCCACATCGCATACGAACTATTATCGACCCACGACACATCCTTTTGGTCGAGAATAACACCATGGTCGGTATAATTCATCAGGTCGGTGGTCGAAAACACATGGTAATCTTCCATCATAAAGCCATTATTTCCAGCCAGACCATCGTGCTCAACAATATCGTGCGATGGATATACATATAACGTATCGTTAAAAACCCTTGCCGTAGGGTCGGCGGTAAAAATATGCGTTACTAAAGGATTATCGGCTTTGCCTACAATACTGCTCCCCCACAAAAGGGCGAGAATAATGATTGATTGGTGACTATTTTTCATTCAACTATTAATTATTTACCTGTCTTTCTCTACCTCAAAATAAGGGGCCGCAAAAACTTCGCCAGCACCATCCACAAACTCCACACGCCATCTTTGAGTTCCTTTTGTCAGCGGCACATTCAACCCTACAAATGCTAATGAAGGATCGACCTTTGCCTCAAAACTTTTGGTGCCATTATTGAACCGCACAAAACGCAAATCGAGCTTATCGCCTACCGGAAGTACGGCCACATTCGTTCCCGGTTCTGCTAAAGTTTTAGGAGCCACAGCGTCGATACTCAAATTGGCTTCCGGTGCATAGCGAAACACTTTCAACCGGTAATTACCGGCTTTAGGCACAAACATCTGGTACCAGCCCGTGTTTTTGAGATACTTACGCACATGTTCCTGCTCCCACATTACCGGGGTTTCATCTACATCGGGGTGCATATCCATGGCATTAATCAGCGTTACAGGCTCTTGCTTCGGGCAGACTGAAATAGCCGGTGTTTCGGCAAACACAGGCGCAATATCGTTCCACCAGTTTTCGTAATCGCCCGCCAATTGCTTTACCAAATCGGGGTTCTCACCGGCAACATTATGGCGCTGTTCCGGATCAACAGCAATATTGTATAGTTCCTTACCATTTACAAGCCGCCATTTTTGGTTCATTACACTATAATTTTTATACTTTACCGGCAATTCAAGACGTTGGTTATCGACCACTACTGTACGCACAATTTCTTTTTGGGTTGAACCTGTTATGCGCCCTTTGAGGCTTTGGCCGTCGAATTTTACACCTTTGGGTGTTTTAATTTTGAGCATATCGAGCACCGTAGGAAAAATATCGATATGAGATGTCAAATCGGCTATATCCACGCCGGCTTTTACGCCACCATTGGGCCAGCGCACAAAGCACGGCACCCGATGGCCGCCTTCGTACTCACTTATTTTACCACCACGCATGCCCGCATTATACCCTTTGGTTACAAAACCGGTTCCACGCTCAAGCGTAAAGCCCGACCCATTTGCCGCACCATTGTCGGTCATAAACAACACGATAGTGTTATCTGCAATACCTTTCTCATCGAGAAAGCGAAGTAAACGACCCATATTTTCATCGAGGTTCACCACCATACCATAGTAATATGGGTTCACCACCCCTTTTACATTTAAAAACGGTGCCGAATAGCTATTAGCGACATAATAAGGCCCATGCGGTGCATTGGT
>QKHT01000124.1 GCA_003249935.1 Bacteroidota bacterium
TAGGGCCTGAGCTAATAGTACACGTACTTTTTCGTTACCGCTCACGTCGGCCATCAAACGCGTGTGTAAATGCTCCCGGATGCCCAAACCACTTAACAGCATGGCCGCATCACTTTCGGCATTCCAGCCATCCATTTCGGCAAACCGCTCTTCGAGTTCGCTTACCATTATGCCGTCTTCTTCTGTAAAATCGGCTTTGGCATACAGCGCATCTTTATCTTTCATTATTTTCCAGAGTTCGGCATGCCCCATCATTACAGTATCAATTACTGTAAATTCGTCGAATTCGAAGTGGTTTTGCTTCAACACAGAATAACGTTCGCCCGGGCCAAATTCAACACGACCCGAAGTTGGGTCGAGATCGCCGGTGAGAATGCGCATAAATGTCGATTTTCCTGCACCGTTGGCGCCGATGATGCCGTAGCAGTTTCCGGCAGTAAATTTCATGTTTACTTCCTGAAACAATACGCGTTTTCCGAATTGAATACCAAGATTCGATACTGTTACCATTATTTTATTGCTTGTATGAATTAAGGCCGCAAAGGTAGAGGTTTTTTTTTGAAATAATGCCTAATTATTGTTTCAATGTACTTAATATCTTGTTTGTTAGCTGTGTTTTTTGGTTGAACCGCTACTACAGCCACCGTACGTTTTTGCCGTTTTTGGCTCAACCTTGAGCATTGGCTCAACCTTGAGCATTATGGTTCAGACAAAAACTAAAGCCGGCCTGCCCGCCACATCAGTACGGCGCGATATAGCCAAACCACTATAAAAGAGAGTAGTAGTCGTGGTGCTGTAATCCAGATTACCGGCACACCAATGGCAACAAAAAGCAGGGTGTCTTCGAGCAGTGAGTGGGTAATCGCAATATGGTGGTTAAGAATGTCGGCTTCTTGTCGCGAAATGCGTTTTTCTTCGACATATTGAATCATTATGGCCGAACCCCAACTAAGGCCTATTACATTGGCTATAATCCACATAAATGCGGCTTGAACCGGCAACCCAAACATCTGTAATATTGGCGATACCAATGTCGAAAGCCATTTGGTAAAGCCATATTCGTCCATTAATTGCTGCAAAATATTGAGCCCGGTTACAATGAGTGCTACTTTGAGAATCAACCACAAGGTCGCTTTTAACCAAATGATTAATGTACTTAAAAACGGTACCGACGGCAGGTTAATTGCATTTAATGCATGTGTTTCGGTTTCGTTAGGTAAAATAAAATTGAGCAAAAATGCGGCGACAAATGCCATGGTTAACCTTAAAACAACCATCCAAATGCCATTCGATCCGGTTTTTTTCTGAACCGCTGACTCAATAATGAGGTTGTGGGCAATAAGAACCATGATCGCCAAAATCGTGTTTTCGCGCCCGGAGAACCCAATAGATTCCATTACCGCAATAGCTGAGTAAATATTAAGTAAAAATCCGGTAATTAATGCAACGGCGGCTTCGCCTCGTAACCCAACCATACGAACCATTGGGTCGGCAAATTGCGATAGCCATCCAATAACGCCCAGTGCATTAAGAACAAACACTGCAAACGATACCGGTATCATTAGCGATAATAACCACCAAATGGTTTTTACCGATGGCTTATATGCTTTTTTAATTGTGTCGAACAGCCGTTTCAATGCTTTGATTTTTATAATCGCAGGCACAAAGATAAACACGCTGCAATAGCTTTGCGCATTTTGAAGAGCTTTTTTCAAAGTAAAAGGGTCGACTTGGAGCTATTTCGTGGCATTTAGATGGCTGACCTTGATTTGATGTGGATATACCGTGTTGAGTTGTTGTAAACTGGTTACAAAAGGGTAAATTTTTGTGATTCCATTTTCTATGAAGTTAAGATATGTAATAGTTCGTTGAACTATTGTAATACATTGATTTTAAGAACATTACATAATGGTGTGAATATTTGTAAAACACTGTATGTGAGCCTCTTAAATTTTGTCGAATGTCGAACGATCTATTGGACATAATGATTTGATTTGTACGCTTTTGTCGGCTAAAGTTGCCCGTGATCGATAAGGATGATAATCTGTTCAATAAACCGGTCTTCATTTTCGGGCGAGTATTCACTTTTGAGGCTTGCACCAAACATGCGTGCCATTGTTTGCCAGAAGAATGCCGAAAATGTGCCGCGATACGTTTTAACTAAATCGTACGAAGTGTTTTTGCATTCGCGGTCAATCAATTTCATGAGCAAACGGCCTTGAGAAAAGGTAAGCCTCCGGAGTGGTTTTTCGAATTTGTTAAACAGTTGCTTTTCAGTATCCTTTAAAAAGGCTTTTCGTTTACGTTCTGAAGTAATAAATTTTAGTGTGTCGTTTACCCGGTTCAACTCCCATGCGGCTGCGCGGGCAAAAGGCAAAGTCGCTTTAACATCCCGAACAAGTTTGTAATATTCCATAAGCTCGCGATCGTTTTTAAATTGAGGTTGTGGAATAACAACAATTTCGGGCAGAATTTTAAAAAGTATTGAATCGAGTCCATACTGATGAAACGGGATGTAACGCATGGTATCGGCAGTGGCAAAAGGCCGCCCGAAAACTGATGCACTGCCGGCTAACAGCAGCCAAACCAATATAGTCCGAAAATTTGTTTTCAACAATGCGTATTTTTGTGCAAAGCTAATTCAAAATGGCATAAAAAAGGCCGTTTCTATCTATAAAAACCTACAGAAACGGCCTTTTGTTGTGTTTTATCCAAACTATTTTGTCATCTTCTTTTTGCCGGCATCTAAAAATGATACAAACTCGTCGATGTTGAGGTTATAAGCACGTGGTGCTTCGAGCAACTCACCATCGGGCGAGAGTAAAACGTAGTAAGGTTGCGAATTTACCTGAAATTTCGAAATCTGAAAATCGGCATATTTCTGTCCAATCGTCTTTTTTTGTTTTCCATCGACTTTACTTGTTATCCATTCATTTTCAGGTAGTTTTGTTTTATCGTCCACATATAGTGCCACCACTACATAATCTTCGCGCAACCGTTTTAATACTTGTGGGTCGCTCCATACACGCGATTCCATTTCGCGGCAGTTTACACAACCATGACCGGTGAAGTCGATAAATACCGGTTTGTTTTTTTCTTTGGCACAAGCCAGGGCTTGTTCATAATCGAAATATCCCTTCAACCCCAATGGCAGATGCAGGTTTTCGCTGTATTTTGGTTTGCTGCATATTTCGTTACTTTGGTCACTTAGCATAGCTCCATTCGGGGCGTTTTCCTGAATAATACGGTTCAGATCAAAATCCTGCGAAGTAGCCGGAGGTAAATAACCGGACAAGGCTTTCAGCGGTGCACCAAACATACCCGGTATCATATACATAACAAACGAGAATGTTGTAATTGCTAAAAATAATCTGAAAACTCCAATATGTTTTACTTCACTATCGTGCGAAAATTTGAGTTTGCCAAGCAGATAAAAACCCAGCAAAGCAAACACAACGATCCAAATGGCCAGATATATTTCGCGGTCGAGAATACCCCAGTGATAAGTTTGATCGGCAATACTCAGGAATTTGAGTCCAAGTGCTACTTCGATAAAACCAAGAACCACTTTCACACTGTTGAGCCATCCGCCCGATTTAGGCATTTTGTTCATTAGCTGCGGAAATAGCGCAAAAACTGTAAACGGTAAGGCAAAGGCGAGCGAAAACCCGAGCATGCCTACAATAGGCGTAATTATTTCGCCACCCGCCGAGGCAACCAAAATCATGCCCACAATAGGCCCGGTACACGAAAACGACACCAAAACCAGAGTAAATGCCATGAAAAAGATACCCGAAAAGCCGCCTTTGTCTTCATTGGCCGTCGATTTGTTTACTAACCAACCGGGCATGGTCATTTCGAATGCACCAAAGAACGAGGCCGCAAACACCATAAATACTACAAAGAACAACACATTCGGAATCCAGTGTGTACTTAAGAAATTGGCAAAATTTGCGCCAAAAGTTACTGCAAAAAAGGTACCTACCAGGGTGTAAATTCCAATAATCGAACCGCCATAAAACAACGCATTAATACGTCCTTTAACTATGCTTTTCGAGCCCTTTATAAAGTAGCTCACCGTCATCGGAATCATTGGAAATACACACGGTGTAAAAATGGCCGCCAAACCACTCAAAAACGCTACCCAAAAAAATCCACCCAATGAACGCGGTGTTTTATCTTTGGCCGATTTAATTTCGTCGGCTTTTGGCTGAACCGGTTTCTCTGTATCCGAATTTGCCACGGCAACAATCGTTTCTTTTACCGTGTCTGTGGTTGGCAGCGGTGTGCTTATTTTTTCTGGTTGAACCGCGACTACCTCGGCCGAAGGTTTATAACTAAAGGCAAAATCTTCTTCGGAAGGCGGCAAGCAACGCTGATCGTCGCATGTCATAAATTCCACAACCCCTTTTATCGAAGCATTTGTTGCATCTGTTATTTCAAATTGTTGCGAAAATGTAACCCCCGATTCAAAATATTCGAGGTTCATGGCAAACGATTCGTCGTAAACCGATTTTGGCGTTTTATTGGTTTTAATTGAACCAAGCTTTTTTACACCTTTTGTTTCGTTAAAGGTAAATGAAGTGGGTACCGGGCCGTTTTCAGGGATTCGATTACTATATAAGTGCCATCCATCGTCGATAGTAGCCTTAAAACTTACAGTCACCTTGTCGCCATTTTTTACCGTTACCTTATCTGTGCTGAATTTCCATTTTACGGGGGTAACAACCTGAGCGAACAGTGCAGTCGAAACCATTAAAAATGCCATTAAAAGCAATGGCAAAGCTGTTTTTTTCATTTTATATTGTATTATGCGTTGCGAAAATAAATTTCAATTCTAAAGAAACACTCAAATATATAAAAAGGTGTATGTGTAAAGTGTTAAATATTCCGAATAATGCCCGAATGAGTGTGTATACAGCTATTTTTGTTTAAAATTCTGTAAAAATGAGTCTACAAAAAGTTGCAGTATTAGTTTTTGCGTTTGCATCTTTGTTTATATCCGGATGCAATTCAGGCAAAAAAGGCAATGCCGAAGCCCGGTTGAAAGAAGCCGTTTCGAGCTGGGAATTGAAAGATTATAACCGGGCAAAACTGCTCATTGATTCTATCGAAACCACCTGGCCCGACCAGATTTCGGTAATTGCCGAAGGAAAAAAACTGCTTACCCGCATCGAACTGGCCGAACAACTTAAAAGTTATGCTTATTTCGATAGTCTTCTTACGCTCCGTCAAGAGGAGTATCAGGCTCTGCTTAAAAACTTTACAATCGAGGAGCCCGAGTTTGCAGGCAAACCTAAAGCGTTGGTTTATAAACATCTTGTGGTCGAAAAGTCGTATACGCGGGCATATCTCAAAGCCAATTTGTACGAAAATGGCGAGTTTTACCTCGTTTCGCGTTACACCGGCACTGTACCTTTGCATCATACCGCAGTAACTGTTACTTCGGCCGATGGTTCGGCCACCACCCTGACTGTGCCGGAAAATAGCGCCGACAACTACCATTTTTCAGATGGGGGACAAATATGGGAAACGGTGAGTTATCGCAATAATTCGGATAATGGTGTGGCACAGTTTATTCTTACACACAAAAATGAACCATTAAAGGTGAGCCTGGTGTCAAAAGGAAATTATGGCATTCTGTTTTCCGAGGCCGATAAAACGGCTATTATCGAAAGCTTTCGTATTGCACAAATTATTCGTACGCTTAACGAAATTAATACCAATATGGCCAATGCCTACAAACGCAGTGAAGCGCTTAAAAGAACCATCGAAAGCTATAATCAGTCGAAATAGCAGCTTTTTTAGGTGAAAGCGCAGACAACTATTTGGAGTCATACAATCAAAATACTATATTTGCACCGCTTTTAAGCAATGGTCTGGTAGCTCAGCTGGATAGAGCAACAGCCTTCTAAGCTGTGGGTCGCGCGTTCGAATCGCGCCCGGATCACAAAAACGCTGTAACATCATTTGTTATAGCGTTTTTTTGTTGAACCTATTTTGCCCGCTTGGGATTTTGGTTTATAAAGTCCTTCCAACTTTTAAAAGTTTTACTTTCGGGTGTGGTATGGCGTGTTTGAAAGTAATGACACAACGCAGCAGCCAGTCCGTCGGTGGCATCGAGTTTTTGTGGTAAGTCCGTTAAGTTAAGGTATTTGGTGAGCATAAATGCCACCTGTTCTTTCGATGCCGAACCACTTCCGGTAATAGACATTTTAATTTTCAAAGGAGCGTATTCGGTAATTGGCAAATTTGCAGCTAAACCGGCTGCAATTGCTGTACCCTGAGCCCGCCCCAGTTTAAGCATACTTTGTACATTTTTTCCAAAAAAAGGGGCTTCAATAGCCATCTCGTCCGGTTTGTATTGGGTTATCAAGCCGGCTACACGATCGTAAATTTGTTTTAGCCGAGTAAAGTGGTCGTCAAATTTTTTTAACTCCAGTATGCCCAATATCACACATTTTGGTTCATTATTCACCACTTCAATAATGCCATATCCCATTACAGTGGTGCCCGGGTCAATACCTAATATTGTTCTGTTTTTAGGTGTCAAAGTGGTATCTCTTTTAAAATGGTTACAAAATGCAGCAATGGCTCCGGATAATCCTTTTGCATTTTACTTATGGCCTGTTCTATGGTTTTAGTGGTTAGATTTTGTGCCGTTTGCGGACTTTCGGCCAGAAATTGCAAACAGTACGATGCGCCTTCGGGGTCGGTTTGCGTTAAAACCCTCTGAAAACGGTATCCTGATATTTTTTCGGTACCGGTACATGCCGGAATAAATAGATGCAGTATTAATTCTCGCCACTTTTCGTAATGGTTGTGTGGTACCTGAAATGTAATATTAACGATAAACATCTGTTGTTTTTGTTTTATGTGGTGCGAAGATAACCAAAAAAACTCATGTGGCCTGTTGCTTCTTCTATGCCATTGGCGTAATGAGACCAAACTATTTTATATTTTTGCGTCATGAATCATGCTTTTTGCCAGTCAATAGACAAAATGAACGGGTTTGGTTCGATCCATGAACCATTTTTGGTATTAGTCGATTTCGAATGCGAAAAACCAATTGTTTTTTCACTGTCGTCCATCAATGCCGAATGGCTCAGATATAACTTTCGTGGGGTTACAAATTTTGTGGCCGAACCACTTTCGAAAAGTTTGGTCTTCGAAAAACAACCGGTATCTTTTCAAAGGTATCAAACCGGATTTGATGCGGTTAAACGCGAGCTGAATTATGGCAATACTTTTCTGCTCAATCTTACATTTCCAACACCAATTCGTTGCAATTTGTCGTTGCAGGAGATGCATCAAATTGGAAGTGCGCCGTACCGACTTTGGTACAAAGACGAGTTTGTGGTTTTTTCGCCCGAATGTTTTGTGCGAATTCGCGATAATATTATTTCTACGTTTCCAATGAAAGGTACCGCCGAGTGGGCCGAAGACGAAAAAGATAGCATGCTGGTTCACAGCCAAAAAGAAATGGCCGAACATGCTACGGTAGTCGATTTATTGCGTAACGATTTAAGCCTTGTGGCATCGAATGTTGTGGTGAAAAAATTCAGATATGCCGAAAAAATTGAAACAAGCCAGAGTGCACTCATGCAAATAAGTTCCGAAATTTCAGGCGATTTAAAACCGAATTGGCATGCAAATATCGGATCAATTATCGCAAAAATGTTGCCGGCCGGGTCTGTATCGGGTGCACCAAAACCTCAAACATGCGATATTATCCGAAAAACAGAAGGCCATAAACGTGGTTGGTATACCGGCATTATGGGATTATACGATGGCCAATCGTTCGATAGTGCTGTGATGATACGATACATCGAACAATGCAATAATCAATTACAGTTCCGTAGCGGTGGAGGTATTACCCACCTGAGCAATGCCACCGATGAATATAACGAAATGATTACTAAAGTGTATTTGCCCGGATAGTGTCGGCTTCAGCACAAAAACCACGGTAATTACTCGATGGACTTCCGGCACAAAAACTCAGGTCATTGTCGCAAAAAAAGTAGTAATGCCTTGCCTTTGCAAATTTTTCCATGGTCTTTATTTTAAGCGATCCGGGCAATTGGCTGTCGAAAATTATGGCCGAACCGGATTTAAGCGTCGCAATTGCCTCAATAGGTATGCTTTGGGGTACTGGTAATGAACCAAAAGCCGGGGCCTTTCGTAAGTTTGTTGAAACAAAATAGCATGTGTTAAAAACCGGCAGTGTAGTCGTATCGCTCTTGATGAGTGTTTGAAGAGAAAATATTGCACGCAGACGAATCCCTGTTTTAAGAAAGAACATCGCCACGCGTTGCGTCGGAAAATGTTTTTCCGAAAATATTTCCATGGCACGATAAAAGTCTCTAAGGTACTTTATTGTTTTTTTTGAAGTGCTTTCGCCTTTAAAATGTATGGCTGTTGTCGTTGGTTCATACCATATTTTGTATCCCGATTTAAGTATTCTGTAAGACAAGTCAATATCTTCGCCATACATAAAAAATGTTTCGTCCAAAAGTCCCGATTTTTGTAATGCTTCTTTCCGAATCATCATAAAAGCACCAACCAGAATTTCGATTTCTGTCGGGATATTTTTGCTTAAATGGCCAAGATAATAGCGTGCAAGTGATTTCGACTCCGGGAATAGGGCCGTGAGCCCGCTGGCTTTGCAAAACGCAGTAAATGGTGTTGGCAGGCCTCGTTTCGACTCTTGCAGATACCTTCCACTTCCGTCGCAAAGTTTTACACCACATGCGCCAATGGCATTATTATTTTGCATACGATTCAAGACCAATTGCAACGTATCTTCCGACAGTATTACATCCGGGTTCAGCAATAGGCAATACTCGCCTTGTGCCATACGTAGAGCCATATTGTTGGCAACAGCGTAGCCGCTGTTTTTTTTGTTAAAAATAAAATTGTACGAGGTAAATCTCAATAGTGTTTTATTCCAAATTGGTATTGTGGAATTGTTGTCAACAATAAAAACCTCATTAGATAGGCCCGAAAGTGCATGTTCTACACTTTCGAGGCACAAATGTAAAAATGCCGGTGTGTTATAATTCACTATAACAATCGAAATAACCGGCATAAAATTAGTGAATTAGCTTTTTCTTACGATTGTATTCTATTTTTTCGCCAATACGCAGGAAAATATTCTTTTTTTGCGTGAATTTTTTTCTTGATTTTTCGGCATTTTTTGCCAGTTTCATATAAATTTCTCCCCAATCAGGCAGACCACCAAAGTTTCGATCGTCTATAAACAAATCGGCATTAATCTTTCTGCTCGAGTTTTCTATTTCGAAAACCTCTTCGGGATAGCTCCGGTTTATTGCATAAAATTCAAAACCGCGATCACGGCAAAATTGCACTGCCTCATCCAGCCTTTCACCAGCTCTGAATGTCCACATAATAATTAAATGCCCGTCTTTTTGAAGTGCTTTTAGCGTATCAATTGCAAAAGGAATTTCCTCTCCAATTTTCGGATACCTGTGCTTTACAATAGTCCCATCAAAGTCAACTGCTATTACCATAGTAATTATACCACGTTTATTATTTATTCGTACTTAGTAATAATATGTGCAAATGTAGCAATTAAACTCGAAAATAAAACTGACTTTTCGGGAATGAGTGCCATGAAAATACAATTTATTAATGCCACAGCCAGCAAAACCTTAATCAGTAAATATTTTGCACTAATTGTTGTTTGCTCAATCCCTTTATTTTTTATTCCGGTGTACCAGGCAAATATGCCGGGCACTGATAAAAAAGTAGCAGCAAACAAAACCGCCTTGATATATTCGGTAAATTGTCCTTGTAAGATCAATGGTTTTGATACATGTAAAATAAGTGCCAATATAAAGGCAGCAGTATTGATGAAAATAAATTTTTTGTGTTGTTTTTTTAACGCTTCAATCATGGATCTTATTGTTTTAGTGTTTCTATAAAAGGTCTGCGGGTTACAATCGACCGACCCAGAGTTATTTCGTCGGTATACTCAAGATCGTCGCCAATGGAAACCCCTCGCGAGAGAGTGGTAATGTTTAACCCGTTTCGATTTAGTTTTTTGTAAAGATAAAAGTTTGTGGTGTCGCCTTCCATCGTTGTTGGAAGAGCCATAAGTATTTCTGTTATCTCACTGTTTTCGCAACGGGTTACGAGTGAACCGATATTTAAATCGGCCGGTCCAATGCCATCTAAAGGCGAAATAATCCCTCCTAAAACATGGTAAAGTCCAAAATATTGCTGAGTATTTTCAATAGCAATTACATCTCTTATATTTTCAACCACACAAATGCTGTTTTGCTTGCGTTTCTGATTACTGCAAATTGTGCATTTGTCCTCATCACTAATATTATGGCAAATGCTACAGTAATGAACCTCGTTTCTAAGCCTGGTGATGGCATGTGCGAATTGTTCTACTTTGTGTGAATCTTGTTTTAATAAGAATAGAACCAATCGTAAGGCCGTTTTTTTTCCTACGCCAGGTAGTTGAGAAAATGCTTCGATGGCATCGTTAAGTAATTGCGACGAAAATTGAATGTTCATTTAAACCCTGCTCACTTTTTGTTTTCGGTACAAGTATAACAAAACTAAAATTATTTTGCTCGCATAATATGAGTTATTTTTATTCGGTTGCTTGGGGGGCTTAATTTGTTCCGGTAGAAAATCCACTCGAAAATTAATTATAAGCGTATTGTATACACTAATTGTATTTTGTATGCTGGTTGTAATGAGTTGATATTCAAATGCGTGTATTGTTATGTATTTTTAACACATGTATTGTTTGCCAATGTAAAAAACTGTAGTATTTTTGTCTCAGAGGTTTTTTCATAGGTATTGGTAATTTGTTTCAGGTAAAAAGGATAGCTCTCCCGAGCTGTCCTTTTTCAATTTAAAGATTTTTGTTCTTGGATTAAACCATTTCCCAATTTTATCGTCTTACTCACATGCGCATTGGTACAGAATAGATTTTCTGAATTTAAAGCAATAGTTTTTTAGCATATTTCATCTGACGGATTAGTAAAGGTTGCCCGGTTTTCCGGGCAATTTTTTTTGCTTAATGTAATTTTTTGTGTTTGTTAGATTGCTGTAATTCAATTTGTTGGATAATTTATTTCGATAGTTTTTTGGAATTATGCAATATCAGAGATCTGTTTTTTGCGCATTCTTTTGGTTTGAATAACAAGTACCGAACTTTTATTAATTGTTACTTTTATCGGGCTTTCAAGCAGTACCGGTTCGCCATCAATATGAAATTCGCGGGATTCTGTTTCAATGATTGTTTCGCCATTACACATCAAAAAATTGATGTATTTATTGGGTTTAATCGATCCGCCAAACATCTTAATCAGGTATATAGGGTATAAATAGTGAGGAAAAGGTTTTACCATTAGTATTTCGTATCGACCATCATCGGGTTTTGCCATGGGGGCTACAATGGCATTATTCCCAAACTGCCTTGTATTGGCTATAGAAACCAAAATGTATTTATCGTTATATATGTTTCCATTGGTTTTAATTGTTACTTCCAGTGCTTTAAAAGGCATAATGGCTTTGATTGCCGAAATAACATAGCTTCCAATACCGCGCCATGGCATTAGATGAAAGGCATGGGCAATGTGGCTGTCGAGGCCAACACCACTCAGGTTTATCGATGTATAATTGTTGATTTTGATTGTATCAATGCGAATAACATTAAATTTCCGAATGTCGTTGATAATCCATTGCAGGTTGAATTTAAATCCTAATTCACGGGCGAAACCATTTCCCGACCCTAATGGAAACACCGCCATTATTTTTTCAGTGTTTTCAATAGCTCGTGCCAGTTCGTTTACAGTACCATCGCCTCCTGCTGCAACAAAAACCTCATAATCATTAAACTTTTCTTTTACAATTTCGGTAAGGTGACCTGCATATTTTGTAAGTACATAATCTACCGATGGATAACTCATCATCAGTCCACGAATAAGCTGCGATGTAAGTTTGAATCCCGAATTAGGGTTAATAATAAAAAGTGTTCGAACTTTATTTTGTTCCGACATATTTCAATAAAATTATTCACTAATGTGTAAAATCAGTTTGCGAATTTACCTCTTTTTTAGTCGGATTGATGTAAAATGAGGTGAAATGTTATAAGATAAGGTTAAAATGAAACTTCTTTCAGGTAGTTATTCCCACCATAGATGATAAGATTTTAGATGTTCGACGTTCGTTAAATTTTAAAAGGCTCATATATTGTAATTTTTAATCACTCATATTATTGTGTAATATTCGTAAAATCAATGTGTTATAGTGTATTAACGAATTGTTGATCAAATAATTAGAACCAAAGTATTGGTTACTTAAGGTATAGCATATCGTTTTTTTCGACCAGCTCGAAAAAATGGGCTCTTTCGTTTTCGCTATTGGGTTGATGCAGGGTAAGTATCAGTTTATCGTCGAAGGTTCTGAAAATCATACCATGACCACCATCCTGTTTAAAGAGGGGTTCTGCCATTTGTTCCCATGGACCGGCAAGTTTACCCGATTTTGAGCGGGCAATTCCCAGCGTATACTTACCCTTTCCAAAACTGGACCAAATCATTAATAGAGAACCGGATTTTGTTTTGTAAAAATAGTTGCCATCTGTTACAAAGCCATTGTATGGCATTCCCAAATCTCGCATATTTACTACCCATGGGGCCTCGGTGGCTCTAAACAGCCTGAATGGTTTGCCAATGGTTTGACTTAAATCCGGTGTTAACTGAATGGCTTCTATTGTACCTTCGTGTAATTGAACCCATTCATGGCAATAGATTAGATAAGGAATATCGTTTTCTATCCATAATGTGCCGTCGAGTGTCATCAACCCATCGGGCGTATGCGGGCGGTTTGCAAATGGTACAAACGGGCCATCGGGTGTATCGGATACCAAAATTTGGGTACCCCGCAATGCAGGAATCATACGTGGTTGTTCGTCGGGTTTTTCAATTGGTAAAGTACCCTCTCCGGTAAACGTTGTAAAAAGATAGTACTTGTTATGGTATTTATGAACCTCGGGAGCCCAGATACTTTTGGTAGCCCAAAAATCGGGAGGGAACGAAAAAACTGTTTTTGGTCCCGACCAGTTTTCGAGATCGTTACTTTTATATGCCGCTATTTCGCGCCCCGATGCGCCTTGTTGCGATAGATACATATAGTAACATTTGTTGGTATTTTCGGCCAAAATAAACGGGTCGCGAATGGGTATATCAAGCGTTTTTTTACTGATAGCCGATTGACTGTTGAGTTGCAAGGCCGAAGCAAATAAAAAGAAAGCGAAGTAGTATGGTTTTAAAACGTTCATATACGAATCTGTTTTTTTTATGTTTTAACAAAGCTAAGACCTAAAATCGTGCATGCGCAATGAAATGGTTCGCAAAAGTGGCGAATTTATTCATTCGAATGTTCTGTAATGGTTTTAATCGCATAAAAATGAACCAATCGTTAGCCCGAAGTTCAAATGGTGTGTTGCGGTTCAACCCAAAAAGAGATGTGTAGCGTTTATTTTGTAGAAACAGGTTCCTTTTTAAACGTGAAATGTTTTTGCGATAGATAACTGTAAACAATACAAACGCCGGTAGCAAACATTTTTGAGATAGTAGGGTAGAATTGCATGTGTTCTACTAATAGTTTAATTATAGAATAATTAATGAGAATATTTACGCCAACGGTAATCCCATATCGAAAAAGCTGAACCCTTCCCCTCAAAACCGATTCGGTAAAAGTGATATATTTTGCCAGTAAAAAACCGATAGGAAATGTTACTGAAAATGAAATAAGCATGGCTGCAATATGCGGGCTAATTGCAACAAAACCAAGTTCGACTACCTCTTTTTGCAGAATAAAGTTGTAACTTACAAAATAAATAAAGATGTCGAGTAACATATTTGCTCCACCTGTGGCTGCATATTTAAATGTTTCGTGGGGAATAAACCGTGCAAATGGCTTGTAAAACCAATCGACAATTATATTTATAATATTTCGGATACGACGTAAGAGCTGCATTGTTTGCTGTTGTTATGCGGCAAATATAGTTTTTAGGTTTTGTTTGTGCAATACACATGTGGTATACCGATGTGAATCAAATTAAAGTTATTCAAACAGAGGTTTGTTTCATTGAACCGGAAAATGTAACACAAATGTAATATATGTTTAATTTCATCGAAATAAGCAAGCTGCATCTTTGCAGCACTTAAAACAACAAAAGAGATGATTAGAACATTTTTATCATTATTTGCAGTTCTTGCATTCGCAGTGCAAGGTTATTCACAGGAGTCGTCAACAGAGTTTAAGGCTTCCGGGAAACCAACCATACGTATCTTTTCGAATTATCATACCACCAGTGCAGATGGTAACTCAATGAATCAGTTTGAGATTACACGTGCGTATTTAGGTTATGAACACCAATTCAGTCCGAATTGGAGTGGGATTGTATTGTATGATGTCGCTAATCCGGGTGCCGGATCGCTACAAATGAGTGCATTTGTGAAACTGGCATCGTTAGAATATAAAAAAGATGATTTAAAGGTGGGATTTGGTTTAATTGAGACCAAGCATTTTAAAGCAGCAGAAGGTCAGTGGGGCTATCGTTATTTGTACAAATCGTTTCAGGACGAGTATAAGCTGAGCCCGAGTGCCGATTTGGGTGTGAGTGTCGATTACAAATTCAGTGATTTAATATCCGGAGATTTTTCGATTAATAATGGCGAAGGATATAAGAATATTGAAGCCGACTCGGCATTTAAATATTGTTTGGGCTTAACCTTGTCGCCAATGAGTGGCTTGTGGATTAGAGGATATTACGATTATATGGATCAGAATTTCGATAATGCAAATACTGCACAACAGACAGCTTCGTTATCAGCTGGTTATAAAAGCGGTAAATTGTCGTTAGGTGCCGATTATAACTACCAATACAACCATGGTCGTAAAAGTGGTAAGGATTTGTATGGTACATCGGTTTATGGTACTTATATTGTGGGCAAGAAGTCGAATGTATTTGCACGGTACGACGATTTGGCTTCGAACAAGATGACCGGGGCAGCCGATAACTGGAATGTAAGTAAAGATGGACAACTTTACATGATAGGTTTTGAATATTCGCCTGTTAAAGGTGTAAAAATAGCACCTAACTTTCAGTCGTTTGCAAAAAAGAGTGTAACCGCCAATTCGGTTTATGTTAATGTTGAAGTGAAATTTTAAGAATAAAAACAATAGTAAAATTGAAAAACATGAAAAAGAGTTTGATAATAGTAGCCATTGCCGCGATTTTTGCTTCGTGCGGAAACGGTACAAAAAAACAGACCGGAACAGAAAAAAGCAGTGTGTCGCTTGCTGCGGCAGGAGCTACTTTTCCTCAGCCATTTTATAATCTTATATTCAAAAACTACAGCGAAAAAACGGGTGTTACGGTCGATTACGGCGGTGTAGGTTCAGGCGGTGGTATTCGCAGCCTTAAAGACCAGGTGATTGATTTTGGCGCTACGGACGCTTATCTTAGCGACGATCAGGCGAAAGAGATGCCGGCCGAAGTGGTTCATATCCCAACCTGTATTGGTGCCGTTGTTATCGCGTACAAC
Source organism: Bacteroidota bacterium (assembly GCA_003249935.1). Taxonomy (GTDB): domain Bacteria; phylum Bacteroidota; class Bacteroidia; order Bacteroidales; family UBA5342; genus SZUA-561. The sequence continues at coordinate 15,600 of QKHT01000124.1, forward strand.
CTGCCGGAAGTAGCAGAACTAAAACTTACCAATGCCAATCTCGAGGATATTTTCATGGGCGATATTAAAAAATGGAATGATCCGAAGATTGCGGCATCGAACCCGGGAGTTAAACTTCCCGATCTCGCTGTAACAGTTGTGTATCGTTCAGATGGTAGTGGTACCACATTTATTTTTAGCGATTATATGACTAAAATCGGCAAACGTTGGGCCGAAAAAATTGGTACCGGAAAATCGCTTAACTGGCCGGCAGGTATTGGTGCAAAAGGTAACCCGGGTGTAGCCGGAACCATAAAACAAACTGTTGGTGCAGTGGGCTATATTGGTTCGGAATATTCGTTTGCACAAAGCATTGCTACTGCAAAATTGCAGAATGCGGCCGGAAACTTTATCGAACCCACCATCGAATCAATCAGTGCAGCGGCTAAAGGCGAAATCCCTGCTGATACACGCATTATGATTACCAATTCAACGGATGCGGATGCTTATCCGATAAGTGGTATGACCTGGATCATTCTTTATAAAGAGCAAGCTTACAAAGGCCGTACAAAAGAACAAGCCGAAGCAACATTAAAACTTTTGGATTGGGTAATTGATACCGATGCACAGTTAGTTGCCCCACAGGTTCATTATGCCCCACTACCTGCTTCAACGGTAGAGAAAGCAAAAGCTATTCTCCGCAGTGTGACTTATAATGGCGAGATAATTCTAAAATAAATAAAAGTTAAATATAAGTTTCGGCTGAACCGGGGTTCAACCGAAACTTTTCTTTTATTTTTGACAAATAATTGATTTTGATGAAAAGTGAAAAGCTAACGAAAGTCATACTGTTTTTGTCTTCACTTACAATATTACTGGTTGCTTCGGGCATGATTTACTCATTGGCCGGGGGATCGGTTTTGGCGTTTAAAACCTTTGGAATAAAATTTATTTACACCTCGGTATGGAATCCAACCGAGGGGAGTGAAAATTATGGCGCATTGGCGTTTATCGCAGGAACCATTATTACATCGGTATTTGCACTATTGGTGTGTTTGCCTTTGGCCCTCTCCACCGCACTTTTTATTGGCGAATATTATCGCGATAAACCTGTTTCGCGAATTGTGGGCACTATGGTCGACTTGCTGGCCGGTATTCCGTCCATTGTGTATGGTTTATGGGGCTTTTACGTACTTCGGCCATTGATTGTCGATTTAGGTTTGAGCCCACAAGGCTACGGTATCTTTACTTCGGGTATCGTGCTGGCCATAATGATAATACCATATGCCACCTCTATCAGTACCGAAATTATAAAAATGGTTCCGAACGATTTAAAGGAAGCCGCCTATTCGTTGGGGGCTACCCGCCTGGAAGTGATAACAAACGTACTGATACCCAATGCGCGTTCGGGTATTTTTGCGAGTTTTATTTTGGCATTTGGTCGTGCATTGGGCGAAACAATGGCTGTAACCATGCTTATTGGTAATGCCAATGTAGTGCCCGAATCGTTATTTGCTACCGGCAATACCATGGCCAGTGTTATAGCCAATCAGTTTGGAGAAGCCGATGGGCTGAAACTTAGTTCGCTAATAGCCATAGGTTTGTTGCTATTCATTATTACTGCATTGATTAATGCTGCTGGTAAGTTTATAATTAAACGCTTTTCGTAATTTAAGATGACTGATATAATTAAAACCGGCAATATCCGTGCTGCAAAGAACAAAGCCTTTGCATGGATTGTAGCTATATTGTCGTTTATAACCATTTTTCCTATTGTACTTATTATTTCAAAGCTTATTATTAACGGGTACAAGCAGATAAACCTTGCATTTTTTACGCAAGTTGGTCCCGATACCATGGAAGCCATGACTGCTGTTTCGGGCGGTCATGTAATTCCCGGTGGTATACTCAATGGCATTGCGGGTACGCTCTTAATGGTTTTACTTGCTTCTGTAATGGCAATTCCTTTGGGTGTTATAATCGGTGTATACCTTTACGAAAATACGACGAAGCGGTATGCCGCTGTGGTGCGTGATGTGTCGGACGTAATGCAGGGGGTTCCATCTATAGTTTTAGGATTAATTTCATATCTTTGGGTGGTTAAGCATGTTACGCATGGTTATTCGGCTTTAGCGGGTGCATCGGCTCTGGGCATCATGATGTTGCCATTAATAATACGCTCAACAGAAGAGACGCTTAAAATGATTCCGGTATCGATAAAAGAAGCTGGATTTGCACTGGGGGTTCCGTACCATAAAATCATATTGCGGGTGCTAATTCCCACCGGATTCAGTGGCTTATCGACAGGAATATTGCTGGCAATTTCGCGGGTAATAGGCGAAACGGCACCATTAATGCTTACGGCATTGGGGAGCAGGATGGTGAATTTAAATATAGAGCAACCAACGAGTGCCGTACCATTGCTGATTTGGGAATTTTATAACGACCCGAATATGGTGGATTTAATATGGAGTTCGTCGTTATTTTTGATGGGTTTTGTACTCACATTAAACATTATTTCAAAACGTATTGCTGCAAAAAGCAAAAAGTAATATGGATAAACCAATAGTAGACATTAAAGACCCGGTTTTACGGATAGAAAATCTTCATGTTTCGTACGACGGGATTAAAAATTCGGTGACAGATGTTTCGGCATCGGTAAAAAAGCATGCCATTACAGCCATTATGGGGCCTTCGGGCTGTGGTAAAAGTACACTTTTACGGGCAATTAATCGGATGCACGATTTGTATCCGCAAATAAAAACCACCGGTAAAATATTTCTTAACGGCGACGATATCAGTTCGATTTCGAACATTGTATTGCGGCGAAAAATTGGTATGGTATTTCAGCGGCCTAACCCATTTCCAACGATGAGCATTTACGACAACGTAATTGCAGGATATAAACTCAACGGGTTCAGCCTAAAAAAACATGAACGCGACGAAATAGTAGAAAAATCGCTAACGGATGTTTCGTTGTGGAACGAAGTGAAAGATGCATTGAACAAAAAAGGCACTTTTTTGTCGGGTGGACAGCAACAGCGGTTGTGTATTGCCCGAGCACTGGCTTTTCAGCCCGATGTTATTTTATTGGATGAACCAACTTCGGCACTCGACCCTATTGCAACGGCAAAAATAGAGGATCTTCTACTGGAACTGAAAGATAAATATTCGATTGTTTTGGTAACGCATAATATGGCTCAGGCTGCACGTATTTCGAACTTTTCGATGTTTATGTATTTGGGCGAATTGGTGGAGTATGGCCGTACGAAAGATATGTTTACCAAACCGGTAGATAAACGTACCGAAGAGTATTTGACAGGGAAATTTGGTTGATTAATATAAAATAAAGATATGAGTGTAAAAAAAGACCTGGCATTCGAAAAACTGATGCGCGACTTCGAAAAATTTTCGAATCTTACGTTGCTACAGCTCGATTTGCTCGATAAAATGATAAGCGATTATGTGGCAAAAAAGCCTGTGGATGGCTTTAAATCGCAGATTGCCGAAAACGAAACAGTACTCAATCAGCTTGAAGTAAAAGTGAGCGAACGAATTATGCGAATTATTTCGCTCTATAATCCCATGGCTTCGGATTTACGTAAACTTTTGGCCATATACCGAATGCTGATAGACCTTGAGCGGATTGGCGATTTGGTTACTGGTGTGGTGCGCGATATGCTGCGCATAAAAGATGTTGAAATATTTGTAAATGCATCGGATGTTATCGACAATATGTTGGTAATGACCAAAGAGATGCTTATAAAAGCACTGTTATCTTTTACGCAAAACGATCGCGAATCGGCAATTTGGACCATTAAGAGCGATTCGGTTGTGGATGAGCTGAACCATAAACTCCTGCGCAAATCGGTAGCCAAAACCAATTTGACCGACGAACATCAGGAAATGATTATGAGTTTTTTAAAGCTTAAAAGCATTGTGTCTGATATTGAACGTATTGGCGACCATTCGACCAATATTGCAGAGGCCTCGATATACGCACTCGATGGTACCGACCTGCGACACGTTGATTTGGATCTGGACGATTAATAACGCAAAACTTAAAACAACAATGGCATCAATTCTCGAACTACGAAGTTTTCGCAATAAACTCTTCTATTCTCTCCTTTCTGTATTTTCGATATTTATTCTTATCGTGCTGGCCTTTCAGTATCAGCGCGAAAAGGATTTTAAAAAGAAGGAACTCGAAACTTCGCTCAACGACATCACCGAAATGACGCATCTGTTTATCGAACACAACCATACGCTCGATAGCAGTCGTATATTTTATCTCGATTCGCTACAGAATATTATTCCACGAAAAAATGTTCGTATAACCGTAATTATGGCCAACGGTGTGGTGCGATACGATAATCATGTTACCGAAGTCAATAAAATGGAGAATCACCGGCTTCGACCCGAAGTGCAGTTATCGGTAAGCGAACCTTTTGGCGAAAATGTGCGAAAATCGGCTACTACGGGCGAAGAGTATTACTATTTTGCAAAGTTTTATGGCACTTACTTTGTTCGAACCGCGCTTGTTTACGATGTGGAAGTAACCACTTTTTTGCGCGCCGAGCGGGTATTTATTCTCTTTAGCCTCTTTTTGTTTGGCATCGTTTGGCTGCTGTTGGCATATGTAACCAATCGTTTGGGGGGAACCATTACTCAACTCAAGGATTTTGCTATAAGTGTAAATAATGGCGATGAGATGGCCGTAGAATATCAATTTCCCGATGATGAACTTGGTGAAATATCCAATCGGGTAGTGGCCATTTACAAAGAAATGAAATTGGCCAAGGATAACCTTTCGAAAGAAAAGGAAAAACTGTTTAACCATTTGTTTGCCCTTAACGAAGGGGTGGCGTTTTTTGCTAAAGACAAAAGTCGCCTGCTAAACAACAACCATTTTATTCAGTTTTTAAATATTATTTCGGATGTGCCTACCATTTCGCCTGAACATATTTTCGATTTAGCAGATATGAAGCCGTTGGTAGAGTTTATTGATGCCAATTTAAGCGATTTGTCAAAACCACTGGCCGCCATGCCGGCTTTCGAGATCAACATCAAAAAAAACAGCCGGTTTTTTGCTGTTAAATGCATTATTTTTCAGGATCGTAGCTTTGAAATATTGATTCTCGAAACCACGCAACTCGAAGAGCGTACTTTGCTTAAACAGCAAATGACTTCGAATATCGCTCACGAATTACGAACACCCGTGGCTTCTATTTCGGGCTATCTCGAAACGATATTGAGTAACGTGCTCGACGACAAAAAAAAGGACTACTTTATAGAAAGAGCGCATGCTCAGGCCCGACGGTTGGCCGAATTAATCGACGATATTTCGCTTATTACTAAAATAGAAGAGGCAAAAACCTACTTTGTAAAACAACCGGTAAATGTATATAAACTGGTGCACGAAGTGGTATCGAACCTTAGCAACCGTGTAGAAGAACGAAAATTGGAAGTCAATGTAGCTATTGATGAAACATCGGTTGTAAATGGTAATAAAACCTTGTTATTCTCGGTATTTTACAACCTGCTCGACAATTCCATTAAGTATGCCAACCAAGGTTCAATTGTAAACATACAGCAGTATCATAGCGACGAAAATTGTGTGTATTTTACTTTTTCGAACAATGGCGAAAGCATTCCCGAAGAGCATCTCTCGCGGATATTCGAACGGTTTTATCGTGTGGATACCGGTCGGTCGCGCAAAAATGGCGGCACAGGCCTTGGCCTGGCGATTGTAAAAAATGCCATTCAACTGCACAACGGCGAAATTTCGGCCCGCAATCTCAAAGATGGTGGCGTGGAGTTTCTGTTTAGCATTCAAAAATAGCGTTGCAATTATTGTAAGGGCAATTGAAAGTCCGGATACCGAAAGGCATCCGGACTTTTGTGTTTTTATTGGGTTGAACCGGCGTTCACTCCATCTCATTTACTCCCTATATATGCCAAACCTTTTTACCACCACGCCACGATTGTTTTTTAGTTGAACCAGATATTGACCTTTGTTGAGGTATGGCAATTGAACCGTTTGTTGTGCCGATGCAGCCATGACTTGTGTGTAAACAGCCCGGCCGTTTAATGTTGTAATGGAAAGTTTCGCCGGTTCAGCCAAATTGTATATTGTAATGGCGTGGGTTGTTGGGTTGAACCACAAATGCGGCATTAATCCGGTAGTTGGCACTGCCGTGGGTTCAACCGAAATTGCCCCGGCTAATACCAGCCGCAAGGGGTCGAACTGTATGGAGTCGATATTTGCAATGTTGTTTATGGTAAACGATTGGTTTTGAATCGTATGAGGCAGGTCGGTATCGGTAAAGACCCCATTGTACCAAATGCGTAAAGGTACTTTCATGGTAAAGAACCGTGTGGATGCGTCGCTGGCGTACTGGTTGAGTGTAACCGTATTGTTCCGATATGTGACGTAGAATTTCGGAAAGCCGCCGCCATAGAACCAATCGTCGAAAAAACGGTTCAGGCTATAACCACATGCGGTTTCCATGTGTGTTTTAAACTGTTGTGCGGTGCTGTTGGTGTATTGAATCGACGGGTCGGAAATGTAGGCTTTTATACCGGCGAAAAAGGCCGCATCACCCAATTCGTGCCGTAGGGTGTGCAGAATCATGGCCCCTTTGTAGTAGGTGAGCGAACTGCTGAATATACGGCTTACCGAGGTGGTATCGGGGCAATAAACACTGCCTGATTCAGACAGAAAAGCCTGTTCTTGTGCAACTTTTTTAAACTGTGGCCAGGTTTGCGGTTCGAGGTTTTCGTAACAGAGGCCATCGGCATAGGTTGCAAATCCTTCGTTAAGCCATATTTCGTGCCACGAGGCGCAAGTAACCATATTACCGAACCACGAGTGGGCCAGTTCGTGGGCAATAAGATCTTTGCTGAACAACGATATAAAGGTAATGGTCTGGTGCTCCATGCCACCGCCCCATTCGAATTGAGCATGCCCATACTGCTCTCGGGCAAAAGGGTACGGGCCGAACAACAGCGTAAATACCTGCATGGCATGTGTGGTATAAGGTGTGAGCGTTTTAATTGTTTCGAGTTCTTCGGGGTAAACATAATGTACCAAACGAAAGCTATCGGTGGGTGTGCTTTTGAAATACTCGTCGTAAATGGCGTAGTTGGTTACGGCCAAACCAACATTGTAATACACAATGGGGTAGATGTGCAAAAAGGTTGAGATGCGATGGTTATTTATTATTGTATCGCTTATTTTTAGTCCGTTGGCTACGGCAGTGTATTGTTTTGGGTACGAAATGGTAATGGTGGTAGTGTCAACTTTGTCGTTGAGGTCCATTTTGGCCGGAAACCAGTATTGCGAGCCATAAGGTTCGCTAAGCGTAAAGCAGATGGGGATGGAATCGGACCCGTGTTTATCGCTGAAAAAGCCATCGGAATTGTCGTTAGCAGGTGTTCCCTTGTAGGAGATTTCGACGCTAAGGTATTGGCTTATCTTAATGTCGGGAGGCAGATTGATGGTGAGCAGATTATTTGAATAGGTGTAACCTGTTGGTTGTTGGTTGCAACGTACCGATTGTATACTAAAAGTGTTGTACAGATTAAACGAAACAGCAGATAGATTACTGAGCTTTGTTACAATATTATATGAGACCGTTCCGGTAATATATTGTTTGGCGGGGTCTATTTCGAATTGCATCGCTTGCGACACTATATTCCAGTTGGAGTAGTTTTGTTCGGCCAGCGTCGAGGATTTTGCAGCATATGGTCGGCCTGTTTTAAACTCGCTGAAAATAGTCTGGCTGCTTTGCGCCATATTCTTAATGCCAAACAATAATGCCATGCAAATAAGATGGGTTGTTACTCTGTTCATAACAAATACATTTGGTTCAAAATTAACTAAAAAGTTGTGTGTAATAAATACCAGACTTCATTAACTGAAAATTAGAAAAATCAATACTTTATGCGTACATACATCAAATTGACCTTAAGATACAATTGATAAGTGAGAATGTTCCTTTTTTGTGTTGCGATAAAAAAAGTACTTTTCGCACCGGCAACAAGGCCGGGACCATAAATCGACACACGTTTATTTATTATTATAGGTATTATTTAAATTTATTTTTTATGAAACATTTTTTGTCTCTTTTGGCTGGCGTGGCAATGAGTAGTTCGTTGTTTGCCACCACATTTTTAGTGCAACCCGGTGGCGCGGGTGCCGCTTGGCGTGCCGCAGCCGATGGCGAAACATTGGTTGATTTAACAGGAACAACACTTAATGCATGGTACTCCGGGGCAACGCTTGTTGCCGGGGACAATGTTTGGATTTTAAAGGGCGAATATTTGCTCGATGGAACTATTACGCCCAAAGGTGGCGAAAGTATTTATGGTGGTTTTGTCGGAACTGAAACCTCAGCATCGGCTCGTGTCGTGGGTGCAAAACCGTGGGAAATGACCAACGAAACTGTGTTAAAAGGTAATTCTACATTTCAGATAATGACTTCTTCGTTGCTTTCAACTGACCCTACACTTATTGATGGTGTAACCATAACCAAAGGTTTCGGAAAACCGGCAACAGGTGCTACCTTTAACTCATTTGCCGGTATTAAGGTTGGGCCTAAAACCACGTTGCAAAACAGCAAGATTACCGATAATACGATGGATGTAACGCTAGCCCCAACTGGCGCATCGGGTTGCGGGGTATTATTAACTTCGAATACCAGTGTGTTAAAAAATTCGCATGTTTATGCTAACTCCAATTGGTGTGCAGTAGGGATGTCTGGTGGAGCTCAGATTATTGGTTGTACAGTCGAAAACAACAATACCCTTTTGGCTACGGCAGGTGTGGCCATGACCAATGGGGGGGCTGGCGGACCGGGTTCGTTAATTGAAGATTGTATCTTTAAAAACAATACAGGCATTAGCACCGGCGCATTAAATTTTTACACCAATGCGACCAATACCACGGCTCACGAGGTAAAAAACTGTACATTCGAAGGTAATATCGTTACTGCTACCACTGGTAATCCGGTAGCCGGTATCTCAATTGCTGAAGCCTTGGGGCAAAAGAATACTTATAAAATTACCGGATGTACCTTCAAAAACAATGTATCGAGTCCTGTTGCCTCTGCAAATGGTGGTGCTCTGTTACAAAAGAATGCATCATTAATAATTGACCGTTGTGTATTCGATGGCAATAGCCGTGGATGTGTAGTGCTTGGTGGTGGTGCCGGAACCAAAGCAACTATTAGTAACAGTGTGTTTAAAAACAATGTAGCTGTTAATGCCACAGGTGTCGATCAGAACTCTGCTGCTATCAATTCCAAAAATCCATTGGTGCTGAACAACTGTTTGTTTTATGGCAATAAAGGTGCAAACGTAATGACTATTGATGCCCCGGTAGATACAGTGACTATTGTAAACAACTGTACATTTGCCGCCAATACAAAAAATGATGGGATAACCGCAGTGGGAGTACTGGTAAATGTAAATCCAACCTTAACCACTTCGTTTAAAAACTGTATTGCTTACAATGCCACATCAAAACCTTTTGGAACCCGTGCTGTATCTGTAAGTTATTGTGGATTTGAATCAACTGCCGATTTGTCGGTTTACAATACCGTGGGTGGGGGTAATATTCAAACCATTGATGCTACATCGTTTAAAGATGCCGCTGGATTGGATTTTAGTCTGTCCGAAACTTCTCCTGCCATAGATGCAGGTACTGTAATTGCTGCATGCAGTCCCGATTTAGCAGGTGTAGACCGTACAAATGGCGGATTGTTGTACGATATGGGTGCTTATGAGTATGCTTACAAATTGTATACAACTGTACCCAAAGCTACCGATAACTCAGAGATTAAGGTTAGCCGGATTTCTGCCAATAGTTTGGCGGTCTTTGCGCCAATTGGAAGCAATGTAATCATTTACAATGCCTTGGGCAGTGTTGTATTGAAAGCGAAAAACGTACCGGGTTCAACCATACTTTCTTCGGCAAACAATGGCATTTATCTTGTTGAAGTTACCAACGGATCGGCCCGAACAGTTAAAAAAGTTGTATTGTAATTGATTAGATAAAATATTTTCAGGGTTGTTAAAGGTGACTATTTCGCTATTGGCAGCCCTGAATTTATTGATTTAATGCGTCGCACGTTGGTTCAGCCAAAATATAAAAAGGCCTAATCGGGAGCGATGCATTGTAAAACCTTGTCGTCGATAAAGCCATTTACACCCCGAATCCACTCGCGCAAAGTACCCGCTTCGATAAAACCATGATCTTCGAAAAAATGAATACTTTTACCATTATCCACGCCAATATGTACGTACAATTGATGAATATGAAGGTAGTCAAATGCGTATTTTTTTAGTATTTCGAGCGATTCGGAGCCGTAACCTTTGTGTTGATATTCGTTAGTTATAAGTATACCAACTTCTGCACGACTATGGTACGGGTCGAAATCGAAAATATCAATTGCGCCCACTGCACCCATATCCGCTTCGAGCGATTGAATAATAAACCGCACCTGTCGTACGTCGTAAATGTCGCGACTACCATTTTTAATATATTCTTTAAGAATGTATTTCGAAAAGGGAGCGAGGGTGTTACTTACACGCCACACTTCGGGGTTGTTTTCCCAGCGGTATAGCAATTCAATGTCTTCGGGTTCTAAAGCCCGTAGTCTGACTGTATTTCCAACAAGTAAGTTATCTTTCATTCAATCTTGCATCAAGTTAATAGCCCATTCGTTTTGCGAACAGAGGTGCCGGTTCGGTAACCGGGTCGATATTAAGCTTTGCCCGTCTGTAAAATTCAGAACGTTTTTCGAGCATTTCGATGATAAAAGCCTGCAACTCCTCCGGTGTTTTGCCCGCAATGAGCGGGCGCGGATTTTTGGAATGAATTAATCTTTCGCGAATTACTTCCACCGAAGGATTTAACCAAACGGTAAGCCCCGAATGGTTCATTATGTCCATATTGTCGAAAAAACAAGGTGCCCCGCCACCGGTTGAGATAATGGTGTTTTCGAAATTGGAAACCTCTTCAAGTGCTTTTTTTTCTATGGTTCTGAACCCTTGTTCGCCATATTTCTGAAATAATTGTGGAATTGTGGCATGTTGTGATTCTTCGATAAACTTGTCGAGGTCTATGAGTTGCATGCCTGTTTCTGAAGCAAGTTTACGGCCGAAGTAGCTTTTTCCACAGCCCATAAAACCTATCAGATATATTCGCGATACTGTATTCATTCAGAATAGTTTAAATTGGTTGTCGCTATCCATTTTTGGTGTGTCGTTTGGCATCTGTAAATCTGTTTCGTCGGGTTCGTCGGGTTTGTCTGTTTCCACAATTTCGTATGGTTCACCTTCAATTACATTGGCTACCTCGAACTGAGTAATGCGCTTTCCTTTGGCTTTCACCCCTTTTTCTGCGATAAATTCCTCCACGTTTATTTCTATCGGAACGCGGTCGGCATCGCGACCGCCAAGGTTAACGATAAAGCGCGGGTAGGGGGTATCTGTAACGAGCAGTGTATACGAATTGGCGTGGTCGCCAATAAACGATTGCCGGTTTTTCGTTGTTTCGAATCGGAACCGTTTGATGTAGGGATAGCCTTGCTCTGCATCGAAAAGAGCCACGGTCCACACTTTTTCCGGTTCGAATTTCTCGATTCGCCAAATATCGTCGCTGTAGTGATTTTCGAGATCGAAAGTTGTGAGATAATAATCGCCTTTTTTGGTTACGACCAATATACGGTCCTCTCCTTCGAATTCGCCAAGATACTCGCCACGTTTTTCGGTGTTAAGTCTCAGAACGTCGTGGTCGAACCAAATATCGCGTCCACCAAGGGTCGATACACCTTTCTCTTTAAGTGTTATTTTGTGTATATCGTTTTTGGTAAGCGTATTTCCTAATGAGTTACGTCCTTTAATCGCCATTTCGCTAAAGTCCATTTCGAAAACCAAACTACGTAACCGGGGTTTAGGTTTTAGTACAATCCGTAAAACTTCGGCTTCGCCGTTGGGGTTTGCCGAGAAGTACATGACCCTTGAGTTGGCTGTGCCTTTGGTAAGGTTGTACTCCTTGTCCCTTGTAATACCAATTACGGGGAATCGTTTCATATAATAGTTTCCGGCGCGTCCATCGCGATAAACCACATTGTATATGGTTCGTTTGTCGTTCTTTTTAAATATAGCAATATGTATAATGTCTTTGCCTACAAATTGTTTGTCCGATACTTTTGTAATCATATACCGGCCGTCTTTAAAAAAGAGAATCACATCGTCGATATCGGAACAGTTGGCAATAAATTCGTCCTTTTTAAGTGATGTGCCAATGAAACCCTCTTCGCGGTTTACGTACAATTTTTCGTTGGCCACTACTACTTTTGAAGCTTCAATATTTTCGAAACTTCTTATTTCGGTGCTTCGTGGGAACGCTGCGCCATATTTATTTTTTATATTTATAAACCAGTCGATGGTAAATGTTATAATATGTTCGATATGGTGGTTCACCAGTTTTATCTCTTCCTCAATGGCCAATAATTGTTCTTTTGCTTTTTCGGCATTGAATTTAAGAATGCGGCCCATTTTTATTTCGAAGAGTTTTATAATATCCTCATCGGTAACATCACGAATCAATTTTGGTCGCCAGGGTTCAAGGCATTGGTAAATAAATGTTATGGCTTCCTGTCGGTTGCCGGCATTTTCGTAACCCGCCTGTTTGTAAATGCGTTCTTCGATAAATATTTTTTCGAGCGAGAGCGATTGCCAGGCTTCTTCGAGTTCGCGTTTTCGGATTTCGAGTTCGGCCTTCAGCACCTCCACTGTGCGTTCGGTATTGTATTTAAGTACGTCGCTTACGCCCAAAAATCGCGGTTCATTTTCGCGGATTACGCAACAGTTGGGCGAAATACTCATTTCGCAGTCGGTAAAAGCATAGAGTGCATCAATTGTTTTATCAGAAGATGTGCCCGGGATAAGATGAACCAGAATTTCGACCTTGTCGGCCGTATTGTCGTCTACTTTTTTTATTTTTATTTTACCCTTATCATTGGCTTTTATAATGGTTTCGATAAGTGTACTGGTGTCCCGTCCAAAAGGTAGTTCATGAATGCAGAGTGTTTTATTGTCTATCTTCGATATTTTGGCCCGAACCTTCACTGCTCCGCCCCGACGTCCGTCGTTATACCGCGATACATCCACGTAGCCTCCGGTTTGAAAGTCGGGAAATAGCGTAAACGGTTCACCCTTTAAATGTGCAATCGCGGCATCGACCACTTCGTTAAAGTTGTGTGGCAAAATTTTTGACGATAAACCTACGGCAATGCCTTCAACACCCTGTACCAATAGTAACGAAAATTTTACCGGAAATGTAATGGGTTCTTTGTTTCTTCCGTCGTACGAAGGTTTCCATTGGGTTACCTTGGGGCTGTAAAGCACTTCGAGTGCCATTTTCGACAGTCGGGCTTCGATGTAACGGGGGGCTGCCGCCCCGTCGCCGGTAAAAATATTTCCCCAGTTACCCTGTGTGTCAATCAAAAAACCTTTTTGGCCAAGCTGAACCAAGGCATCACCAATGGAGCGGTCGCCATGGGGGTGAAACTGCATGGTATGTCCGATAATATTCGCTACTTTATTGTATCGTCCGTCTTCGAGCCTTCGCATTGAATGCAAAATACGCCGCTGAACCGGTTTTAGTCCGTCGTCGATATGTGGTACCGCGCGCTCCAATATTACATACGATGCATAGTCAAGAAACCATGCACGATACATGCCGGTAAGGTGTTCTTCTTTAAATTGCTCGGGATGATAGTTGCCATTTGAGGCTACACCTTCATCCATGCCATCTTCGATGTGCTCTGCATCGCTGTTGTTTATAATATCTTCGTCGTCGAAACTCATGGTATACCTGTTCTTAATCTATTACGTCTTCTTCAATAATCAAATTGTCGATAATAAACACCTGCCTGCTTGGCGTATTTTTACCCATATAAAAATCGAGTAATTGGGGAACCTGATCTTCCTTTTTCATCATTACCGGGTCTAATCTGATGTCCTTGCCGATAAAGTTTTTAAACTCATCGGGCGAAATTTCACCCAAACCTTTAAATCGTGTAATTTCGGGGTTTGGCCCTAATGCTGCAATGGCCTCCTTGCGTTCGTCTTCGCTATAGCAGTAGCGCGATTCTTTTTTGTTCCGAACCCTGAACAGCGGTGTTTGAAGGATGTATACGTGACCTTTTCGCACCAATTCGGGGAAAAACTGGAGGAAAAAGGTGAGTAAAAGCAATCGGATGTGCATCCCATCGGTATCGGCATCGGTAGCCATTATTACTTTATTATAACGTAACGTGTCTAATCCGTCCTCGATATTGAGTGCAGCTTGAAGCAGGTTAAACTCTTCGTTTTCGTAAACGATTTTTTTAGTTAATCCATAGCAGTTTAACGGTTTTCCCTTTAGGCTGAACACCGCTTGGGTATTTACATCGCGTGCTTTTGTAATTGAACCGCTGGCCGAGTCGCCCTCGGTAATAAATATCATCGATTCTTCGGCAAATTCCGATTTTTCGTCGGTAAGATGTACCCGGCAATCGCGGAGTTTTTTGTTGTGCAGGCTTACTTTTTTCGCTCTTTCTTTGGCGATTTTTTTTACGCCTTCCATCGCTTTTCGCTCTTTTTCCGATTCTACAATCTTGCGTAAAAGCGATTCGGCTACTTCGCTGTTTTTATGGAGAAAATCGTCGAGTTCCTTCTTTAAAAAATCGATTACAAACTGACGTACAGTGGGGCCTTCGGGGCCAATATCGCGCGAACCAAGTTTGGTTTTGGTTTGCGATTCGAAAACCGGCTCTTCAACCTTTATGCTAATGGCTGCGATAAGACCGTTTCGGATGTCGGTTACATCAAAACTTTTGTTGTAAAATTCACGAATTACTTTTACAATGGCTTCTTTAAATGCAAGTTCGTGCGTTCCACCCTGTGTGGTATGTTGGCCATTGACAAAACTATAATACTCTTCGCCATACTGATTGCCATGTGTTAAGGCAACCTCAATGTCGGGCCCTTTCAAATGTATAATCTGATAGTTTATGCTCGACGAGATGTTATCGTTCAGTAAATCGACTAATCCGTTTTTCGAAAAATAGCGGGTGCCATTCAGGTATATTGATAGACCGGTATTGAGATAGGTGTAATTCTTTATAAGGGTTTCAATGTGTTCGACCCGGTATTTAAAATCGCGAAATAGTGATTCGTCGGGATCAAAGGAAACAAAGGTGCCATCTTTTTCGTCGGTATCGGTAATATCCGGATTTTCAATTACTTCGCCTCCCGAATATCTGACTAATTTGGATTTTCCATCTCTGAATGCCTGTACTGTAAATGCCGAGGATAAGGCATTTACAGCTTTTATACCTACACCATTTAGTCCAACCGATTTTTTAAACGCCTTCGAGTCGTATTTGGCCCCGGTGTTCATTTGCGACGATGCAGCCTCCACTTTTCCCAGCGGAATACCCCGGCCATAGTCGCGAACGGTTACTTTTCCCTCCGGCGATAAAGTTATCCGTATTTCTTTTCCGTTACCCATCATAAATTCATCGATGGAGTTATCGAGCACCTCTTTCAACAGCACATAAATGCCGTCGTCATACGATTTTCCATCGCCTAATTTCCCGATATACATGCCCGGCCTCAACCTGATGTGTTCGTTCCATTTTAGTGTTCTGATGTTATCTTCTGAGTATTGTACCGACATTTTTTATTGTTTTAAACCCTCACAATAATTTAACTAATCTACAAAAGGACTAAAAAAAAAGCGTATTTCAAAATGGTTTGTTGATACAATGTGAACATTGTATCAACAATGCAATTGGCAGAAATAAGGTTGATTTGGGGTGTTTAATAAATGTATAGAAACATATAAAATAATTAAAATATCAAATAGCAAGGGGGGTATTTAACGATTCGAAATTATAAGAAATTATTCAAAAATGAATTAAAATTATTCGAAACAAATCGTTAATAATTTATAAGTGTTTGATTTTTAATACTGTTAAAAAATAGCGATGTTCATGTTCCTAAACACTTTTAGGGGGTAAATATTGTTGTGGTTGGTTTTGGTAGATTTGGACAATTGTGGGAGTATTTTGTATACTTTTTTATTGTTCAAAAGAAAATAATGTTCAACTTTGTAGCGGTAAAATAAAACTAACGGGTAATGATTAAGGTTATTAAGAATTCTTTTGAGGCGATGGACAAAAAACGCCAATTGTTTTGGCTTACAGTCTTTGAGTACATTCTCATTGTGTTGTTAGCCGGAGCGTCATTGGGTTTCATCTATTTGTTAACAATGGCCTGATTTTTCAATCTATACCCACGCTTTTTTGGTATTAAAAAAGGCACTCTATATTATTTAGAGTGCCTTTTTCATTGGTTATTAATCAATTTACTAAAATTTGTTTAGCTTGCCACACCATACTTCATTAATATATTCTTTAGCATGCGTCGATTCGTTAATCGAATATCCGCCAATTACCCAAATACGTTTGCTTTTGTCAACAAGAACAATGCTGCCGGCTCTGGGCTTATAAATACCATCGGGGAAATTGTAGGCGTTATTGGATAATAGCTCCGGTGTATAAAAGTTATAACCTTCGTTCGACGAAATTAACATGGTATTTTCCGTTATATTGTCTGATTCTCCGCCAAAAATCAGTATCGAATTGTCGTAACTAATTGCACTGCTGTTAATCAACGCGCTAAACCTGTTAAAGTACGGAATGACCGATTGGTTAATCTCTTTCCAATATGTTCCGTTTTCGCTGGCATAAATCGATAAATTGCTGTTGTCATTGGTTTCGCCCGATAGGTTAAATATTTTATTATTTAAAGTAAACATCGAACCAAAACGCTGCCCCATTCCTGCTGGTGTCTTAAAGTTCGTGTTAGTCCAGGTTGAACCGTCGAATGTATAAATGTTGTCTGAGGTGGTTTCGATGAGTTGATTACTGTAAAGTGCCTCAGCATCGGTAGTTGCATTGGCAAATACGCCGGTTCCACCCATAACAAATAATTTGTTATGGAATGCAATAACCTGCTTAAATATTGTGGTAAATGCAGGCGCACTGTTGTCTTTTGTCCATTGTAAACCATCCGTACTTATCCACACTTCGGGGTGAGCCTCGTAATAGCCTGTCGTACTATTAAGTGCCATATACCCGGTGAGGTACAATTTGCCATTGTATTCGGTTATTGTGTGATATTTTCCCGCTGGCAAATTCGACGCTTCTTTCGAAAAAGTCTTTCCGTCGGTACTGGTATAAATGTTATTTGTTATGGTTGAACCATTTAATGAGGCATCGACCAAAAAGAGCTTGTTGTTTAGGGTAAATCCTTTAAGATACTCTGTTTGCGATGGGAGTATAACACCTGTTTTGTTTGTCCAAACAATTTCGTCGGGATTTTCGGTGTGGCATCTTACGGTTACAAGGTATTCGCGTTGTATGCCCGACGATGAGGTTACCCTGAAAAATATTGGATTTCCAAAATTAAGGTATGTCGCGTTGTTGGTAAATGGCAAGTATTTTGTATCGCCATTATCGTCTGTTTTACTATATTCGACAAATGAACCAAGAATCGAAAAGTTGGCTTTGATTGTGTCGGTATAAACCGAATATGGTAGCGTATCTGTAAGATTTATTATTGTTGAATTTGTTTCATTGGTATTCACGGTAAATACTACCGACGAATACAAACCTGTTTTATTGGCCGGATCAACCAACGAAAAACTCAGAATTTCGGGTTTGTCGGTATTAACGGTTGTGTCCATACAACTATTAAAGAGTGTGCCCGCCAACACTGTCATTACCGATAATAAGATTTTAGTTTTATAATTCATGTTATATAATTTCATTTTTATGCCTAATCAATCGACTTTAATATCAATTATTTTACGAATAAAATGTGCCACTTTTTGTTATGGTTCATAATATTTTTAAAACATGCAAACATAACAACAATTTTGCCGGAATAAAACTATAATTGCACTTTGCAATCAATAAAATCATGGCTATTCACATTTTTTATCTTCCAATATGCAATAAAAACGTTCGTTTTTGTTATTTGGTTGAACCTGACTTTTTGTTTTTCGTTGTGTTCCATTATCTTCGCTATCTGGTAAAAACGAATAGATTTACTGAGATAACAATATGAAGCGATTTTTATACGCATTGTTTATTTTATCGCTGATTTCAGCCGTAATATTCTGGACTAATCGTTTGGTGATGAAGTCGCAGAAGGTTAATACCGAAATTTTGTTGCCCGGATTGCCAAAAGGTGCTGTTGCAGTTGTTGTTGTGCCCCATCCCGATAAATTTTTATACCGTCTGCGAAAGATGGAAATTGCACCTCAATTTGTGAAGAACGAGTTGCTTAACCAAAATCTTACGCAAACACTAATGTTGCTCGACTCTCTAAATGATAAAAACAGCCAGTTTAAAAAGGCATTTGCAGAGTGCGAAATATCTGTTTCAATGCATCATGCCGGCTTAGGTGGATACAAGCCGCTTATTGTTATAAGGTTTAATAAACAAAATAGTGCCGATGCATTTTACAATTGGTTCGCCCAACAACGGTGTAAAGCCATAACACCAAGGGAGCGGTTTTATAAAAACGTAAAACTGAATCTTACAGAGGAATTGCATAACTCCACTTGTTACAGCTACTATTTGTATAATACAGTTTTTGCATTAAGTTCGTCAGATTTATTACTCGAACGTTCGGCTGCGGCTTTAACCACCGGAATTGGTCTGGGACAGGACCGTGGATTTAATGATGTGTACAATACAAGAGGTAAAAATGCATTGGCCAATCTGTTTTTAAATCCGCAACTTTTTCAGCGGATGATCGGTAAAGACCAAAAAGAACCATTAAGTTTCGATGTGTCGGGGTTTGCAGATTGGATGGGCCTCGATTTATATCTCGATGCCAGGCGTGTAATGCTTTCGGGGTTTATTTCCGGTACAAAAACGCAAAACTGGGGCTTTACATTATTAGGGCAAAAAAGCGACAAAACAGAATGGGGTAAGATTCTTCCTTCAAATGCAGCTTCTGTATCGGTATTAAATATCAGCGATTACAACACGTATTTGGCTGCTATCCATTCTTTTCAGCCAAAATTTATTGATTGGCAACTATCTGCTGCGGAAACAATGGGTACTAATCCTGTTCGCTGGTTTCAGCAATATTTTGCCGGTACAGCGGCCCTGGTAACATTTACCGGCAACGATTCGCACGCGCGTATTCTACTGCTGAAAACGATGTACGCCAAAGAAGCTGTTGACGATTTACGCAAACTTGCCGGTGTAAAATCCATATCGGTTAACACCGTAGGCGGACGCATTCAATGTGCTACATTTATGATTCCCGATTTTTTTAAATTTACATTGGGTGGTTGGACCTATGATTTTAGCCCACAGTTAGTTAGTACATATAACGGTTATTTGGTTTTTGCCGAAAATGAAACAGCCGTAAAATGTCTTCACGAATATAGTCCCAACACAATGGCTCTTGCTGATTGTGCTGCATATTCATCGGTATGCGATCCAATTACCTACGAATCGGTATTTTATTCATGGGCAAATTCGCAACGAATAAAGCAATTTTTGCAAAGCTTTGTTCCCGACGATATTCTTACTGCTTTTATTAGAAATAATGCGGCCTGGCCTTCGCTCGTAGGTGGTTCTTTTCAGTTGTCTCCCTCGGGCAAAGGCCTATTTGTAAATATCATACTGAAATGCGAAAAAAGTGAGTCGGATGAAGCCGCACCGGTGTGGCAAATGACTTTCGAAAATGGAATTAAGCGGATTGCCGGTGGTTCCGAAAACAGACCCGAAACATCGTTACTAATGGTTCAGGATAGCAAAAATTGGCTGTACTTAATTTCGGGATCGGGATTAACCAAATGGAAACGATTGTTACCGGGATCAGTTTCTGGTCGTACGATATTTTTGCCTGAACCAGCTTCGGGAACCGAAATGGCTGTTTTTGCAACATCCGATCAACTTTTTGTCGTAGATGCAAATTCCGGCACCGATATAGCGGGGTTTCCGGTGGCAATAAAGCCTAAAATAACGGCAGGCATTGGTTCAGCCGACTATAACAATGACAAAGATTATCGCTTTTTCGTGCCCTTATCCAATGGTACTATTGCGCTGTACGATGGTGCCGGAAAAGTGGTTTCGGGATGGAATTTTTCCGGTTTAAAGGATGATATAGTGGCCGATCCGAAGCATTTGCGCGTTGCCGATAAAGATTATATTGCAGTAATTATGCGGCATAGAGTAGCATTTTACGACCGAAAAGGTGCTGTAAGGGTTGTTCCGCAGCAAAAATTGCGTCCGGCAGTAGCTGGTACCTCGGTTTATGCAAGCAATAATACGCTTTTGGGTGAACCCGGTTTTCTGTATGCAAACGACCTTGGCGAAATATGTTTTGTGGGAATAGATGGGGCAGTATCGGCTATTTCGGTATTTAACCAAATTGGCTCAATTAAATCGTTTTATTATGCCGATGTAAACCACGATGGCGACAACGAGATGGTCGTATCGGGGCAGAATGAAATACGTATTTATTCGTCTGCCGGTAAGTTGTTGATAGCTAAAGTATTTGAAAATACGACCATCGAAAATCAGGTTTTTGTCGTTATGGATGAACCTGTCTTTTTGGTTTCGGAGAAAGATAAACAAATTTTGCATCTGTTAAAACCGGATTGTGTAACGGAATTATTACCGCCCGTTAAGGGTGGATTGCCTGCCTGTATTTTGAATAATGGGAACAGTGTATTTGTTGTATGTATGGCCGATGAAAAAAATATGCAATGTTTCTCACTTTCCATTAAATAAAAAACCACCTCACGTTTGGGTGAGATGGTTTTCTTATAACAAATCGTTAATCTTTATTGTGCAGTGAGTACAAAATTTCTGAAAATAAAATTCCCAACAACAATGGTTACTTCTTGCGATTGGGGTTCATAACCTTCTTTATAGGCTGTGGCAGTGTATGTTCCGCCCGGAATACCCTGAAATCCGTATTCTCCGGGGAAGTGTTCAAAGCCCCAATCATCAGTAAAGTATTGGTTTAGCGACATGGTGGTTTCATCAATGCCATTGCCCGAAATATTAATATATGCATCGGGAATCAGATTGCCTTCCGTGTCAATTACTGCGCCGGCCATACTGCCCGCTGTGCTGTTGTTTGCAACATTTACAATTGGTTTAAAAATGTAGCTTCCGCCTGCTTTAACAAACGAATTGGATACATCGAGATCGATTGTTAAATCGGTTGACATATGTTCTCCCACAATAACAGAAGGCGAGAATTTCAATTTCATAATTCCACTTGGGACCTTGCAATCGTATTTAATACCATTTTTATAAACCCAGGCTCCGGTTACATTCACAATAGCTTCAGAATAGGAACCTTCGGGAATAACTAAAAAGGCAATGTCGCCCATAATACCCGTGTTCATATTTGTGAGGTTAAAGTACTCAAACTGATCCCAGATCAGTACATCTTTATCTTTGGCGGGTACGTTACCATCGCGTTTAAGATAAATAGTGGTGAGTGTACCAATAGCCGAATCTATTTCGCTCCCGAAATTTGATCCTTTGAATTTAAGATGAACCTTGGCACTCTTTTGGGCCAAAGTTGAAGATTTTGCAGAAATACCGGAAGACTTAACCTCGTTGGTCGATACAGGTGCTTCGCTACACGAAGTAGCCAAGAGTGCGAATGCACAGCCTGCCACAGTCATTAATTTTAAAATTGTTCTCATTCTTTAAAATAATTTGGTTTGGGCAAATTTAATAATTATTTCGAATTAAAAAACAAAAAATTAACATGTAAAATAATTTTGTTTCCAAGCATCTTAATATTGCCGCAAAAATGGTTGGTTTAATTGTTAATTCATTGGTTGCAAATACAAGTATGTAAATATTGTATTAATCCATTTTATTCTCTTTTTTAAATGTAATTGTTTCAAAAGGATGTTACATTTGTATTGTAATTTAAAATTCGGAAAAATGAAAGCAGTTTCAACAAATAATGCACCAGCTGCGATTGGACCATATAGTCAGGCCATTGATACCGGAGCTATGGTGTTCGTTTCGGGACAAATTCCTGTTAATCCAAAAACCGGCAATGTGGAGTCAGAAGATATAGAACCACAAGCAATTCAAGTGTTTGAAAATATTAAGGCTATACTTGCAGAAGCCGGTTTGTCTATGTGTAATGTGGCTAAAACCACCTGTTTATTGGCCGATATGGGTTTGTTTTCGAAATTTAATACAGTGTATGCCCAATATTTTACGGAACCTTATCCGGCACGAGCTACATTTGCCGTAAAAGGCTTGCCTAAAAATGTGTTGGTAGAGGTAGAGGTAGTGGCCGTAAGATAACGACGATGGTTCAAACGATTTTTAAGAAGGTATTGCTTTGGGTAATACCTTTTGTGTTTGTTACGGTTGGTTATGCGGCCGATAAATATGTTGTACCAGCGGACAAAGAGTCATCGTTGAAGGAAGTAGGGGCGTGGATAAACAGTCGCTTTGAGCTTGATACCGACAAAGTGCGATGCATTTATTACTGGGTTGCACATCGTATCAACTACGATATGAAATCGGTTAAAATTAAAACCTATTATACCTCGGCCGACGAATTGGCGCAAAAGACATTTGTAACTAAAAAGGGGGTTTGTCAGGGGTTTTCTGAGGTTTTCAGGGTGCTTTGCGAATCTTCCGGAATAACTTGTGCCGTAATTGCCGGATATACCCGTTCGGGTACGCGTATCGAGCCGTATTCACACGCTTGGGTTGGTGTTAAAATTAATGATGTTTGGTTGGTCTGCGATCCTACATGGGCATCGGGTAGTGCCGTTGGCAATAAATATGTACGTCGTTTTACCTGGGACTATTGTTTGGTCGAACCGGCAGTGGCCATAAAAACGCACATGCCCTTCGACCCGATGTGGCAGTTCTGCCAACATCCAATAACCCATAAAATGTTTGCTGAAAAGCGTTTTGTGAATAGTAACCCCAAAATATTTGCATTTAACGATACCATAAATATGGTACAGCACCTTGGTTCAACCGAAAAATACAGGAATCAAGTGGCCCGTATTACTCGGTATGGTTTGGTGAACCCGCTAATAAAAAGCCATGTGGCTAATCTGCAAGAGCTTACTAAAACGGTTTCGTATAATCAGTCCGTTTCGTCAGTAAATGAAGCGATTGATTTTTATAATCAGGGCATAAAGTCGTACAACAAGTACATATTGTTTAAAAATAACCGGTTTAAACCCGAAATCAGCCCCAAAGCACTTGTGGCCATGGTCGATGATTTTGCAGGTAAATTTAGCAGAAGTGCAGCAATTTTTAATGCCACAGACGAATCGACAATTAAAGATCGCACAACCTATCATCAGGTTAAAAAATCGGTGCGCGAAATGATGTCGAAAGTGGCTGAGGAGCGCGATTTTGTGAACCGCTACCTGAAATCAGCTTCAGAGGCCAAGCCATCGGAACAGATGAAGAAAAAGTAATTCCTCCGGCTAAAGCAGGAGGGAATACAATGCAGGCTCACTAAATCAAAAACTAATTTATTGAATATGAATTGAATCGGGATTTAGCCCATTCTGACATGATATAGTAAACCCCTTTCCATTAATTGTTTTTTGGGGCTTTTGTGATTTGACAAAATGTCAACGCCATGCAGGCGCGGAATGGTATATACCAACCCCGTTTTGGCCGACACCATAGGGTGGTTGTTTTTTGGCCTTAACGATGCCGTTTTGGCCTGTTTCACCCCTTTTTCTTGGCCATACCACGTTCGGAAAACTTCGAACGTGGTACGGCCATGGTACGGCTATGGTACGAAGAAGGTCCGGTGTTGATGTATTAATGGGTTTTTTGCCGATTCCGATTGGTGTATCAGTATTGTTTTTGGCTTATTTTGAACCCTGTTTTTTGCATGAGGCCATTGTCATTTTGTTATGAACCGTTCGAACCAAGGGTTTCATTTTGGAGCTTATTATGGGGTATGCGAACTTTGACTTGGATTGATGGGATTGATGGGATTGATGGGATTGATAAGATTGATGGGATTGATAAGATTGATAAGATTGACGCTTCACGCCACATCCCTCCGTAGGGATGCCTTCGGCACACATCCCCAACTGTGCCAGCCACATTTTTCCCGTAGGGATGCCTTCGGCACACATCATGCGCAGCCACATCTCACCCGAAGTGATGCCTTCGGCACACATTTCCCCATATTCATTATTTTATATATGTTAAAAATGAAAGCAATTGTGAGATTTTTGAGTGCATTAAATAGCAGTAATAGAGTGATATAAAGAAATTATTAGTAATAATTGATAAAATATATTTTAAAAAAGGTTTTGCATTATTTGCACAAATCGTTTTTTTTTTTTTTGATTTGCACTGTTGTCTTTTTACCCTCTGTGAGAAGGTTGGTAAAAGACCCAAGACTAAAATTTAAAGACTGTTTTTTTTTATGGCACTAAGAATTAAATCTGTTGCGCGGATTAATCCGCAAAAGCCCACCGAGGCACCTAAGTATTATGCTATGGCGGCCCAACGCGACACGATGTCGTTGGACGATCTGGCGGTACAAATCTCCAAAATTTCAAGTATCAGTCGTGGCGATGTCTATTCGGTATTGCTTACACTGGTCGATACCATGCCCAAAGAACTGCTCGATGGCAAAGTGGTTCAACTTGGCAAGTTAGGTTCATTTGCCTTGAACGTTGATAGTAAACCGGTTGACACCCCCGAACAAGTTAATGGCGACATTATCGAAGGTGCTCACGTGGTATTCCGCCCCGGCACCGAAATGAAAGATGCGTTTAGCAAAGTGAAGGTGTATATGGATTAGGAAATGTGTGCCGAAGGCATCCCTTTGGGAGAGATGTGTGCCGAAGGCATCCCTGCGGGGGAGATGTGGAGATATGGGGATGTGGCTGCGCATGATGTGTGCCGAAGGCATCCCTTTGGGAGAAATGTGTGCCAGGCATCCCAAAGGATAGAAATAGATGGACTTGCGCATGATTGCCTTAAAGCAAAAACATTTTTTTCTCGCATAATCCCAAAGCACCGGTCTTCTGTTTTCAGTCTCTGTTCTTACAATCAACACTGGTTTTTCCAAGGTAAAAAAGTTGCGCAACTTGTATCGATGAGTTGCACAACCGGGCATCGGGAGTTGCACAACTCATCATCATTAGTTGGGCAACTTATCACCCTCA
>QKHT01000190.1 GCA_003249935.1 Bacteroidota bacterium
GGGTTAAGCAAAAAAGAAGGTATTGAAAAAGTAATAAACTGGCTAAGTGACAAAAATATAGGCAAGGCCACCACAAACTATAAACTGCGCGACTGGCTTTTTAGCCGTCAGCGGTATTGGGGTGAACCATTCCCCGTTATCCATTGGGAAGATGGTGAGGTAACGATTTTGGGCGATGATGAATTGCCTTTAATGCTGCCGGAACTCGAAAAATACCAACCGGGCGAAAACGGCGAATCGCCATTATCGAACGCCACCGATTGGCTCTATGTTACCGATGCCAATGGTCGCAAAGGCCGCCGCGAAACCAACACCATGCCACAGTGGGCCGGCTCGTGCTGGTATTACCTCCGCTATATGGACCCGACAAACGACAAGGCACCATTCGACAAAGCCATCGAAAACTATTGGATGCCGGTCGATTTGTATATCGGTGGGGCTGAACACGCGGTACTTCACCTCTTATACAGTCGCTTTTGGCACAAGGTATTGTTCGACTTGGGTATTGTAAGTACCGACGAACCTTACCAAAAGCTCTACAACCAGGGTATGATTCTGGCATTTGCCTACGAAACAGCATCGGGATCCAAAGTAGCTTCCGATTTAGTAGAAGAACGCGAAGGCAAATACTATCATAAAGAAACCGGCGACGAACTCAGACAAATTGTTGCAAAAATGTCCAAATCACTGAAAAACGTGGTGAATCCGGACGATGTGGTATCGAACTACGGTGCCGATTCGCTACGCTTGTACGAAATGTTTATGGGGCCATTGGATGCAATGAAGCCATGGACCGACACCGGCGTTAAGGGTGTTTACAATTTTATAGCGAAAGCGTACCGCTTTTTTGCCGACACAAACAATGTAGTTGACGGCAAAGAAGATGCAGACACATTAAAGATATTGCATCAAACCATAAAAAAAGTTGAATACGATATTGAAAATTTAAAATTCAACACAGGGATTTCGACTTTGATGATATTTACAAACCATGCAGTAAAAAAGGGGAAAGTAACCCGCGATACGGCTCAAACCTTTGCAAAATTACTGGCCCCCTATGCACCGCATGCAGGAGAGGAAATATGGAGTTTGTATGGAAACAACGACACCATTACCTACCAAACATGGCCGGAAGTTAATGAAGCCTTCCTCGTAGAAGATTCAATAGAATATCCGGTTCAGATTAATGGCAAATTACGTTTTACGATTGAATTTCCAATCGACAAAGATGTGAAGGAGATTGAAACCGAAGTGCTGGCCAACGAAAAAATGGCCAAATGGCTCGAAACCGGTGAAATTAAAAAGGTGATTATTGTAAAAGGCAAGATCATTAACATTGTCATTAAATAAACAAAAGAGGCGGCCACATGGCCGCCTCTTTATTTATTTTCACGTTGTATTATCAATCGCAGAGATTGGTCGAATGTTACATAGCTCCATAACCAGTTTAGAAAAACAAACAATCGGTTCTTTACCCCAAGTATCGACATAAGGTGAACAAACATCCACACATACCAGGCAAACCACCCATAGAGCCTTATACCGGGCAAATCGGCCACTGCTAAGTGCCGACCAACCGTTGCCATCGAACCCAGGTTTTTATACTTAAATGGCCTCAAAGTCTTATTTTTTGACATCGCATGAAAATTACGACTTAAATTTGCGGCTTGCTGAATGGCTACTTGCGCCACTTGAGGATGTCCGCGAGGTAAATCGTCGGTTACCATAGCACAAACATCGCCAATCGCAAATACATTTTGCGTATCTTTTACGCGATGATAGGCATCCACTATTAATCTGTTGCCACCGGTAATTTGTTCTTTGCTGAAGCCAAATGGCACATTGCCACTAATACCGGCAGCCCAAATAAGATTATTGGTACGCACGGTATCGCCATTACTTAAAACCACACAACCATCCACATAATCTCTCACCTGAGTTTCGAGATAAATTTCTACGCCCAATGACCTTAAATACCTCAAAGAATCGAGCGACGATTTACCTGACATACCCCCCAGCAATCCTTTGGAAGCTTCCACCAACAAAATACGAACTTTCGAAATATCCAGTTCCTTATACTCTTTCGGAAAAATAAGTTTTTTCATTTCGGCCAACGCTCCAGCGACCTCAGTACCGGTAGGACCACCACCAACAATAACAATATTCATCAAGGCATCGCGCTCCTCCTCTGTTTCGCACACGAGGGCTTTCTCCAGATTTTGCAACAGTGCATTGCGTAATGCCAGAGCCTCTGTTACAGATTTCATCGGATAACATGCGGCTTCAACGTTCTTTAGTCCAAAGTAATTACTTCCGGCTCCGGTAGCCACAATCAAAAAATCGTATTTACAAAAACCAGTAGTGGTATAGACAATCCGACTTGCAGTATCTACCTTTTCGACTTCGGAGATTCGCAGGAAACAATCAGGTAACCGATGTAAAACCTTTCGCAACGGAAAAAGGATTGCACTTGGTTCAATACCAGCCGTTGCCACCTGATAAAATAATGGTTGAAACTGATGATAATTATTTTTGTCAATCAATACAACCTGATAACCGGAAGAACCCAAGGAAGAGGCCAACTTCAATCCGCCAAAGCCACCTCCTATAATTACGACACGCTTTTTATCCGAATCCGGAATATGTAACATAGAAAATACATTTTACTCTATTAATGAAATATTTCATTAAATGTTCAGTGAAAACAAAAAAAATCCCGGTTCAAATTGAACCGGGATTCTGTTTTATAATAAAAAACGGCTATTCTACACCTTCGTTAAAAGGAATATACCAGTTGTTTTCATTAAGCAGTTTGTTATAAACTTCGGTATATTTCGAACCTTCAAACTTAGAAGCCACCCGTTTGGCCAGGTATGAAGGATCGTTACGCCGTTTTGCCACACGGATTAAATCATAAAATCGTTCGCCTTCAAAAGCACACTCACGAGCCCGTTCTTCAAGTATTTTAGTTTCGAACATTTGAAGTTTACGCTCGTATGAATCGTTATTTACACCAATAATTCTACCTCCAAAGGAGTAAGTGTATTTATAATAAGCTGCATCGAGATTATCCAAACCAACACGACCACGAACACCTAAACCAGGTGTAACGCCACCATTAATATAAGTATACCCTAATGTCGATTTAGTAACATCCGAAATCTGTCCATCGGTTTCAAGCATACGATTCAACACTTCAATATAGTACAAATGAAGACCGCCGGCACGATAAATTGAGAACTTATAATCGTTATTGAAGATGCCGGTTTTCAAACTAAATTTCGAAACCACGGTGTCGTAATTTTCCATTAATTTGTAAACCTCTCCATCTTTTCCAATAATCCTGTTATATAGCATTACCTTAACCTCATCATTAGTAAGATCGGCTCCGGTGGTTTTATTTCTGTAGACATAAGAGACACCATAACCACGAGCCCAATCGCTGGGATAACCAATAAAGTTATTCAAATCGCTATTTGAAATAGTATTCTGATATGCAGATTTTTCCCAGGCAATCATCTGATTTTTATTCATTTCCAACATAAAATAATCGAGATAATGCTTCGGTACATAGTAATAATCGTCTAATGGATCGTTTGGCGTATTATTATTGCGTAATACATTGTCACGCATTTTAAATTCACCTTCATACAATTCTGTTGCGATTTTTGTCGGCTTCATAAGGTATTTATTATCAAACATGGGCCTTAAATCATTGGTCTGTTTTAATGATTTTTGAAAATCAACAGCAAAAACATGTTCGAATGGATCGAGTGAAATAAAGAACCCCTTAAACAATTCGGTATTTGATAATCGCGTTCCTAATCTAAACCTTTTCGCATCAGAAGTTATGGCCGACTCAAAGTTTACCACAACACCTAAATGCTCATAAGCTTTCTCCATATTTCCACGCGTCAGAAACATCTGTCCCATTAAAGCATGATAGGCATAACGGTTCCATGTTGTTGTTTCCCATGTACGGTCATTAACGCCTTGAGAGTTATAATCCACACCAACAAATTCTTGCTTTGTAAGTCCGGACCCAAGGCTCTTTACATATTTCTCTAATTGCACCGTAAACGTATCAATGACACCATCGACAGAAATATAGGTTTTAGGAAATTTGGTTAACACATCAACACCATAAGCCCTAACATAACGCTGATAAACCGTATCAAGTTTGTATTCAACTTTCTTAACGCTTACAAATTCCTGATTAATATATTTACGAATACCATCCACATCCGTAATATTTTCAGGAATATATGGCACTTCACGATAAATGCGGGCGGCATTAAAATAGGCCCATGCCCTCATACACAATACGCCGGCATACATTTTATCATAATTATCGATATGCGCCATAGAGATGGAATCTTTGAGTAACACCGAAGGCTTACGCATTTCTATTCGCATTAAAAGGTTATTGCAATTGGCAATAAGCTTGTAAAAATTTGTTGGCGATGTATATTTATTAGTCGAAGAAATTGAATTAAATTGATTAATATCAATTAAATCACGATCAGCATTTTCTGTAACAGTTAATAAATCACCACGTAATTCACCCAATATAACCAGCTGCTCCACCAAATCCTGTTGTATGGCATAAAGCCCCATTTCTGCCGATCGAAAATCATTGAAGACCTGAAAATTGTCTTCTTCCTTTAAAACAATTCCCGGGTTGGGATTAAAAAAGTCCTGACAACCGGTAAAGAACATTACCGATAAGAGAAGACCTGAGAATATAGAAATTTTTATATTTTTCATTGTTATCACTTTTTACAATCCAAATTTAACACCAACCATAAACGAACGCACCTGAGGCATTTGCCCATAATCAATACCCTGATTAAAAACATTAGCACCATAACTAAATTCAGGGTCATATCCCAAATATTTTGTAAACGTAAATAAGTTAGTAGCTGTACCATATATTTGGAGTGACCGCAAGACTTCCTTATTACCAATTTTCAAACCTTCAGGCATCGAATAGGCCAATGTTAAGCTTTTTAACCTAACATAGGAACCGTCTTCAATCCAACGTGTAGAAAAATCAGTATTTCCAATAGGGTCACCATAACTCGCTTTGGGCATTGGAGTAACCTGACCTTCATATGACCAACGATTGAGCGTTGATGTAACCTGATTATTCAAACCGGTCATCCCTTCCGTTAAGCTTCGAACCTGATTAAACAATTCCTGACCAACAGCAAATTGAACATAGGCATTTAACGACCATCTTTTGTATTTAAAAGTATTGGTTAAACCACCAAAATATTCCGGATTTGGCGAACCAATTACAGTTTTGTCCTTTTCATCAATAACCTTATCCCCATTTAGATCGCGAAATTTCATATCACCTGCACCGTATGGAACAAACCGACTATTAACCAAGCCGGCAGCCTGAGCTTCCTGAGTAGATGAAAAAACACCATCAGCAATATAGCCATAAAAACTATTGAGTTCGCTACCCACTTTCGACACAAATACACCATTAACAAGGGTACCGCCTTTTATCGCTGTCAGTTCATTTTTAAACTTAGAAACATTAAAGGCAACATCCCATCGAAATGATGAACTTTCAATAAGACGAGCATTCAAGCCTAACTCAAAACCAGTATTTAAAGCTTCGCCACCATTGGTTGGACGCAAATCATACCCCAGATATGTCTCTTGTTTTTCCAACACAAGCATATCTTTAGTTTTAGTATTAAAGTAATCGATTGTTAATCCAAACCGATCACCAAAGAAACTTAAATCTGCACCAATATTTGCCTGATAACTGGTTTCAAATTTAAGGTCGGTATTTGGCCTTGAACCCAATATCAAACCAGTAGTACTACGGTAAACGCGTGGTTCGTAATAAACATAGGAGTTATAATTACCAATATCATCGTTCCCGGACAAACCATAAGAACCACGTATTTTAAACTCTTCAAGCCAATCTAATTCTTTCAGGAAGTTTTCGTTTGACACACGCCAACCTAAACCAATAGCCGGAAATACACCAAACGGCTGATCGAACAAATTAAGTCCTGTTTGAGCCGTTGCACCAACGCGCGAACTTCCATCAATAGAAACCGATGCATTAACAAGATAGCGGTCCAGAAGAGCATATTGAGCATTACCATAAAACGAAGCCCAATTCCACAAGCCCTTATCACCACCGATTTCTGCAATATTGATATCACCACGAGATACACTGGTATACTGGTCACTTTCAGGAAGGTTCTTGCCAATTTCGAAATCCTGTTCCATTTTATTAATCTGAAACCGATACCCGGCAAGTGCAGAAAATTTTTGAATTGAACTCAGTGCCCTTTCATATTTAATACTTGCATCGCCAAAATAGTTTTTTAAGATACTCGTTTGGTTTTTAGCAACATTTCGTACTTCGTTATTATAATATGGTACCATACCAATATTTGGCATATAAACCCGCTCACGGCTATTGAAAAAATTAAGTCCAAAAAGTGCAGAAGCGGTCACATAATCCGAAAGCTTAGCTTCAAATTTATTCGAAGTAATCATTCGGTAAGCATTAAAAACACCTATAAATCCATTAACAGCTGCAACAGGGTTGCTCACGCCAAATCCATCATAATTATCAAGAAATGCAGGCAAATTTTCACCGGTATCCTTATTTCTTAATGTTGGATTTATAAGAGGTGTCTTGGTTAAACTTGTAAGTATTGGAGAAGTACCCAATTCCCAGCCTGTATTCATAAGATTCGAATTACTATAATTTAAACTCGAACTGGAATACATTTTTAACCAATCGTAAATATTGAACTCGCCAACAAAACGAATATTAGCCCTTGAATAATCTGTGTTTTTAATGGTTCCACCATGGGATAAAAATCCAACGGAGAGACCATATTTAGCAATTTCATCTCCCCCCTTAACCACAAGCGAAACATCATTGAAAACAGAATTCCGGAAAATTTTGCTTTGCCAATCGGTATTATTTAAAACACCGGCACTGTTATGATAGCGGAAATAATCAGGACTCGACACGTCATCAAACAAACCCGGATACTTATCTCTATAAATTTCTTCACGATACAGAGATGAAGACAAAACATCATTGGCTAAGGATCTGTATTGTTCGCTATTTAAAACAGGCAATTGATTGGTTGAAGAATAAAATCCTGTTTTAACATTTACATCAATTGTTGTTTTAAGCTCAGTTGGCTTCAAAGTTTCAATTACAATTACACCATTCGAACCCTTTAAACCATATAAAGAGCAAGCTGCAGCATCTTTAAAAACTGTAACATTAGAGATATCAGTTGGTTCAACATTCGAAATCGGAGAAAAAACATTGCCTTCAATTACCGATTTAAAAATATTTGCATTTTCATACGGAATACCATCAACAATATATAATGGCTGATTATTTGCAAACAAGGAACGAACGCCCCGAATGGTGGTATAAGTACCTGATCCGGG
The DNA here is from genome assembly GCA_003249935.1 of Bacteroidota bacterium. Taxonomy (GTDB): domain Bacteria; phylum Bacteroidota; class Bacteroidia; order Bacteroidales; family UBA5342; genus SZUA-561. The sequence goes on from QKHT01000190.1 coordinate 7,453, forward strand.
CATACCCGAATTATTGGTAACTAAAACACCGGCAGCCTTACCTTTAATGGCCTGATCGACACTTAACACATTCCGTTGTTGAAGATTTTCTACATCAAAGGAAGAAAAAGAAGCATTGATATCCCTTTTAGATTTTGTGCGTAATCCGGTGAAAATCTCTTCTCCTCCAGATACAATGTCCTTAGGTGTAAGATACACATTTAACGACCTGTTGCCATTAACAAAAACTCGCTTTTTCTGAAAATCTCCGATAGGACTTACAACCATCCAAACATTTCCGGAAGGTAGTTTTGCACTATATTTTCCATCTTCAGTAGTAATTATCGGATCCATCGTAACGCCTTCAAAGGAAACAAGTGCCTCTTTTACAGGGTTTCCGTTAATATCCAAAATAACACCACTAATAGTTAAACTATCCAAAATACCAGGAGCCACTATCGATTCTGCAAGTAAATTCGGTAAAGTCTCACTTTTTGATGTGGTACTCCAAGTTAATAAAACCGAACAGCCAATTGCAAATAAAAAATTGCTGCTTTTCTTCATATTTCTTATATTCATGATTCGCATAACTTTAACTATTTTTTATAAGGAACCAACATCACCACATCAACCAATAAACCGCGAGAGGAAGAACTACCCTGCCCTTTATTCCAAACGCACTTTATTTTTGCATCTCCATATTCAGTAATGACATTCTGTACAACAAATTCAACATAGTTCAACGTTTTATTTTTAGACAAACGATAACCAGCACTGTTGTATGCATACCCTAATGGGTCAGTTCCATTTTTTGGACCGGCAAGTTCACCGGTAAGTGCAATAAAAGGAGTAGTACCGCCCCATTTATCATTATCGTATTCACCAACTTTAATATCGTTTACATACCAGGCCACTTTTCCTGACGGACGATTTGAAGCTTGCCACAATAACTTATATGTGCGGGGAAATACTTTATGAAAATTAAATTCAACAGAATAAGGTCCACTATAAGAAGATGCAAATTTCACCAATAACTGACGACTTTTTGACGCGCCGGGGTCACTTGCATCAACCGTGGTTTCAATTTTAGCATCCGACACTTTTACATCCGTTTTCCAAGCGAATTTGCTGGCACCAAGGTCTACGACAAGACTTTCACCTTCGATCTTTAAAGTATCATTATACAAATTGGTTGGCACAATGAATTTTTTATAGTTATAAACTACGCCATTCGAACATTCGAAACGCGAATTTAAATCAACATTTGAAGGATTTACGATGACCGAGTCGCCATTAATATTCTTATAAAATGCTTTCGATTTAAGCGTATCGAACCTTGAATTAGTGAAAGTACTATCAAAAATACCACTATTGAGATAAAAAGGAAGCAACACCTCTTTTTGCCAATCCTGAGGTATTTTAGTATAATCCGTAAACACACCACCAAGATTTTTTGCCATGGTATCTAAAGCGGCATTATATTGCTCCTGATTAAACACAAGTAATGTGGCCGATTTATTTCTGAACTCATCCCCTACTTTAAAATAATGATCAAGAAAAGAGTTGTAGTATACGAAACCACGACCTGTAACACGCGATGAATCATAAATTGTATTGCCATTGCTATCAAACCCAATTGGATTACAGAGCAACGGATCAAAACCCAATGAATCCAAACCATCAATATAATTTCTTACCACAGGGCTACTAATTGCCAGATACTGGTATAAATTAAGTAATGGTGTCGGCACTTCACCCAATTCAAAATACAATCCGTCTTTGTATAGCTGACTTCTCTTTTCAACTTTGATGCCATTAAAATAAATATCAGCACCAACTTTCGACACCAAAACATATTTCGTATTAATCATCAAAAGTTTTCGCCAGGAAGAAATATTTGCCGGCTGAAGCACGGTTTCTGAAATCAACTGCCCTAAAACGACGGATGAATCATTACCGGCCATATTAAACTTATCAAAAGCATCATTTGTCGGAATAAAAAGCGTAAAACTCTGATTCGTTTCAAGAACAGAATCTAACCCCGTTTTAATCACCCAATCCACAAATTTTGAATATTGAGGGAAAGCACTTTTGTTTTTTATTGCATCCCACATTTTCACATTTACAGTAGCCGGATTCGACTTGTAATGTGTATCCCACTCCTCATCACGGCACGACAACACAAGCACCGATAAAGCAAGAAATGAGAATATTTTATAGAAATTCTTGTATTTCATGTTTACTAATTTTATAGTTTTGGCGTAAATCTGATAAAATAACATTTAAAATAACCAGGACTAATGGCATCAATGGTAATTTTTTGCTGACCAAATTTAGTAACAATAACATCACCAAGCGTTGTACTCGAGGGCTGACCATTAGAACCTGTAACCCTTGAACAGTCCTTAATATTGCCCACACGCTGACCATTAAAAAATACCTGAACAGAGGCATATCCATTTCCTTCTGCATAACGGGTAAATATCGTATACTTGCCAGGAGCCAATTTTGGCGTTTTGATATCTAATGTAAAGTCACCTAAAACTTTAATATAATCCTTATCCCAAAAAACATCGTCCAACCCATAGTAGATATAATCAATTCCAGTAAATGAAATCTGATACAAGTCCTTAGGATAAAAAAGCTTTTCCTGACCATAATTGGTTTTATTGCTGTTATAATAACTAACCAAATTAGGCTCATCATCAAGAAAATGCATATCAAATTGGCCGGTTGACGAAGCTTCTATTTCAAGAATGTTTTTAAGAAAATGAACCGGACCATTTGTCGATAATTGGTTACTATTCAGATAATCAATTTCTGCATAGTCTATTTTAATAGTATCCCTATTATTTGGTCCCTGATATATTGTTTCTAAAACCCTACCACCGGGATTAACCTGAATCTGAAGATCAGATAATACAGAAAGAGGAAAATAACTAAAGGTATTATACAAACTCGAAGATATTTTTCCGGTTGCATCATCCAAAGACTGATTAAAATTGTTCAGATAGTAGACACCGCTTATTACATGGTAGGCCATCTCCTGATACAATCCATTCAGTGGATCGGTGACATCGGCAGATGTACTATACTTCGCAACTAAATCAGCATAAGAATTGATACCAGCTTTTTTTAGGATGCTGTCCGGCTCCACCAAAAGGGTGAAATTATTTTTTAAAAGCTGACCATTCACAACTTTTGTTGGACCTAAGAGTTTTGACACTCCGGTTTTCGTTAATGCTTCATAAAAAATAGACAAATCAGGATTTCGTTCCGGATTGATTAATTCTAAAGCTGAATAAAAACTCGGTTCAAGCACCTTATCAATACCATGAACCACGCCATTCGAAAGATCAATATCGCGTTGAACCACTTTGGATTTACCATTGACCAAATAAGTAACAGAATTGTTCTCGAAATCGTTAGAAAACACAATGGTTACATAATCTCCGGCAATAGTAGAATCGCTGAGTGTACCATACGTAAAATCCTTTGAAAGAATTTTACCGTTAACAATATGGTAATCTACAAACTTTTTCAGAAATGAAGCATCAGCTATTAAGGCTTCTAAAGAATTATGCGCTGCATCTGAAGCAAAAAACTGACTGAATGCAGCATTGGTCGGAGCAAAAACGGTATAACCATTTTTGTTCCGTGGATTATACGCTCCTAAAGAATTTGCACGATTAGCCGCATCAAGAATTTTTAGAAAAGTGCTGTATTCAGCTACTGAACCAACTTCGGACGGTGTTGCACGCGATTGTAAATAGGCCAATATCGTGGGACTGGCATCAGTATTAAACGATTCACCAAGACTATTGTTTTTACACGATGTTACAGACAAGCCACCCATAAAAGCGAGAAGCCCGAAAATCGCATATTTTATATATTTAACTACATTATTCATATCTCTCACTATTTCTTTTTATAATCTGCATAATATGGATTTTGCACTAAATTGGCGTTCACGTCCAATTCATTATAATTAACAGGCCAATACCAGCCATTAGGATCTAACAAACGATTCGCGAGAACTAAACGATCTTTAGCAGAAACTTCAGCCACAACGATTTC
>QKHT01000215.1 GCA_003249935.1 Bacteroidota bacterium
CGTGGGGCAAATATAGAAAAATTCGCTTAGAATACGGGTTGTAAGCAATGTTTATTACTGCTTTTTGCCTGCAAAAGTCGTCGACCTTTAATAATACAAAAACTGCCGGGGTTCGACAATATTACCTAATGTGTTATATTTCAACATGTCAAAGAGCTTAGGTTGTTGGCACAATACAAATATTTAAACACTAAACGTTACATTTGACGTAGGTCGACAACTTGGTTCAGCCTAAAACACTAAATACATGCGGGTTACAAAAAGTTGTCGGTGCTTGCACGTTCTTTGCCTATAATTTGTTTTTCGAGCCATTTTTCGTTTCGCGATGTAAATATAATTAAACTATCGGTGTCGGTATCCATGATTTGATTCGCTTTTAGTTTTAATTCTTCGAGTTTGGCGGGTGTTATTTCGCCCTCGAATACCGAATTCTGAATCCAGAACAGGTACTTTCTGAAAAGCTTTAGCATCTTCCCCACCCGCTTTTCGCCAATATCGTATACTGCTATAACGTACATTACTATTTTGTTTTTGGTTGAACCGTTTGCATTAGCCCCGGTACTCTTTTTTTTTGCTTCCAATTGCTTTTTGCCGGGTTCAGCCAAAAAACAATAAACAAAAGCTAATTATGCTCTGGCGGCAGATGCTTTTTTATCTCCTCCCAATGGGCCAACACATCGGGATCGTTCCTCAAAAGTTCGTCGTCGTCCAAAGGTTCCGATTCGCCCGGAGGTGACGACAATGGTGTACTTCGGAACAAATCATCATCGACAAACGGTAGCACCCAATCAGGAATTGACCCAAACGGATCTTTCCACAACACATCCGTATCATTGGGTTCAGGCCTATTGTTTAGCTCTTCATTGGCCTCAAGTTCCAAATCGTTTCTAACATCCGGCGGCGCATTGCCAAAGGTGTCGGTTTCGGGATCGTAGCAGTCGCAATACTCGCCATAGATACACAATTCGGTATTAAAATCGCACAACTCCATATCGAAACCACTTTGAGGCAGGTACTGCACCTGGTAATCCCAATTGCTGCTGAGTGCAAAATAGAGCATGCGTGGTTCTATTTCTTTGGGTTTATCTACAAGTTCGATGCACAATGTTTCGAATACCCTGAAAATAGCATCGTTTATTGCCTCACACTGCTCTTGCGACAGGTCCCAAAAGTCGGGAAATGCATCAAAGCTTATACCGGTAAGTTCTTCGATAGATTGAAACGGCACACTCGCCAACTCAGCCACATGTTCCAATCCACCCTCGTAACCCGGAGGAACTTCGTAATATTTCACGGCCGGCGGATTTTGAACCACTGCATCCAAATCTTCTATCAATTGTTCTACATAGCGTTGCATAACTTATCCGTTTTTTCCGATGCTAAATTTAATCATTTTACCAATACATTTTCAATGGCTTGTAAACCTCAATGTTTAAAACATGCTTAACCAATTTGTAGCATTCGAGTTTTATGAGGTGCTTGTATGTTACCGACCGTTTAAGCGTACGGTGCTGAATGGTTTCGTTGAGCCGGTTCTCGAACGATTGTACAAATGTTTTTTTTGCCGCCGGCTTTAACGTTACACGGTTAAGGTCGGCCTCGAAATCCGATGGTTGTATTTCGCGTTTGTTCAACACCTTAAATATAACACGGTCGGTAATAATGGGTTTAAATATTTCGGCAATATCGAGCGAAAGCGAAAAACGCCGCTCGCCCGGTTCGTGCAAAAACGACACTACCGGGTTGAGTTGTGTTTGGTGGATGGCCCGCAAACATTGTGTATAGCAAAGCATGTTGCCAAACGACACCAACGCATTAACTTCGTTACGCGGGGGTTGCATGGTTCGGCCTCCCATATCAAAATCGTTGATTATGGTGTCGAACCCTTCGTAATAGGCTTTACGAATATTGCCCTCGAAGCCCATAAGTTCGCTTACGGTGGTGGTGCCGGCAATATGCTCGCGAAGGGTTTCGATGCGTTGAATAATGGGTTCCAAATCCTTTCCCCGCGAGTTGTAGTAACGCAGGTTTTTGAGCATATTGTACGATGCGCCGTCGATAAGGTTTTGGGCCAGAACCATGCGTTTGCGCGGTGTGAGGTAGTGGTTGGTTTGAGCCAGCAACACCTTGCCCGAGAGCAACGATTCGCGAGGCATGAACGAACCGGTGTAGTTTTCGTAATAATCGAAAAAATGAACCGGCACCTGCTCTGCTCCTAAAAAATTATAACAACTGCTATTGGCATCCAATGCACCAAAAACGTAGAGTTCGTCGATGTTTTCGACCGGCAGATAACGGGGTGTACCCTCTACGCCATCGTCGTCGACAGGTGTAAACTTTAATGTGTTATCCCTGCGGCTCAGCCGGCCGGGGTTAAAGAGATAGAATGTTTTTTTCATCTGTACTTATTTTACTGTGTGTTAGATTGATGGTAGAATGAGTAAGGATTGAATCAGATTGAGCACCATCCCTACTCAATCTTCCATCAATCCTTACTCAATCTTTCTTCCATCAATCCCTACTCAATCCGCCATCAATCCTCACTCCTCCCCGCTCCAGCAAAAATCGAAATAGCTGCAATTGCGGCACCAAGAAACTTTGAGTTTTGGCGGGCAGGTTTCGGATTGAACCACAGCCTCAATTTCTGATGCTATTTCCAATATCCGTTCGCGATCGGGTTGTGTGAGCCAAACTTCGTCGGTAATGCGCAGTTTGGGATATTCGAGTACACCGCTTACACCCGCTATGCCATGTTGCTCGAACACGTAGATGTAGTATTTGAGTTGCCACACATGAGCTTCTTCTTTGGCTGTGCTCTTTTTAATTTCGTGTATTATGCGCGCTCGACGGTCGTAAAAGTCGACCTTTATCCCACCCAACTCTACTTCTTCCCAACGTGCCGATCGTTGCGGATAGCTGCTTTCGTGCAATAGTTTACCCTGAGCCACCAAGTCGCTGGTATGCTCCATTTGAATACCATGTGCAAACAACCACAATTTGCGCTTGCAAACGTGGTAGTAGTTAAAGTGTGTGCCTGTTATTTGCATGTTTTTTTGAGATTGAA
>QKHT01000045.1 GCA_003249935.1 Bacteroidota bacterium
AAAGTGCGCGTGGAAATAAATAACCGCAGCGGAAAATTAAAACCGGGTATGTTTGCCAACGGTACCATTACAGCCAATACCGAGGCTTACCGAAACAAACTAACGGTACCGCGTTCGGCGGTTTTGTGGACCGGTAAAAGGTCGGTGGTGTATGTAAAGCAGCCATCGAAAGAGGGTTTCGAATTTAAAATGCGAATGGTAAATCTTGGCCCTGTTTTGGGTGACCGCTATGTTATTTCCGATGGATTGACCGAAGGTGAGGAAATAGTGACACAAGGTGCTTTTAGTGTGGATGCCGCAGCACAACTCGAAGGCAAACCGAGCATGATGAACGGGACACAAGCGGTTCAACCCGAAACAAAAACAGAAATGAACCAGAGCAAAACCAAGCATGAGATGTTAAAAGTAGCGGGCAATTGCGACATGTGCAAAGAACGCATTGAAACGGCTGCAAAAGCGGTAAAAGGCGTGATGAGTGCAGAGTGGAAAGCCGAAACGCAAATGTTGCATGTTGAAATAATGCCGGGAACGACTTCCTCGGATGCCGTAACTAAAGCTGTGGCTTTGGCCGGTCACGATGCCGGCAAGTACAAAGCACCAGACAGTATTTATAATGCATTGCCTGAATGCTGCCTGTACAGAAAATAAAGAATACAAAAAGAGGACATTTCCAGTTGGAAATGTCCTCTTTTTAATTTGTATTTCTAAAAAAAGAACTATCTGTTAATCAATACTTTTGCGACAAATAGTCCGTTATTTGTGGCTGTTTTAACCATATAAATACCATTAGCAAGGTTCGATATATCGATACCGGCACTGTTGTACTTTGCACCGGCCACTAATTTACCCGAAATATCGGTGACTTGCACCAATTGATTGGTTCGGGCCGAAAGATACAACCGGTTGTTTGCCGGATTTGGCCACACACTGAGTTGTTGAACCCGTTGCGAAGCAATACCATCGGCCAGGGTATTGTATTTATTGTCCTTGAGGGCTGCAACTTCGGCCGGGTTGAGTGCCCGTTTGTAGATATACAACTCGTCGATTTGTCCCAACCATTTCCGTGTTGATGCAGCCAATTCTTTAGTGCAACCAATAAGCAGGTTACCCGAGCACGATTCAACTGCTTTACTAATGGGTGTGGTATTTTCCAATTTGCCGTTTACCAAATAACTGATCGTTTGTTTTTCGAGATCGGCTACCAGGGTTACATGTGTCCATTTGCCTAAACCTGAAGTATATGTGCCAGCCGGAGAAACATAACTTACGCCACCGAGATAACTGCCATATGCGTCATTCTTTGGTGTAATGTAAAAAATAGAACGGCCGGTACGAGCCGCTGCATCGTTGGCTTGTTGCACAAATATACGTTCGGTTTGATCCGAAGCAGGTTGCATATTTTTAACCCATAAAGCAATGGTAAAACTTTGCGTAGCCGGATTAAAATCGGATAACGCATCCTCTGTTGCTATTGTTAAAAAGTCGGTAGAGCCATTCATCGAAAGCGATTGCTTAACCTGTCCGGCTACATACGTTGGCGTGCCGGTCGGGGTAACGGCCAATTCGTATTCGTCGCTGTTTACCGCATTATCCAAACTGTTTTCGAACGGCAGGTACACGTACAAATCCTTACGCAAGTCGTCGATAGTAACCGGGGGATATTCCGGTGTTACATACGTGGTTTTGTAATTGGTAACGTTTACAAACAAAAACTTCTGTGTTATATCGCTATCATTAGCATCTACAGCCATTACACCACCAAGTGAAGATTGATTGGCAAAGTCGACAGCCAACGCTTTACCTGTGGTTTTATCGGCGATGTTCAGGCTGCCATCGGCATTGTGGGTAAGATGCCACAATTTGGCAATTGTCGAGAGTTCGAACGTCGAACCATTGTAATTGAGGTATGTACCCGATGCCACCGATTTTATCTTTATATCATCGTCTCCGGCCGATTCGAAGAGGAACTTTTGGGCCGATGATGTTGAGTTGAACGAAATCTGATTGAGTTTGCCTGCACCGAAATAGAGACTCTTACCAGTTGTTTTCGATTGAATCACATACTGAATATCTGGTAAAAAGGTGTTTTTTCTCCGTTCGAAGGTCCACTTCATATTATTATTGGTGGAGTACGTAAGGGTTGTTAATACACCATTGGCATTGGTCAAAATAAGATTTTTGTTGGCCGACGAAACAAAGCGTGTATAACCATCGGTAGCCGAAAACAGGTACCATTTTTGTCCTGCACCACCAGAGTATCCTTCTACGGTACAAGGCACACCGGAAGCCGTACTGTTGCCCGGAATTGAAAGGGCATTGCCCGATTTAAGGTTAATAATGCGCCATAACCCGCTGCCAATATAGTCGGGCATCCATTCTGTGGCACTGTCGATAGCCGCAGTATTACATTTGGCTGCAATGCCATCGGCACCAATTATATTGCCACCGTTTGCATTGCGAATGGTGTAAATACCGCCACCCATAATGGAGTTTTTGGGTTGGATATTAACTCTTATTTGTATCGAATCGCCGGCAACACCTACACTGTCGATATTTAATCCACCGCGAAAACCATTACTCAGATAACACGAAGGGTCGCTGTCGTCGCTTACGGATTCAATATCGAGTCCTTTACCCACATAAATCGACGTTTTATCGCCATTGTGTAAATAGGTGCCACCATTACGATAAACGTAAATTTCGTCCGGCGGACCGCTGCCATTACCGTTTTTTGCTGGATTTATGCGGTATACAAAAGCACCGCTTTTACTTACATTATCGTAGGTTTCTGATGTTTTTTGTCTGTATTCTATTACAAAAAACTCTGCCGGATCGTATGGCGACATGATTTTGTAGGCACACTTTTTTGTGCCAAAATTATCTGTGATTGCCAAAGGATAGAGGGTATAAACACCAGATGCAGTAATGGTTGGAATTTCTTTAACCCAGGTTCCATCAGAAAATTTCCATTTGTAATAGGCATTGGGGTGGCTCGCTTCAGCAAACATTTGCGGGGCAGGATCGATATCGGTATTGGTATATCGGTACACATCGGGTGCGCCCATATTATGGAAGAATTCGTGTGTAAAAGTCGTTCTGTTGGTTTTGTTTTCGGTCATAAAAATATATTTTCCGATACCAAGTCCATTAATTTTAACATTGTTAAACGAACCAGAAGTGGCATGTGGCCAAAGCAAATCGCCCCATGCGCCGGCATTACCTTTAATTACAAACGACAAAAAGTCTATTTTTCCATCCGCATTCATATCGGGTTTAATGTCCGCAGGAAATTTGTCCTTAACGTAATTTACCGCATTTTGTAATAATGCACTCCTTCGTGTATTTTTTTCACTATCGGCATAACCATTTGGATTGGTGGTGGCATTGTAGGGGAGATAGTACGACCGCGGATTAGAATCGGTATACGTTACGCGAAGAATATAACCATTTAAAAACAGATGATTGTAAGAAACCTCCTTGTAATAATTGTAAACCGAAGGCTCTGTTACAGCACTTAGGGTGCTGTCCAAATCGTCGAGATAGGCCGGGGTAAAATCAGATTGATCCGAAAATTTGATTAATATCATCAAGGCCGTCGATTTACCGTTCGTCATCGCTTTGTTTTCGACCATGTTTACCGATTTTTCCTGTGGGTGAACCGCACGCAGATAGTCGGCTGATGGGGTAAGCCAAGGTTTAAGTCCCGTGGTGGCGGGATTCACACTACCAACCTTAAAAGAAGAGGCGACCCATTTTTCGTTTTCGAAGGCTTTGGCGTAATAATAGTAGCCATCCTGTTCGAGGCAAATAACATAACCGGCGGCATCGTGCAACCTGTGAAAATACTCATCGCCTGTAATAAAACAACCAATTATTTGGCCGTTGGGCTGGGTTATTTCTACCGGGTCATTTTCAACATTTATGGACATTGCCTGCCACGTGACCATAAACAACATTATGAGCAGAAGTTTAAATAATTTCATAAAAATGAATGAATTAATTTATAAAGTACTTTTATAGTATTGTATTATTTGTAATACAAATATATAAGTGTTCTGTCTACAATTATATAAATAATAGTTCAAATGTCCTTAATAATGTTCAATGTAGAGTAATTTACTTCGTGGAAGTCAGGATTGTGGTAAAATAAACAAACCGATCAATGCACAAAACCCTTGGATTAAATAGCATAAAAATTTGTTAACGTGGGTAATTGCAGGTAAGCATAACAGATGTCTGTCGGGAACAATGGCTAAACAATTTTGTTATGTTTGCATTATATCAAAATAAAGTTCTGTTAGAATGATTCATAAAAATGATTCAATACGTAAGATTGGACAGATGCCATGGGGGTATACCGAAGGTTTTTTTGTGGCCCTGGCTATACTCTTTGCCGGGTCGGTATTAGAAACCATCCGGCCGCTTAAAACCAATACTTTTGCCTATCCTGTCAATATTTTTGTTGGGTTATTTATCGTTACGCTTATAGTAATTTCATACAATCAAATTCGAAAATGGAAATTTGTAGCGTGGTTAGCCAGTGTGCCCGGTTCAATCAGCGCCATCGGGTTGTTTGGGGTTTTAACGCTTTCCATGGCATTTATACCCCAGTCACCCAATGCCGGTTCGGGCTTTATCCATCATTTGGTTTCTACATGGTTGTATGTTTTAGCTGTTTTTTTTATGCTTTGGTCTTTGGGTGTGGTTACGTTGCGGCGCATTCTTCGTATCCGGCGAAAATCTGATTTGGGCTTTGTTTCAGCGCATCTTGGTTTATGGATTATTCTTTTTGCCGGAACCATGGGTGCCCCCGATGTGCTGCAATTCCGCATGCAACTAAAACTGAATGAACCGACAAAATACGGCTTCGACGATAAATATCGGCTGTATGATATGCCGTTTAAGGTTACGCTCAACGATTTTACAATGGAAGAGTTTCGCCCGCAGATTTCGATGGTGGATATTACAACCGGTAGCGTGGTGACTTACAACGGCAAGCCCGCCACGTTCGAAATTTCGGATACTTCGGTAACAAAGCTCATGGGATTTGAGGTACGACTCAAAACCTTTTATCCCATGGCTTATCGCGATAGTTTCGCATACCACGCCAGCACCGATACACTATCGGTACCGGCCGCATTGATCGAGGTGTCGCACAATGGCGAAACCCGCACCGGATGGATGAGTTCGGGCAATTCAACCCGCAATCCCGAAGTGTTCCGGCTCAATCAATCTATTGTTTTAGCCATGCATTTGCCCGAAGCAAAAACGTTTAAAAGTAACATCACCATACAGGCATCCGATGGTTCAACCAAAAATGGTGTTGTAAATGTCAATGCACCCATCGACTTCGAAGGGTGGAAAATATACCAGACCGGCTACGACGAAAATCTGGGCCGCTGGTCGCAATATTCGGTAATCGAACTGATTCGCGATCCCTGGCTACCAGTGGTTTACACCGGTTGTTTTTTGCTGATCGGCGGTGCATTTTACATGATTTTTTCTAAAAAGAAGACGCAGGTTCCCGACGAAGAACCCGCAGCATAAATTACAAAACTATGTGGTATAATTTCGAAATATTTGCAGCCATTTCGCTTGTTTTTTGGCTTGCAGGCAGTATTTGGGCTGTTTTTGGACGAACCCGACGCGACAGTATCATTTTTCGTAGTCTGATTATGGCCGGAACTGTGATGCTCGCCGTTTTTGTGGGAAAACTCTGGATAACTATCGAACGTCCGCCATTACGTACCCTCGGCGAAACGCGATTGTGGTACAGTCTGTTTTTGTCGGTTATTGGTCTGGTAATTTATCAGGTTTGGCGTTACCGCTGGTTGCTGGTATATGCTGTGGGTCTGGCAATTGTGTTTCTGCTTATTAACTTTCTTAAGCCCGATACCCACGCCAAAGCATTGATGCCTGCATTGCAAAGTTACTGGTTTGTGCCGCATGTGGTGGTGTATATGATTGCTTATGCTTTTATGGGCGTATCGAGTTTAGTGGGTATTTTTGCGGTGTACCGCTGGCATAAAGGCCAACCCAACGGCGACACCATGATTCTGGGCGACAACATCGTAGCCGTAGGCTTCGGGTTCCTTACCCTGGGCCTCACCTTTGGCGCACTGTGGGCCAAAGAGGCCTGGGGAAATTATTGGACCTGGGACCCAAAAGAGGTATGGGCTTTTTTGTCGTGGCTCACGTATCTGGGGTACATTCATTGGCGGTACCATAAACCCAAAAATATTGCACAACAGCAATACTATTTGGCCCTCGCCTTTATTGTTTTACTGGGGTGTTGGTATGGTCTCAATTATCTGCCCATTTCTGCTTACAGCGTACATACGTATACCAAATAATGGTGGTTCAGCTTAAATCCTTGCGTTTGCCCTTGGCCGTATTTCTGATGTCGGCATTTTTACTGGCTGTGGTTCAGCTTAAAGTGCATCGGCCCATGTTAATAGCCGAAAGGTTTTACGTTGGTGCCGGTTGGGTGCAGATTGTATTGATGGCTTCCTGGGGCGCATTTATGGCGTTTAAAATGCAGAATCCACAACACACAGCCCGGTTTCGACAAATTGCCTGGATTACTTTTACCACTGTATTTTTTTCGCAACTGGCTTTGGGTTTAGCGGGTTACACCATCTTTCTGATGACAGGCAAACTCCATTTGCCCATTCCGGCTATGATTATCGGTGGTCCGGCTTTCAGACACGAACTTTCGTTTATGACCATCTTGTTTGTATCAACCGTATTACTTACCGGTCCGGCCTGGTGCAGTCAGTATTGCTATTTTGGGGCCTTAGATGGTTTACTCTCAGGCAAAAAAGTCAAAGGAAAACGCCAACCTATCAAATACAAATGGCTTATAAAAAGCACCATACTGCCACTGTTTATCATCACGGCATTGTTGTTTCGGTGGTTTGGGCTGAACCCCGTATCGACCACTTTGTTCGCTTCGGCTTTCGGGGTAGTGGGTTTGTTAATCATCCTGTTTGTTTCGCCGCGTAAAGGCAAAATGATTTATTGTACCACCTATTGCCCCATTGGTACCGTGGTGAGTATTACCAAACAGGTTAATCCGTTTCGAATGGTTATTAACAGCAGTTGCACGTCGTGCATGCGCTGTATGCCTGCTTGTAAGTACGATGCACTGAATATTGACGATATAAAACGGGGTAAACCGGCTCTTACATGTACCTTGTGCGGCGATTGCGTATCCACTTGTAAGCCGGGAGCCATTCAATACCGTTTTCCGGGATTATCGGCGGAAACAGCCCGGATGTTTTATCTCTTTCTCACCATTTCAACTTATGTGGTTTTCCTGAGTCTGGGACGTATTTAAGTTGGGTTGTCAGGGAGCCAATCGGTTCATTTTCCACAATTTGCCAACCAAAGTGTATAAAAGTCTGTCGTGCAGTCGGTTTTCGCCACCCTGCCAAAACTCTATATTTTCGGGAACCACCACATAACCACCCCAGTTTTCGGGTCGAACCGGTGGGGTGTGCGCACTGAGCGACATCGCTTCAATAAATCGTTTGTCGAGAATCATGCGTGACGAAATGGGCTGGCTTTGTGGCGAAATAATTGCACTAATACGGCTTTCGAGCGGACGACTGGCAAAATAACGGTCCGAGGTTTCGGGCGAGGTCTTTGTGGCGTAACCTTCTATACGCACCTGCCTTTCGAGCCATGGCCAGTAAAATGTAAGCGATACTTTATTGTCGATAGCCATGGCCACCCCTTTGGCACTCTTATAATTGGTGTAAAAGACAAAACCTTTTTGCGAAAAAGCCCGAAGTAAAACGATTCGTGCCTGCGGAAAACCGTTTGTGCCATGCGTAGCTAAGGTCATAGCATACGCCTCTTCGGCATTGTTTTCTAATGCTAAAGCAAACCAACTATCGAACAGTGTCACCGGATTAGCCGGCACCTGATTCTCCGATAAGCGGTTCAACCCATAATTCCGTCGTAAATCAATTAGCTTTTCCATGCGGATATAACAACAAAAAGGTGGTTTTGGTTTGAGCCCCAAAGACATCGTCTATTTAAAATTATTGAGTATTCTCGGTCTGTCTTCAATTTCTTTATCATTTTTGTGAAAAAGCTCAGTAAATACAATGCGCTCTTCTTTTTCGAAATGCGCCTCAATCCATCGCAATCCGGAATTTTCGCCCCGCCATGATATTCGGTATTTATTCGTTGCAATTCGCCGGTATTAATCATATGATTAACGACGGTATCCAAATTTTGAGGCACAGAATCATCGGGAAATTTACGGTATTTTCACCCGTTCAAGTGATCTTCATTCAGCTCATAATGGTTGAAATCAGCACAATAAAGCCATTTAAACAGAACCGTTTCACCAACATTTCATTCCAATTACGCTTTGCATCCTTTGCCCCCTTTCTGTAAATCTAAACGGATCAAATAACAATGCCCCCAACCATCGAATTACAAAAATCCAATGGCATCACTTGCTCTGCCAACCTTCGGCTCTGCCTTAAAACAATGTTTAAAACTTTTTTAAACAGAAGGAAAAGAACCCCGTTTGATGTTTTATATTTGTATGTTTTGATTATTAAATTAGGAAATATATGTCGAAGAAGGTAGTGGAAACCCCACTCATGAAACAGTACAACCAGATAAAAACCAAACATCCCGATGCAATTTTACTGTTTAGGGTAGGCGATTTTTACGAAACGTTTTCGGATGATGCCATAAAAGCATCGGCCATTTTGGGTATTACGCTTACACGAAGGGCTAATGGTTCAGCCACTTTTATCGAATTGGCTGGTTTTCCTTATCATGCGCTCGACAATTATTTACCCAAGTTAGTTCGTGCCGGACAACGTGTGGCCATTTGCGAGCAACTCGAAGATCCCAAAACGGTAAAAACGATTGTTAAACGTGGCGTTACAGAACTGGTTACACCAGGTGTTTCCATCGACGATAATGTATTGAACCACCGCGAGAACAACTTTTTGGCTGCGGTTCATTTCGATAAACTCATGGCCGGGGTGGCCTTCCTCGACATTTCGACCGGCGAGTTTATGCTGGCCGAAGGAAAACCCGAATATATCGACAAACTCATTAGTAGTTTTGGCCCCAAAGAGGTGCTTTACGAACGCAATAAAAAGAAACGGTTCTTCGAAGTGTTCAGCAATAAATTGTACACTTACGAACTCGAGGACTGGGTGTTTTCGCAGGATTCGGCTTACGAACGATTGCTGAAACATTTTAATACCAAAAACCTTAAAGGGTTTGGTGTTCAGGATTTTACGTTGGGAGTTACGGCAGCCGGTGCTATAATGCACTATCTCGATCTTACACACCACGAACAGGTGAGTCACATTACCGGGGTAAGTCGCATTGAGGAGGACCGGTTTGTATGGCTCGACCGATTTACAATACGCAACCTCGAATTGTTCGACTCCATGGCCGATGGTGGTAAATCGCTGATAGGGGTTTTAGACAGAACCATTTCGCCTATGGGAGCACGTTTGCTTAAACGCTGGGTCGCTTTTCCGCTTAAAGAGGTTAAACAGATTGAAGCCCGCCAGGATGTGGTGGAATATTTTTTCAGACAACCGGCATTAAAAGATGAATTATCGGATTTGTTGAGCCGGATCGGTGACCTCGAAAGGGTTATTTCGAAGGTAGCAGTAGGCAGGGTTTCTCCGCGTGAGGTGCTTCAGCTAAAGGTGGCTCTCAATGCCATTGTGCCCATGAAAAGTATCTGTCTTGGCAGCGAAAATGCCAGCCTGATGCGTGTTGGCGAACAAATGAATTCCTGCGATCTAATTCGCAACGAAATTGAGAGCCAGCTACATGATGATCCACCGACGCTAATCAATAAAGGTAACGTGATAAAATCGGGCGTAAATGCCGAACTCGACGAACTCAGAACCTTGCTTTATTCGGGCAAAGATGTGCTGATGGACATTCAGCAACGCGAAACAGAACGTACCGGTATTACCAGTCTTAAAGTGGCGTTTAACAATGTATTCGGGTATTATATCGAAGTAAGGAATACCCATAAGGATAAAGTACCGCCGGAATGGATTCGCAAGCAAACGCTTGTGGGTGCCGAGCGGTATATTACCGAAGAGCTTAAGGTTTTGGAAGAAAAAATACTCGGTGCCGAAGAAAAGATACTGACTTTAGAAACCCGAATCTTTCAGAATCTGGTTCAGGACATTATGGAATATATTGCGCCGATACAACAAAATGCCTCATTGGTGGCCAAAGTCGACTGTTTACTGTCGTTTGCCAAAGTGGCAGCCTCACAAAAATACATCCGCCCTATGGTTAACGATGGCGATGCCATCGACATTAAAAACGGACGGCATCCGGTTATCGAAACGCAGTTACCAATCGACGAACCATACATTCCGAACGATGTGTACCTCGATTCCGAAAAACAACAGATCATTATGATTACGGGTCCGAATATGGCCGGTAAATCGGCACTGTTGCGACAAACCGCACTCATTGTACTCATGACGCAAATCGGTTCATTCGTGCCGGTTGAAAGTGCCGCAATTGGCGTGGTGGACAAAATATTTACAAGGGTGGGGGCTTCGGACAATATATCGCAGGGCGAGTCGACATTTATGGTCGAAATGAACGAAGCGGCCAGCATTCTCAACAATCTGTCGCCACGCAGTTTGGTGCTTTTCGACGAACTTGGTCGTGGAACCAGTACCTACGATGGCATCTCCATTGCATGGGCCATTGTCGAACACATTCACGAGCATCCGCGCAGCAAAGCCAAAACGCTTTTTGCCACTCATTACCACGAACTAAATGAAATGACCGAAACATACAACCGGATTAAAAATTTCAATGTGTCGGTTCGCGAAGTCGACAAAAAAATTATTTTTATGCGTCGCCTTATTCCTGGAGGCAGCGAACATAGTTTTGGTATTCATGTGGCTGCATTGGCGGGCATGCCGCCAAGTATTGTAAAACGTGCCGACGAAATTCTGGAGGATTTGGAGAGCGACAACCGCCGCGAAAACATCGCCAAACCTACAAAACAGATTGCACAACACCGCGAAGGCTATCAATTGAGCATGTTTCAGCTCGACGACCCGGTTTTGTCGCAAATTCGCGACGAAATCTTAAAGGCTGATATTAACAATCTTACGCCGGTTGCCGCGCTGAATAAGCTTAACGACATAAAAAAACTGTTGTTGGGACGGTAATTTTTTTAACAGTAGTGTTGCATAGATTACAAAAAGAATCTATATTTGCACCGCAATCGCAAAACGATGCGGATGCCCGGATGGTGGAATGGTAGACACGCAAGACTTAAAATCTTGTGACCATATGGTTGTGTGGGTTCAAGTCCCACTCCGGGTACCAGAATTAACCTTCAATTACTGAGTAATTGAAGGTTTTTTTATTTAAACCCATTATGAGACAGCGTATTTTTTGTTTTTTCTTTATTTT
>QKHT01000263.1 GCA_003249935.1 Bacteroidota bacterium
AATATTCTGCATCGAATGGTCATGCTTCCACGTCGAATTTAAACAATTCCCGGGCGAATGATTTCGGGTTCGCCCGGGGAAAGGATATAGTATTTATTGTGCCTTAAAGTTTTTGTATGGTGGTTCACTAAAAATGGGCGAACCATTGGTTTCGACATATGCCTTTACACTATACGTTTGGCCTTTGGTTAACAAATCGTTTGGTATTAGCACCGTAAAGCTCTTTTCGGTGTATTGCGTCGATTCGAGTTTTGTCTCTTCCACTGTTAAATACGAAATATTGCTTATCGCAATTCCGTAACGGGTTTCGCCATCGGTTTTAATATTTTTGTGCGATACCCTCACTTCATATCCATGGGCTGTTTGGGTAATTTCGTCTACATTAATTTCAATTTTTTTATTGCGTTTTATAATCGTGGCCACATTAGGGTAAACATTGCTCTTGCCCGATTGATTAAAGGTTTTTACTGTGTAAAAGTGGTGTTGGCCGGTGCTGCGGTCGGTGTAGGTGTTTGTGGTTACACTGTCGGCTATCAGTTGCAATTTGTATGGTTCGTTGCCGCCATAAATCCTGTACATAGTTGGTTCTGTGTTGTTGTCGGTCCATGTTATTTTGGTCGAACCATCGGCGTTTTCGTTGGCCGACACATCGTGCACCGGAAGTGGCATACCGGTTCTGCAAACAAAAGTGGCCGGTTCGGTAAAGCTGCTTGTGCCCAACCCATTTGTGGCCGCTATACTTACGTGGTATGTTTTTCCGGGCGTAAGGTTGTGCATTCTAAACCCGAATACGTTGCCTGTTTGCAAGATTTGAGTATCGGAGCCATCGGTAGATTCTATTTTTAGCAAATAGTTTTGTGCGCCGGATACGCTGTGCCAGTACAAGGTGGCCGTAGTATTAAACGGGGCAAGTTCTATTATTTTTGGTTGAACCGGTTTTTGAAACGTCATGTTTACTTGGTTCGATGTTTCGCTTGTGCCCTGGTTGTTGATGGCCTGAACCGAAATGCAGTACGTGTGGCCTGCCGCAAGTCCGGAAAGTAGTGTGCTGTTTTGCTGGCCATCTTCGGTGGTTATGGAGCTTTTTTGTGTGTCTGTATCGGTGCAGGTGATTACAAATTTCGACGCGTTGTGTCTGTTCCACCATTTTATCGCCACGCCAACGTTAGTAACGGCTGCACTATAAATGCGCGGCTGCGTTGGTTTTAGTAACAAATGACTTTTCCAGGTGTAAAGGTTTACGCTAAATGCCGGAATGGTTATTTTCGACAAGTTCACTTGTTTGGTCGTCAGGGGTATGTTTGTGGCGTTGCCCGTGGTCGATGCCATGTACTGCCAATGGCCGTTTACATCCAAGGGTTTATTATCGAGGTTCAGACCAAAAGAGCACGATTGTGCCGAACGGTTGGTTACCAAAAGATAGTTATTGCCATCGATGCCACGAAATGCTCTGGCGTACATGCCATCGGCTAAGGTGTCTTTCATAGCCGGCACTTTGGGGTTGTCGCTGATGGTGGCGTTCCAGGTGTAATCGGCATTTGATGTGGCGGTATGA
Source organism: Bacteroidota bacterium (assembly GCA_003249935.1). Taxonomy (GTDB): domain Bacteria; phylum Bacteroidota; class Bacteroidia; order Bacteroidales; family UBA5342; genus SZUA-561. Next base: position 1,556 of record QKHT01000263.1, read on the forward strand.
ACCAGCTGTAATGCTTTGCCTTCGTCGGTAAGAAATGTGCCGGTGCGAATGGAATCGGTATTTAATTCCCGGTGGTTTTTGTAGGCATCGGTAATGAGTTTGGTGTTTTTTTCGGCTGGTTCGCATTTGTTGCTTATTTCGTGCGAACCAATCCAGCGGGTGTTGGGGTGCTGTAGTTGTCTTAATGTATATTCGGCATTATAAATGGCCGATACGATGCCGTTTACACTCCGGTTCCATACGCCAAATTCGGTAATTAACATTGGTACACCTTTCCAGCTCCATGTTTCTATTTCGGCCATCGCATTGGGCGATGTGGCTTCAATAATTTTAGAGTTTACACGGCGATACGCCTGGTCAAATGTTTCGTTGGCTCCGGTATGTGGCGCATACGAGTGTTTCGAAAACATGTTCCAGTAATGACCGTTATCGGTTTGGTATTTGTTTATCTCTTTCATAAAACCCCAAATGCCATCCCAGGTACAGTTAAGGGCCAAATTGGCATCGGGAAATGTTTTTTGAATTTCGTCGGCAAAGCTTTTCATCTTCAGCGCGTAATCGGTGCCATCATTCCACCAGTAACGGTTGCGATGGGGTACATAAAAGTATGGTTCATTACAGAATTGCCATGCTTCTACTATAATGTTGTTGTTTTTACAAAACCGGGCCAGTTCGCCCACTTTTTCGGGTGTTTCGGTAAAGGCGTTTACTGTTATAATGAGCCGGGCGTTATTGTTGCCTAATAACTGGTATAAATCGGTTAAACGTGCCGGCCCTTTTATTTCGCTGTACGAGAGAGCTGTAAGAAATTGCTTGCTTTCGTCGTGAGTATAAGCATACTCCTCGTCGTACCGGCCTGTGGCACTGTTAAAGGCATCGCCAATTGTACCCGAGTAAAACCGAAGCCAGCCCGGTTTAAGCTGCTCTACCGCACTGCGAAAATCAGGGTGGGTGTAGTTCCAAACTTTATCTGCAATACGTACATTAAAACCGCTCGATCCTATCAGAATTTCATGGCCCGAGTTGGTGTCGATATTCATTGTTTGTTGTGCCCGTATGGTGGTTGTGCCAAAGAGTGCAACGGAAATCAGTAGTAATCCCAATTGTTTCATCGTATACCTTTTTAAGTATCAAATGTCGGGTTTTTGCAGTTGAGAAAAATAGACGATTAATTCAAAACATGTAAATATTCGGTATTTGAGATGACTGTACAAATTTTGGGTATAAAAAAACCGGCATTGATTAATGCCGGTTTGTGGTGTTATGCTTGCTTTATTTTTCGCTTTTGTTCTTCGAACTGGGCATCAATTACGGCAATGGTAACCATGTTTAAAATGTCGCGGACCGAACTTTCGATGTTAAGAATATGAATCGGTTTGTTAAGGCCCATTTGAATGGGGCCGATGGTTTCGCTCATACCTATTTCGAGCATCATTTTATACGAAATGTTGGCCGATGTAAGATTTGGGAAAATGAGCGTGTTTACATCCATATTGTCGATCTTCGAGAAGGGGAATTTATCGTGACGAAGTTTTTTATCTAATGCAAAATTGACCTGCATTTCGCCGTCGATAAGAATGTCGGGATGGTTTTTATGGATAAAATCCACTGCATCGTGTACCATCGCAGGGCTGCCCGTATTGCGTTCGCCAAAGTTTGAATACGACAACATGGCCATTACTGGCTTAATGTTGAATAGTTTTAACGATTCGTTGGTGAGTAGTGCAATATCGATCAGTGTTTCGGTACCCGGGTGGTTGTTAACCAATGTATCGGCAAAAAAGAATGTGCCGAGTTTGTTATTCACAATGTTGAGGCCCGCAATATGGTTCAATCCTTCACGAATGCCTACAATGTCGATGGCCGGTTTAATGGTGTCGGCAAATTTGGTGTAAACACCGGTAATACACGCATCGGCATCGCCGGCTTCGACCATGGCCATGCCAAAATAGTTGCGGTCGAACATTTTTTCGTAGGCTTCGTCGTACGACATTCCCTCGCGTTGGCGTTTTTTTGCCAGCATGCGTGCATATTTCTGTCGTTGGGCATCTTCACGATCGTGACGCATGTTTACGATTTCCACGCCTTCGAGGTCGATATTGTTTTCGGCCAAAAGTTTGGCGATGCGCTCTTCGTTGCCAAGCAAAATAGGGATGCAGATGCCTTCGGTTCGTGCCACCTGTGCTGCTTTAAGCATATTTACGTGGTTCGCCTCGGCAAATACCACGCGTTTTGGATTTTCTATTGCTTTTTCGGTTAGTCCGCGTATGAGCTTATTATCGAGCCCCATACGCTGACGTAATTCTTCGGCGTAATCGTCCCAATTGCCAATGTTTTTTCGGGCCACGCCACTTTCTATGGCTGCTTTGGCTACTGCCGGCGCAACGGTAACCAATAGTCTCGGATCGAGTGGCTTGGGAATAATGTATTCGCGGCCAAAACCAATGTGTGTTGCATTGTATGCTGCGGTAACCACTTCGGGAACCGGTTCTTTGGCCAGTTTTGCAATAGCAAGTGTTGCGGCTACCTTCATCTCTTCGTTGATGCTGGTGGCACGCACGTCCAGTGCCCCGCGAAATATGTAGGGGAAGCCGAGTACATTGTTTACCTGGTTGGGATGGTCGCTGCGGCCGGTGGCAAAAATAATATCCTTGCGTGTGGCCATGGCTTCGTCGTAACCTATTTCGGGTACCGGATTGGCTAATGCAAATACTATCGGATCCTTTGCCATGCTTTTAACCATTTCGGTGGTGAGTACACCGGCTACCGAAAGGCCAAGAAATACATCGCACCCTTCTACGGCTTCGGCCAGTGTGTTGATGGGACGCGAGGTGGCAAAGGGTAGTTTGCGCTCGTTGAGGTCGGTACGGCGTGTGGATATTACGCCGCGACTATCTACCATTACGATGTTTTCGAGCTTTGCGCCCAACCGCATGTATAGCGTGGTACACGACGATGCTGCTGCTCCGGCACCATTGACAACTATTTTTATGTCTTCAATTTTTTTTCCAACCAATTCGAGTGCGTTGATTAGTGCAGCTCCCGATATTATAGCTGTACCGTGTTGGTCGTCGTGCATAATGGGTATGTCGAGCTCTTCTTTTAAACGCTCTTCGATACCGAAACATTCGGGTGCTTTGATGTCTTCGAGATTTATTCCGCCAAAGGTTGGTGAAATCGCCTTAACTACCTGAATGAATTTTTCGGGGTCTTTTTCGTTAACTTCAATGTCAAACACATCAATGTCGGCAAATATTTTAAATAGTAACCCCTTTCCTTCCATAACCGGTTTGCCGGCAAGGGCACCAATGTCGCCAAGCCCCAAAACTGCTGTGCCATTACTAATTACGGCCACAAGATTGCTTTTTGCTGTGTAATCATAGGCTTTTTGGGCATCTTTTTCAATCTCAAGACATGGTTCGGCTACCCCCGGAGAGTAGGCCAGCGATAAATCGCGTTGTGTACTATGGGGTTTGGTCGGAACCACCTGAATTTTTCCCGGTCTTCCCTCGGAATGGTAGTTTAGTGCATCGCTTTTTGTATTGTTGCTCATTGAAAAGGAATTTATAATTAGGACTAAATGAAGCTTCAAAAGTAATAAATTAAAACATTATAAAGTGTAAATATTATAATATGTAAGTGATTGTTCTATTAATTATCATTAAATTTAGTCGGGTGGCTAAGTTTTTTAACCAATTTACACAGGGGTAATTCTATGCAAATTGGGCGTGTATTTATTCTGAATCATCTGTTTGATGTTAAAATGTGTTGTTGGAGTAATTTTGTTGGGTTATTTTTTGTTGAACTTGAATCCTGAAATTAAATCGGGGTATTTAATGTCTGATAGAAACAAACCCTGAGGCGGTGCACTGGTGCCTGCACTGCCGCGGTCTTTTTTTTCGATAATGGCTGCAAACTCATCGATGGTCAATTTGCCACGACCTACTTCGAGCAGAGTGCCTACAATGGCGCGAACCATGTTGCGCAGAAACCGGTCGGCCGAAATGCGGAATACCCAATGGTTTGCCGACATATTCTCCCAGTTTGCCGTGGTGATGGTGCAGTTGTTGGTTTTTGCGCCGGAATGCAGCTTGCTAAACGAGGTGAAATCGGTAAATTCGGGAAGTAAAGCTGCGGCAGCATTCATTTTTTCAAAATCCAAAGGAAAAGTATATACCCATGCGTACGACAAAAACGGGTCTTTTTGCTGTAATAAATGATACTCGTAACTGCGGCTAATGGCCGAAAATCGCGCATGTGCATCACCGTAAACTTCAAAAATATGGTACACCAAAATGCCATCGGCCGGCATTTTATTTAAATGTGCAGTGAGTGCCGCCGTGTTGGTAATGGGCATACTACATTCGAAATGGGCCACATAATATTTAGCATGCACTCCGGTATCGGTTCGGCCACAACCCACTACCGCAATGGGTTGTTTGAGTAAAATGGTGAGCCATTTTTCGAGCAATGCCTGCACGCTGGGTGCATTGGGCTGAATTTGCCAGCCGCAAAACGAAGTGCCATTGTAGGCCAGTTCCATAAAATACCGATGTGCCATTCAGCAAAATTACTATTTTGTTGTTACAACCTTGGCCCTCGTGCCATTTTTTATTGAACCACAGGCAGGCAAACGGTTCAGGCAAAAAACAAAAAGTGGCTGTTGAGGCGGCTTTTTGTGGCGATATGGATTTACCTCAATGAAAAAGTTGTGTTACTTCAATGGGTAAACCGGTATCAGTCGGGTACATTTTGTTTGTGCTTCGGCTTTGGGGTGGTAATTTTGCAATGTGAATATCGAATCGAAAATAAATGAATAATATAAAGAACATGAAGACAGAAAAAATTGTAATTATTGGCGGGGTGGCCGCTGGTGCTACCGCCGCAGCCAAAGTACGCCGCTTGTCGCCCAAGGCCGAAATCGTGATGCTCGAAGCGGGTCCGGATATTTCGTTTGCCAATTGCGGTTTGCCGTATTATATCGGTGGCGATATTAAAAGCCGGTCGAAACTGATTTTGCAAAGTCCCGAAAGTTTTAACGAACAGTATGGCGTGGAGGTTCATACGCATACAATTGTATCGGCAATAGACCGGGCCGGACATCAAATTGTGGCAATGGATACCCGCAGCGGCGAACAAAAAGTGTATCCTTATACCAAACTTATTCTGGCACAGGGTGGCCGACCTATAAAACCTGCATTGCCGGGTGCCGATAGCGATCATGTATTTTCGTTATGGACTTTGGAAGATATGGACAAAATCGCCAACTATATGAAAGAGAAAAATCCTAAAACAGCTGTAGTTGTAGGTGGTGGTTTTATCGGACTCGAAATGGTGGAAGCACTTGTAAAAAGGGGCTTAAATGTAAATGTAGTGGAAATGATGCCGCATGTAATGGCCATTATGGAGGCTGAAACTGCCGGGTTTATCGAAAACGAATTACTTGCTCATAATGTGGGCATACATACAGGTGCAGGCGTTACCGAAATATTACCAAATGTGGTAAAACTCGACAATGGCAAAGTGCTGGATGCCGATATGGTTTTGCTTTCGATTGGCGTGCGTCCAACGTTGCAACTGGCCAAAGAGGCCGGACTCGATATTGGCGAGGCGGGTGGCTTGTTGGTAAACAGCCAGTTACAAACAAACGATAAAGATATTTATGCGGCCGGCGATATGGTGGAAATAGAACACCGTGTGAATGGTAAAAAAGTGCGTATTCCTTTAGCCGGACCGGCTAACCGCCAGGGACGTATTGCAGCCGAGAATGTTTTGGGTGGAACGCATAGCTACAAGGGTTCAATTGGTACTTCGGTGGTGCGGGTGTTCGAAGCGGTGGCCGGAACTACCGGCTTATCGCTTAAACAAGCACGTGCCGCAGGTATCGATGCCGATGCCATTGTGGTTCATAAAGAACACCATACCTCTTACTATCCCGGTGCCGAAAACGTAACGGCTATGCTGGTTTACGATAAAGCAACAGGCGTTATTCTTGGCGGACAAACCGCTGGTTACAAAGGAGCCGACAAACGGTTGGATGTTATTGCCACCGCTACTGCGGCAAAACTTACGGTAAGCGATATTGCCGATGTGGATTTTGCTTATTCGCCACCAATTGGCACGGCTAACGATGCGATAAATATGGCAGCTTATGTGGCCGAGAATAAAATATCAGGCTACAGTCCTTCGGTTACCGTATCGGAACTCGATGCGTTGGTTCAGTCCAAAAACCCTGTGTTTATTGATGTTCGCGACATTTTTGCTTTCGATAAAAGTCATATAAACGGTGCCATGCACCTGCCGTTGGAGTTGTTGCCACAACAGTTAAGTTCAATTCCGCAGGGACGTACGCTGGTGGTTTACGACGAAACCGGCAAAAAAGGACATCAGGCTTTGCGTACGCTTGTGGGCGCAGGCTTTACCGATGTGGTTAATGTTTCGGGCGGACATCTGTCGCTGCAACGCTATGCCCGCAGCATGGGGTTCAACCATTTACAAATAGAACTTTTGCCGGTTCAACCAAAATCGTTAGCGGCCGAAACCGAAAAAGCGGAAGAAAATGTGGAGGTTGCACCTAAGGTTTCGAATGAACCATTGGTGGTGGATGTGCGCACTGCCGGTGAATTCAGGGGTGGGGCATATCCCGGCGCAGTAAATATTCCGCTCGATGATCTTCAGCGGCGTGCTGCCGAATTTGGTACTGATGCGAACCGCGAAATTGTGGTGTATTGTGCTTCGGGTGGTCGGTCGGCCTATGCCAAACAGGTGCTGAACCAAATGGGCTATGGCAATGTAACAAATGGCGGCGGCCTATCGGCTATGATGGCCGGCTTGAAAAAGAAAGAACCGGCTGCAATGGCCGACGATAAACCGTTGGTAGTAGATGTGCGAACCCGCGAAGAGTTTCGGGGTGGGGCATACCCGGGCGCAGTAAATATTCCGCTCGACGAATTGCAGGAACGTGCGGGTGAACTTGGGAATAAATTACGAACCATTGTGGTGTATTGTGCTTCGGGCGGGCGTTCGGCTTATGCGAAACAGGTGCTTGAATATTTGGGCTTTGCCAGTGTAAAAAATGGCGGCGGCTTGTCGGCAATGATGGCCGGCCTGAAAAGCAAACCGGCTGAAGCCACGGTATCGAACGATCCGTTAATTGTAGATGTGCGTACAAAAGAGGAGTTTAGGAGTGGGGCATACCCCGGTGCGTTAAATATTCCGCTCGACGATTTGCAAAACCGTGTGAGTGAACTTGGGAGCAAATCCCGCGAAATTACCTTGTATTGCGCCTCGGGTGCACGTTCGGCTTACGCATTGCGTGTGTTGCAGCATCTGGGTTTTACAAAGGTGAAAAATGGCGGAGGTATCATGCAAATGATGGCCGGCAGATAATTATATTAGTGAAAAAAAGCCGGTATCGTTATTCGATACCGGCTTTTTTGTATTTGGTGTTTTGGGGTGAACCGCAAAATGAACCTTGGTGTGTAAAAAAACGACTAGCCGTTTATTTTAGGCGGTCAATTTTTTTGATGTACACATAAAAGGCTGAGAATTCGTCGTTTTTATCAGTTATTAAATTGGCATAAAGCTGCTTGCGTCCTTTATTTATATGTGCCCGAAACACCACCTTATCGCTACTCATATCCACCTTTTGCTCAAGATGTAGCGCATCCAAATCGATCGTTGCCTTTTCGATATTAAAAACGGTTCCTTTGGGCAACGCATTGTACCATTTGGTTTGTTCGCCTAATGCGGGTGCTACTTGATTAAACCGCAAACCCGATTCGGACGGCCAACGGCGAAGCGTAATTTCATAATCGCCATCGTGTTGTACATCAATCATCCAGTACCCTTTTGAGAGAGCTGGTTTTTTACCTCCAAGTGGATCGCGAATAAGCTCCTGATCCCAAGCTTGTGGGTCGGAAGTATGAAAATCCATGGCGGTAAGTATAGTTTCGGTTTCATTGGAAACGCCCACTTTGTAGGCTTCGTATTGCGAAAAATCGACCGAAGTGTGTTCCCACCATTTTTCGTAAGCTGCACGCATGGCAGTAACCCGTTCAGGATATTTGGTGGCAATGTTTGTAGCTTCTCCCGGATCCGATTGCAAGTTGTACAGTTCTTTTCCATCAACCAATCGCCACTCGTTATCCATTACCGAACACATGTGCCATTTTTCGGGTTGTTGCTGACGGTTGTTATCAACCACACAATAACGTTGAGGTAAGCTGGCTACTTTTTTTGTTAAACGAGGGGCTAAGTTTATTCCATCAAAATCGGTTTTGAAATTGTTTTTTAACTGGCATAAATCGATTAAAGTAGGTAGAATATCAAAGTTCATGGTTAGCTCATTGATGGATTCGCCACCAACCAGTTTGCCATTTTGCCAACGAATAAAAAATGGAACACGGTGTCCACCTTCGTATTGCGATCCTTTGGTTCCGCGCATTTGGGCATTGAAACCCATTTCGCCATCCTTAGAGGTTTTATAACCCGATGCCGTTCCATTGTCGGTAGTGAAAATTACTATGGTATTCTCCTTCAAACCCAGTTCTTCAAGTTTTTTATCCAGAAAGCCCATGTTGTCGTCGATGTTTGTTATCATTCCATAAAAAGCTTTTTGGTCGTCGGTAATCGAAGTTTCGTCTTTGTAGAGGTCGTAATATTTCTTTTCGACGTTCAAGGGGCCGTGTGGCGCATTGGTCGAAATGTAAACGAAGAACGGCTTATTTTTTTTGCTTTCGATGTATTTCATGGCTTCGCCAAAAAACACATCGGTACAATAACCTTTGTACTGCTGCGGTTTTCCATTGTGCCAATACGTATCGTCGAAATAATCGTTGTTCCAATAATCGGGTGTTTGTCCAACACCGCCGCCACCATGAACTACGGTTTCTTCAAAACCGCGATCTTCAGGTAAATACGGATATGCATCGCCCAAGTGCCATTTGCCATACATGGCAGTGCAGTATCCATTTGCCTGAAATACTTGCGGCATAATGGTAAACTTATCGCGCAGAAAATTGCAGCCGCCAATGGTGTGCCAAACGCCGGCACGGTTGCCGTCAATTCCGGCCATCAATCCTGAACGGCTTGGAGCACAGGTTGTTCCGGCGTGAAAGTTGGTAAAACGTACTCCTTCGTGGTACAACTTGTCCATGTTTGGCGTTTTAATCACTTTGTTGCCATTCGCAGCCACATCGCCATAACCCTGATCGTCGGTAATAATGAGTATCACATTGGGTTTTATTTTTTTTGCTGCTTGAACCTGGAATAAGCTTAGAGCTAATATAGATCCTACAAAAAGATTTTTTTTTCATTCTGAAATATTCTGAATTATAGTTTATTAGATGCTTTATTCTCCACCATTTTTTATATTCTCAAATGTTCCGGTGAGATATGGCTTTTTCTTATCCGCAGTTGTTTTTCGGTCGAAAAGTACAGAATATTTATGATAATCGTTATAATCTACCGCATTTTTATCGATGTGTGAGACTTGTTTGTCGTAGATTTTTCGCATCTGTTTTAATACTTTTCCGGCTGTCGGATCGTTGATGCGGTTTTTCATTTCAATGCGGTCGTTGGCAACGTTAAATAACTCTTCGGTTGGCCGCATACGTTCATCTGCATATTGCCAGAAGATGTATTTCCAATCTTTCGAAACGATAGACATTTCCTGAATTTCGTCGTTACCCCACATGTTGAAAAGCGGAATGGTTTGTCGATCGAATTTGTTGGGTTCATCGATGAGCTGACGAAGGTTTTTACCGTCCATATAGGATGGAATTTGGATTCCGGCGTAACTCAGAATGGTAGGAGCTACATCTATATTTGCCGTAACAATTTCGCGCTTTATTCCTTTTTGATTTGGT
>QKHT01000078.1 GCA_003249935.1 Bacteroidota bacterium
GGCAACGACTATAAAATACTTTTGAGTGCATCGTACCTTGCCGGTGCTACGTTTATGGTATTTTGCGATGCCATTGCTCGCACCATCATCAGCCCCAACGAATTGCCGATTGGCGTTATAACGGGAATGATTGGCGGCACTGTTTTTATGTTTATCCTTTCGAAAAAGAAGTAATATGACCACAAGCGACAAACTTTTTTCGGTGAACCAACTCAATAGCGGTTACCAGACGTTTAAGCTGCAAAACATCTCTTTTAGCGTAGCAAAAGGTGAATTTTTTGGCATCATCGGGCCAAACGGTTCGGGCAAAACCACCCTGTTCCGAACCATTACCGGCGATATAACCACAAATAATGGTGCTACAATACTTGGCAATCAGAATCTTACCACATTAAAACCGAGACAAAGAGCCCAACGACTGGCTATTGTTTGTCAGGAAACCGAACAGCAACCCATTCGGGTGAGCGATTATGTGGCCATGGGACGTTATGCCTATTACCGGCCATTTCAGATTAACGGCTCAAAAAGCGACCAACGTATTATTGACCGGTACGTGCACATTACCGGCATCGAACGGTTTATGGCCAAGCACCTCGACGAACTTAGCGGGGGCGAGCGGCAGCTTGTTTCGCTTACCCGCGCATTGATTCAGGAACCCGAGCTGCTTCTTTTGGATGAACCGACCGCCCATCTCGACATTAAGCATCAGATTGAGATTCTCGATATGCTACAACGGCTCAACACCGAATTGGGATTGACCGTACTTATAATTATGCACGACCTCAACCTGGCCTCGCAATACTGCCAACGGTTATTGTTATTGAACAGCGGCACAGTACACGCCATCGGTTCACCCGAAACAATCGTTACCAAATCCAACATCGAAACCGTGTACCAAACGCCGGTATTGGTAACAAATAGCGCACTTAACCGACCATTGGTTCAATTACTCGGACGACACGATAATTTACCCAATACCACATTGCGCCAACCAAAAATACGATACGCAACCATTTAATACACTATGGCTCATATAACTTATATTACCGGCGGTGCCCGATCGGGCAAAAGCCGCAAAGCACAGGCTTTGGCCGAATTACTCTCGCCATCGCCAATATACTTAGCCACAGCACACGTTTGGGATACCGACTTTGCTCAACGCATACAACGGCACAAAAACGACAGAGGTCCGCAATGGCAAACCATCGAAGAAGAGATTGAACTATCGAAACACCATTTTTTACACCAAACCGTATTGCTCGATTGTGTAACGCTTTGGCTTACCAATATATTTCATAAAAACAACTATGAACTTTCGCCATCGCTGGAACAGGCCAAAAATGAATGGCAAAAATTTATACAACAGGACTTTACACTTATTGTAGTGAGCAACGAACTGGGCATGGGATTGCATGCCGACAGCGAGGCAGGCCGCCGGTTTACCGATCTCCAGGGTTGGATGAACCAAACGATTGCGGCCGATGCCCAATCGGCCATTTTAATGATTTCGGGAATAGCATTAAAACTTAAATAAAACAAAATGAACATTCAGGAACAACTTCAGCACAAAATCGACTTCAAAACCAAACCATTGGGCTCACTGGGCATGCTCGAAACCATTGCTTTGCAAATTGGCACCATACAACAAACCTTGTCGCCAACCATTGCCGAACCCACCATACTTACGTTTGCGGCCGACCATGGCTTGGCCGACGAAGGCATCAGCCCCTACCCCAAAGATGTCACCTGGCAAATGGTCATGAACTTTGTAGCCGGCGGTGCAGCGATTAACGTGTTCTGCAAAAACAACCTTGTTCGGTTGCGCGTAGTAGATGCCGGTGTAGATTACCAGTTTCCCGCAAACTGTGGTGTAATCAATGCCAAAATAGCTTTTGGCACCAAAAACATGCGACGCGAACCAGCCATGACCACAGCACAATGCACCAAAGCACTCGAACGCGGTGCGGCACTGGTTCAGGCCGAAGCAACCACAGGGTGCAACACCATTGGGTTTGGCGAAATGGGCATCGGCAATACGTCGGCATCGGCACTGCTTATGCATGCTTTTACAGGCATACCAATTGCAGATTGCACCGGCCGTGGTGCCGGACTTCCCGACAAGCAGGTACAGCGCAAAGCAGAAATACTAAAAGAGATTGCCGCAAAATACACACCCGGTTCACCCATAGAAATACTGGCCACTTTTGGCGGTTTCGAAATGGCCATGATGTCCGGGGCCATGCTCGAAGCCAAAAAACAAGGCATGCTCATACTCATCGACGGGTTTATTGCTACAGCCGCACTTTTGGCCGCCATCGCCATGCAACCTACCGTTCGCGAAAACTGTATCTTTTGCCACACCTCCAACGAAAAAGGCCACAAACTTATGCTCAACTATCTTTTGGCCGAACCTGTATTGAACCTTGGCCTGCGTTTGGGCGAAGGTACCGGTGCAGCGTTAGCCATTCCACTGTTACGCTCGGCCTGCGATTTCGTAAACCAAATGGCCAGTTTCGAACAAGCCGGCGTGGCCAACAAAGCCTGACAACATGCGCGAACTACACACTTTACTAACGGCGGTAATGTTTTACACCCGCATTCCGGTACCAGTGTCGTTTATGTTTTCTAACGACTTACTCAACCGGGCAACCCGATATTTACCTTTTATGGGGTTAATTGTCGGCGGACTTTCGGCGGGCATACTCTGGCTGCTGGCCATGTGGTTTCCGTGGCCTGTGGCAGTAATACTAAGTGTGGCTTTTGGCGTGTGGCTTACAGGGGCCTTTCATGAAGATGGTTTTGCCGACTTTTGCGATGGCTTTGGTGGCGGTTACACCCCCGAAAAAGTGCTGGATATTATGAAGGATAGTCGCATAGGCACCTATGGCGCAGCAGGTTTGCTGGCCTTGCTTGCCACAAAAACCACGGCGCTTTGTTCTTTCGAACCACAACAGGCCTGCTTATATATGGTTATTGCACACATGGTAAGCCGTTTTATGCCCGTGATAATCATATACACCACCGATTACGTCCGCCTCGAT
>QKHT01000193.1 GCA_003249935.1 Bacteroidota bacterium
AAATGACTGCTCATCCATCGATAAATACTTACGAACTGTTGAACGATCCAAAGATAATTCAATAGAAATCTGACTCTTATTGAGTCCTTGTGAATGTAATTCTTTAACTTTGTACCACATAAATGCTTTTTTTAAGTGTTGTGTTGGAGTCTTCATTAATTTGTGTGTTGGTTTACACAAAAATGGAGACTCTTTTTTTTGTTTCACATTTAATGGCGATTTTTAATTGCGAAAATATGAGGAAATAAAATTACTAATTACAAAATTTCGGGGAAGTTGATTTTTTACCACAGAGAAACACAGAGTAGGCACAGAGGGGCACAGAGAAATCGGGTTATGGATTTGGCATTTTTACCGCAGAGGACGCTAAGTTTTTTACCACAGAGGAACACTGATTAGGCACAGAAGGGCACAGAGAAATCGGGTTATGGATTTGGCATTTTTACTGCAGAGGACGCGAAGTTTTTATAGTTTTTTTACCGCATCGGCTTGCCAAATGCCTGGCTGCAGATTTTGCCACCGCAAGCGGCTTGCCAAGTGCCTGGCTGCAAATTCCGCCTCCGCAAGCGGCTTGCCGGGTGCCTGGCTGCAGTTTTAGCCTCCGCAAGCGGCTTGCCGAGTGCCTGGCTGCAGATTATGCCTCCGCAAGCGGCTTGCCAAGTGCCTGGCTGCAGTTTTTGCCTCCGCAAGCGGCTTGCCGAGTGCCTGGCTGGAAATTTAGCCTCCGCAAGCGGCTTGCCGGGAGTCTGGCTGCAGTTTTAGCCTCCGCAAGCGGCTTGCCGAGTGCCTGGCTGCAGATTTTGCCTCCGCAAGCGGCTTGCCAAGTGCCTGGCTGCAAATTTTGCCTCCGCAAGCGGCTTGCCAAGTGCCTGGCTGCAAATTCCGTCCCCGCCATCGGATGGCCGAGTGCTTAGCTGCAATCTTCGGGGAAGTCGTTTTTTTTATCACAGAGAACCACTGATCAGTGATCAGTGAGCAGTGAACAGTAAACAGTGAACAGTGAGCAGTGAGCAGTGAGCAGTGGGCAGTGGGCAGTGGGCAGTGAGCAGTAAACAGTGAACAGTAAACAGTGTACAGTAAACAGTGTACAGTAAACAGTGAACAGTAATCAGTGGGCAGTGAGCAGTGAGCAGTGAACAGTGATCAGTGAACAGTAATCAGTAATCAGTAATCAGTGAACAGTAATCAGTTTTGGTGCAATACCTCCGGCATCGGTTGGTTCAAATTGGTGTGTTTCTATAGATATGAGATGCCGCTGGCATCGAATTAGTTTGAATAGAACCACCTCCTATTCTAAACTTCTAAACTTTTAATTAACTGTCTTACAACTGTCATTCAACTACTTTTTAACTGGCATTCAACTGCCTTTCAACTGTCTTACAACTGGCATTCAACTATTTTTCAACTGTCTTTTAACTGCTTTTAACTGGCCTTCAACTGCTTTTCAACTGTCTTACAACTGGCATTCAACTGCTTTTTAACTGGCATTCAACTGTTTCTTCAACTGTCCTTCAACTGCTTTTTAACTGTTTCTTCAACTGCTTTTTAACTGTTTCTTCAACTGCCTTTTAACTGTCCTTCAACTGCTTTTCAACTGCCTTTCAACTCTTTCCAACTGTCCTTCAACTGCTTTTTAACTGTCTTTTAACTGTCTTTCAACTACCAAACTTTCCCAACCCATTTGACTTTTATTACCCGAACCCATAAACTTGTATGGGGTTCTGGTTGTTGTGTTTAGGTGTTGCAATGGCACCAATGTTACTACCGCTGGTTCTGCATAGCTAATTATTACCGCCAATTGAAATGAATTGGCTAAATTGGCCCGAAATTGCATTTGGTTTATTGCCACTGCACGAAGTATTCCTTTAAAAATGATATATCTTATGAGAACAATGGCGTTTACAAAAAAGGGCAACGAACCGCTTTTGGAGCTTCGTAGAGCCGATACGCCGAAACCCGCATCCGGTGAGGTGTTGGTAAAGGTTAAGGCGGTGTCGCTCAACGCGGCCGATTACCGTTCCATACAAATGGGTATGGTACCCAAAAGCCGCATATTTGGCGCCGATGTGGCCGGTACTGTGGTGGCCAAAGGAGCTAATGTGACCGATTTTACCGTTGGCGACGATGTGGTAGCCGATTTGGCATCGCATGGGTTTGGCGGTTTGGCCGATTATGTGGCAGCGCCGTCGTCGGCTTGGGTGTTGAAACCTGCCGGCCTTTCGTTTCAGCATGCTTCTGCCGTGCCGCTGGCTGGTATTACCGCACTTCAGGGCTTGCAAAAGCTTGGGAGAATCGCTTCCGGCACCAAAGTACTTATTGTGGGCAGCGCCGGCAGTGTAGGACCTTGGGCCGTGCAGTTGGCAAAGTTTTTTGGCTCAACCGTCACGGGCGTATGTTCAACCGCCAATGTGGAACAAACCCGCCAACTGGGTGCCGATTTTGTAATCGACTACACACGCGAGGACTATTTAACCGGCGATAAGCGTTACGATTTAATTCTGGCCGTAAATGGCAATAACCCCATACGCGCTTACAAACGGTGCCTGAATTCCGGAGGGCGGCTTGTGGTGGTTGGTGGTGCATTGACACAAATTTTCAAGACACTGCTGCTCGGTTGGGCCTACTCGTTCGGTTCTAAAAAGGTGAAAATTCTTACAGCAAAACCAAACAGAAGCGATTTGGTGTTTTTGCTGAACCTCGTAGCCGACGGAACCATCAAGCCCGTAATCGACAAGGTTTACCCGCTCGAGCAGGCCAGCGAAGCCATGCAATACCTGAGTGCAGGCCATGCCAAAGGCAAAGTGCTTGTTAATGTGGATTGAACCTTTGGGGTTTTTGGCTGAACCGAAGCTGCCGCATTTTACTTCGGCCGCGAAATTGGCGCTATGCGTAACGAAATAATGAGTGCAAAAACGAACTTAACATGAAGATACTCCTCACCGGCGCATCCGGTTATATTGGAAAAAGGCTTCTGCCGGTATTGGTAGAGCATGGTTACGATGTGGTTTGCTGTGTGCGCGATGTACACCGCTTTACGCCACCCGAATCGCTTCAATCGCGCATAACGGTTATTCGCACCGATTTGCTCGATACGGCATCGCTCGACAATATTCCCGGCGATATCGATGGCGCTTTTTATTTGGTTCATTCCATGGCCACCTCGGCCAATTACAGCGCGTTGGAGCAGCAGTCGGCCATTAATTTCCGTAATGCTCTGGCGAAAACCACCGTTCAGCATGTGGTGTATTTGAGCGGAATTGTCAACGAAACGGTATTATCGACCCACCTTGCCTCGCGAAAAACTGTGGAGGACGAACTTGGTCGCGGAAGCTACCATTTAACCACTTTGCGTGCCGGCATCATTGTGGGGTCGGGTAGTGCCTCGTTCGAAATCATGCGCGATCTGGTCGAAAAGCTCCCCGTAATGGTTGCCCCGCAATGGCTCAAAACCCGCTGTCAGCCTATTGGCATTGCCGACGTTATTACCATTCTCTCCAAAACCATGCTCAACCCAAGCACTTACGACAGCGATTTCGACATTGGCGGCCCCGATGTTTTGTCGTATAAAGAGATGCTGCTTCAGTTCGGCGAAATCCGTAATCTGAAACGCCACATTTTCGTTGTGCCGGTCATGACACCCAAACTCTCGTCGTATTGGTTGTATTTTGTAACCTCTACCTCGTACCGGCTGGCAGTGGCCTTGGTGAACAGTATGAAAATAGAAGTCGTTTGCCGCAATGCCGAAATAAACAGGATTTTGGGGGTTGAACCCATTGGTTACAAGGCGGCGATAAAAAAAGCATTCAGCAAAATAGAGCGAAACGAAGTGGTGTCGAGCTGGAAAGATGCCTTTGCAAGCAGCGGTTTTAGTTTTAATATTTCGGAGTTTGCAGAAGTGCCTTCGTACGGCTGTTTTAAGGACCGGCGCGAGAGTGCCTTTGCCGACAGGGAGACATGTATAGCCAAAATATGGCGCATCGGTGGCGAAACGGGCTGGTACGCGGGCAACCGCTTGTGGCGCATGCGGGGTTTTATGGACAAATTGGCGGGTGGCGTGGGCCTGCGGCGTGGCCGCACATCCGAAACTACGCTCAATGCCGGCGATGCGCTAGACTTTTGGCGGGTGTTGTATGCCAACAAAGCGGAGGGGCGATTGGTGCTGTTTGCCGAAATGAAACTCCCCGGCGACGCATGGCTCGAATTCAGGATTGCAGGAAACAAGCTTATTCAAATCGCCACATTCCGGCCGCTCGGCTTGGGCGGAAGGCTTTACTGGTACATGGTCATGCCGTTTCATGGCTATATTTTTAAGGGCATGTTGCGACAGTTAACCAAAAATGGCCGTTAGCCGTCGGTTAAACACAAAACGAGGATATGCTTATTTGGGGGCTGCTGAAAAACTCAACAGGTAATTCCACAATTAATTTGTCATTTTGTCCTCAAGCCCCCGATGAATCGGGGTAAACTTCCGGGCTTTTACTTTTTGTCTTCAGCCACAAAAAGTAAGCAATTTTTTCGATGAGTGAGCGCAGTGTGCAAACTTGGTTGCTTCAATGCCGAGCGGAGAAAAAATCAACTTCAGTTAAAAAAGGCCGCCGCTAATTCGCGTAATCCGCCATAATTCGCGTTAATCCGTGTTTTATCGTTTAAGGCGGACGGTTCACACTATATTGGCCTTCGGCTGTTTCGATTCATCTTTTCAAAAGGGAAATGTAATTTTTTTTTTGGGGGCACTTTTATATGGATTGCTTGCACTTGGATTCGCAAACAGATAGTTTTTTTCAATTTAGGAATTGTTCCGCAGCCTCTTCACTAAACCCCCGGCAGCCTCCTTCCTCCCATCATCCGGTTCAGCCAAAATACCCCCGAAAACCTATTGATCAGATGCTGAATTAAGTTTAGTAAAGAATAGCCGCTTGGTTCAAACCCCAAAAACTGCCTTTCATGGTTTATTCGTGCCGATTCATGGTCGATTTTTTGGTCGATGAAAAGTTTAAAATTATGTTTGTGGTAGCTTAAATATTGCACACATATGACGCTTTCAACAGGGAGTACATCCGTATCCGATTTACATAACGCATCGCAGGCCAGAGAATTAAACAAACTCAGACTGGTGTTCGAACAAACGCCGAGTGCGATATTTATACTCGATCGCGAGTTTCGGTTCGAGTACGTAAATCCCGGTTTTACCCGGCTTTCGGGATATGCGCCCCACGAACTTATTGGCCATACGGTAGCGTCGTTGTTTTATCATAAAGATTTGCCCGAATCGCGCAAAGCCATTGTCGAAACACTGTTGAAAGGCCAAAAATGGGAGGGCGAATTACTTACCCACAACAAAAACGGTTCTACCTATTGGGCCAATACGGTGGCAGCACCCTATACCAACGAGCGTGGCGAAATAGATGGTTATGTCATTATCCAACAAGATGTGTCGGATCGCAAAGCCATTGAACAGGCGCTGCTCGAAAGCGAAGCCAAGTATAAAACCTTAGTCGAAAACTCGCACGATGGAATTATGATTGTTCGCGATGGCATTATCCGTTATGCCAACGATACCTTGTGCAACATGCTGGGCTACTGTATCGAACAGCAAACGGTAAACATTATATTTCACGAAGACAGAGCGAAAATGCTTTCCATTGGCGAACGACGCCGCAATGGCGACACTTCGGTTATACACGAGTTCGTACGGCTGATTGCCAAAGATGGCGAGGTGAAAATGTGCGAAACAACATCGACCATGATTCAATTCAACGGCGAATGGGCTGCATTTTACAGTGTGCACGATGTTACGGAGCGAAACCGGTTCGAGGAAGCCTTAAGCAAAAGCGAAAAGCGCTACCGCGAGTTGGCCGATATGCTGCCCTTGGCGGTGTACGAACTCGACGCACAAGGCAACCCGACATATATGAACAGAACCGGCCTGAAATTGCTGGGTATTGAAGGACGTCATGCTCCGGGGAAACATGCCACTTCGTTTTTTTCGCCAAACGATCTGGCCGAAATGAAACAACGGCTCGAAACAGAGTCGAAACGCATAGCTCTTAATGGCGAAGAGGCGGAAGCCCTTCCGTCGCCGGTGGTTGAATATACCGCAGTAAACGCCGACGGGAAAGAAATTCCGGTGCTTATTTACGGAACCGCAATTGTAGAAGATGGCAGGGTGGTAGGTTCGCGTGGGGTAATTGTGGATATTTCGGAACGCAAAGCCATGGAAAACGCTTTGCGCGAAAGCGAGGAGAAATACAAAACCCTTATCGAAAACTCACAAAATGGCATTTTTGCCATCGAGGGCGATAAAATCCTTTTTGCCAATCGCACATTCTGTAAAATGATAGGTTTTAGTACCGATGAGTTGTATCACCAGTCGGCTTTGTCGCTGGTTCACCCCGATGACAAAGCACGTGGTTCGGCCATAAGCGAAAGAAGACGGGAAGGCGATCGGTCGACGGTGAACGATATTTTTAGATTTGTAGCCAGAGATGGGTCTGTTAAGGAGTGCGATGTGTTTTCGTCGGTTGTGGATTTGAACCAAAAAAACGTGAGCCTGATTACGGTAAACGACCTGAGCGAATTGCGCCGCATACAAGCCGAACTCGAAAAGAGCGAAGTGAAGTACCGCGAATTGGCCGACTTTATGCCGCAAACCATTTTCGAACTCAATGCCAACGGCGATGTGCTCTACATTAACAAAACGGGAATGACTATTTTCGATATCGACGAGGGCTTTTTGGGCCGTAATTGTCTCGAACTTTTTGTTGAAGATGAGCATGAAGCCTTGATAAGCAATATGCATATTATACTTAAAGGCGGTACTTCGGAACTCATGTACGAATACATGGCCAAAAGCCTTAGCGGCCGTACTTTTCCGGTGTTAACCTATTCGTTGCCGGTGGTGAAAAACGGTTTGGTTACCGGATTGCGCGGCATGGTGCTCGACATAAGCGAACGCAAAGCCACCGAAATTGCACTGCTCGAAAAGGAGAAGAAATACCGCGAGTTGGCCGAAATGCTGCCTCAAACCGTTTACGAGCTCGACCTTAACGCCAACCTGAGGTACTTAAATAAGGCGGGTCGCGATAAATTCGGTACCGCTTACGAAACCTCCGATGTGTCGGTTTTTTCGATTGTGGTGCCCGATCAGCTCGAACGCATGAAGACTAACTTTACCAACGTAAGCTTTAACAATAAGCCTTCGAAAGGCAATTTTTACAAGCTTCGCCAGGCCGATGGGCAAATTTTCGAAGCCATGATTTCGGCCACGCCCATGCTGGTCGATGGCAAAACAGTAGGGTCGCGCGGCGTGGTGATAGACATTACCGACCATGTGAACATGCAAAAAGCACTTGCCGAAAGCGAAGAGAAATACCGCACGGTCATCGAAAATGCCACCGACGGTATTGTAATTGTGCAGAATGAAAAACTGATGTTTCTGAACGAAAGCATGTGTAACATGGTTCAGTACAGCAACGAAGAACTAATAGGTAGTAATTTTCTGAGGCTTGTGCCTGCAGACGACCAACAGATCATGGTCGATTTTCATGCCCGCCGTATGGCCGGCGAAGCGTTCTCGGTGTTGTACCGTAGCCGCTTGCTACGCAAAGATGGGAAGATACTGACCATAGAGCTGAACGCCCGCACGTCGAACTACAACGGTGCGCCGGCTTCGTTTATAGTGGTGCGCGATATTTCGGACCGTATTCTCATCGAAGAAGAGTTGCAATTGGCAAAAAACGAACTCGAAAAGCTGAATTCGCAACTCGAAAAGCGCGTTAAAGAAAGCTCGAAAAGGCTTACCGAAGCACGCACTCAACTCATTAACCTGCAAAAAGAAAACCTGCAATCGCAATACGATGTGCTGAAACAGCAGGTAAATCCGCACTTTTTGTTCAACAGCCTCAATGTTCTCACCTCGTTGATTAAGCTCGAACCCGATTTGGCCGAAAAGTTTTCGGAGCAGCTCTCGAAAGTGTACCGCTATGTACTCGAAAACAAAGACAACGACCTCATTGATCTCAATACCGAACTCAATTTTCTGGAGGCGTATATCTTTTTGCTCAATATCCGCTTTGTCGACAAGGTACATGTCACGCTAAATATACCCGATAGCTGCCGTAGCGATAAAATTATTCCACTTGCCATGCAGTTGCTCATCGAAAATGCTATAAAGCACAATGTGATGTCGAAACTCAACCCGCTGGTTATCGAAATATTTGTAGATGCCGATAATTATTTGTTTGTAATCAACAATTTACAGGAGCGTCCATCGCAAATTGTCTCAACCGGGGTGGGGCTAAAAAATATTCTCAATCGCTATGAGTTGCTCAATCTCGAGGCCCCCGCATTCGAAAAAACCGATAAGCGGTTCATCGCAAAAATTAAACTCATTAAGTCGTATTCTGATAAATAAAATAATGAAAGTAGTAATAATTGAAGATGAGGTTTTTGCAGCCCGCCGGCTCGAAAACATGATTGCGGAAATTGACCCCGAAATAGAGGTTCTGGCCAAACTCGAATCGGTGGTGGAATCGGTGGCTTGGTTTAAGAATAATCCGGAGCCCGATCTCATTTTTCTGGATATTCATTTGGACGACGATTTAAGTTTTGCAATCTTTAAGGAGGTAAAAATCTGTTGCTCAATTATATTTACCACCGCAACCGATGTGTATGCCACCCGGGCGTTTATGCTCAAAGGCATCGACTATTTACTCAAACCCATTATTCAGAAAGATTTGGAAGCGATGGTGTGTAAATACAGGGATGTTGCCGGCAAAAGCGAACCGGTAGATCCTGCTATATTCAATGACATTATAAATCCGCATGTATGAGAACCATTATTATCGAAGACGAAGAATTTGCGGCCCGCCGGCTCGAAAACATGATTCGGGAATGCGACCCTACCATCGAAATTGTAAACAAGTTTCAATCGGTACAAGAGTCGGTTCAGTGGCTCAAAAGTAACGTGCAGCCCGATCTTATTTTCCTCGACATTCAGCTCGAAGACGATTTAAGCTTCGCCATATTTGAGCAGGTGCAGGTTCGATCCAAAATAATTTTCACTACAGCCTTCGACGAGTATGCGATCAAAGCCTTCAAACTCAACAGTATCGACTATTTGCTCAAACCCATTAACAAGGATGAACTTTGCCGCGCTATCGAAAAGTTTAAAATGTGGAACTCCGAAGCCTCGCCGGTAATCGACGCGGTGATGTTGCGCGATTTACTCCGTCCGCAGCAGGCTTTTCGCGAACGGTTTATGGTGTCGGTGGCCGACAGGTTGAAATCGATAAACGTGAGTGATGTGGCGTACTTTTTTTCGGCCTCGGGCATCACATTTGCCGTCATGCATTCGAAAAATCAGTTTTCTATCGACTTTAGCCTCGATAATCTCAGGGATATGCTCAATCCAAAGGACTTTTTCAGGGTGAACCGCCAATATCTCATCGGTTTGAAGTCGATCGAAAAGGTGTATGTTTATCCGAAAAGCCGATTAAAATTGGTGCTGAACCCGCCCATAAAGGACGAGCTTTTCGTAAGTATAGATAAAGCGCCCGAATTTAAGAAGTGGCTCGATGGCGAGTAACCTTTACAAAAGATAGAAACACAAATATCCGATGAAAAACATACTACAGTTACTTCCCCCCGATGTGGTGGCACCGGAACGCATGAAAGGCGCCCGGATGAGCATTTATTTCAGGTGGATACTTATTGCGGTGGTTTTCGTTACCTTATCCATTCAACTGCTTTCGGGATATTCCGAACAGTCGCTGCATTCTATTGTACTGTTGGTGGGCTATTTTGCCATGAACTTAGTCATGTGGGTGGCGGCACGTAAAAAATACGATCCGCCGTACCTGGGCTATATAAGCGCGGTTGTCGATGTGGTCATTGTGACTTCGAACCTCTATTTTTCGAGCATGCTCGACGATAAAATAGCGGTAACGGCTGCGGCCAGTATGTTCCTGTATCCCATTTTGTTTGTGTTATATACTTTTAGGTTGAACCGGCCGCTTTTGGTTTTTATTGTACTGTTTTCGGTTATACTGTTCAACATCAATTACTATTACCAATACCTCAAGATGCCCGAATATTATAATAATTACTTGTCGACTACACCATTGTCGCATGTTTTTAAGAGTGTCTACCTCTTTTTTATTGGTTTCTTGTGCGTTTATTTGCAACAGTCGCTGGCTCACTTTCTACAAAAACAGATAGCACACGCCAAAGAAAATGCCCTGCTCGATAACAAAATTCAACTCGAAGAGGCCAAAAACAAGTTCGCCCAAAAACTTATTGAACAGGAGAAAGAGCAGAACCGCAGATTGGAGGATTTGGTAAAACAACGAACCGAAGAGCTTACCACCGCCAAAACCAGATTGCTGGGGCTACAGAAAGAGAACCTGCAATCGCAATTCGATGTGCTGAAACAGCAGGTTAATCCGCATTTTTTGTTCAATAGCCTCAATGTGCTTACATCGCTGATTAAACTCGACCCCGACCTGGCCGAAAAGTTTTCGGAACAACTCTCGAAAGTGTACCGCTACGTGCTCGAAAACAAAGACAACGATTTGGTGGACATGAATACCGAACTCAGTTTTCTGGATGCTTACATCTTTTTGCTCAACATCCGCTTTGTCGATAAGTTAATCGTTAATATCAATATTCCCGAGCATCGCCGCACCGATAAAATTATTCCGCTGGCCATGCAGTTGCTTATCGAAAATGCCATAAAACACAATATGATGTCGAAAGCTATGCCGCTATTTATCGAAGTTTTTGTGGACGACAATCATTACCTTAATATTGTAAACAATCTTCAGGAGCGACCTTCGCAAATCGAATCGACGGGGGTGGGATTGAACAACATACAAAACCGGTACGAACTACTCAACCTGCCTGCCCCTTCGTTCAAAAAGTGCGACGGGCGGTTCATAGCAAAAATAAAACTGGTACCCGGGCAAACCAACGGTATCGCAAATTAAGAACACAAAATGGAACTTACAGATTTAGGGAACACATGTTTGATTGAACCCTTGTGTAGCGGGTATGCAGCCAAAGGTTTTGCCATAGGTCGGGTGGTGTCGGAACACAAAGAACGTTACGGGGTAAAGTCGACCACTGGCGAATACGATGCCGAAATAACCGGCAATATGCGATACACAGCTCAAAGTCGCGAGGATTTTCCTGCCGTGGGCGATTGGGTGGCTTTTGCACCTTCCGACGATGGCATGGGTATTATTCACCAGATCCTGCCCCGGTTCTCTACGATAAAACGACGGGCGGTAAACGCGTTTGGCGAGGTTCAACTCATAGCTACAAATATCGATACGGCCTTTTTGCTGCAGGCTGCCGACCGCGATTTTAACATCAACCG
>QKHT01000058.1 GCA_003249935.1 Bacteroidota bacterium
CTGGGCAAACCCGATGGCGATTTAAAGATTGGGGCACTCAATTCGGCATTCAAACTTGCTAAAGGCGATATTAAATCAATCACGCATCTTGGTTCAGGCAAAAAAATAGCCTTCGACCACAACGATAAAGCATTAGTACTAAAACTCGATGGCGTAGTTTTGGATGAAAAAGCCAACGCATTTAGAATCGAACTGAAATAAACAAGTATGAAAACAAAATTCACCAGTTTTTACGTCTTATTATTCATCGCTCTAAATCAACTGTTTGCCCAGGATACTGTTCGGCAATTGCCAAAAGAGTGGGATGGATTGGTTTATGGCGCACGAATTATGGATCGTTTTGAACCGATTCAAAAAAATGGAAAACTAACATCGAATGTTTGGGGAGCAAAAGGCGTAATTCCACGATACGTTGATAACGGCATTGAGGATAGCGAGTGGTCGTATTGGGGTGGAAACATCCTGAAAGATGATGCCGGCAAATACCATCAGTTTGTATGCCGTTGGCGCGAAGACTCGAAAAAGGGTCACATGGAATGGCCAAATTCGATTGTGGTTCATGCCATTAGCGACAAACCCAACGGTTCCTTTAAGGTGTTGGAAACTATTGGAAAAGGACACAACCCCGAAGCGCATCAATTGACTGATGGTCGTTTTTTTATTTATGTACAAAATGGATTTTATCTTGCCAATACGCTTTCCGGCTCTTGGACCTATCAAGCGTTTGTATTCGACCAACGTCAACGCCCTATTCAGGATCACATATCGAACTGCACATTTGCTCAACCCGAAGATGGCAGCTACCTGATGATTTGCCGGGGTGGCGGAATTTGGTTCAGCCAATCTGGATTGCCTCCCTACTTACAAGTGAGCCAAAAAACCATTTACCCGCCTTACGAAGGACATTACGAAGATCCGGTAGTGTGGCGAACCGGATATTTATACCATGCAATTGTTAACGATTGGCTGGGACGCATAGCCTATTACCTTATTTCGCCAGATGGAATCAACTGGAAATTAGAACCCGGCACAGCGTATGCTCCGGGAATCGCTAAATATGAAGATGGAACGCTCGAAGATTGGTACAAATTTGAGCGCATCAAAATCTATCAGGACAAATATGGACGCGCTATCCTAGCCAATTTCGCGGTAATCGATACCATCAAGCAAAGCGATATGGGAAGCGACAACCACAGTTCTAAGAACATTGCCATTCCACTTACTGTTGAGCGTTTTATAACCCTACTCAATCCTCAAAAAATAGACGAATCGACAACTAAAATTCAACTTAAAATTCAAGCCGAAGAGGGCTTTAATCCACAGAAAGATATCGACCTGAAATCGCTGCGATTTGGTGCTCCCGAAAAAGCAAATTATGGGAAAGGATGCCAAATTATCGCCACCGAAAAAAGCGGATCGGATTTGATACTTATTTTCGACGGAAAGAACAATGGCTTTACCAACGACGATTTTACCGGAAAATTGATTGGCAAAACAAAAAAAGGGAAACTGATTTTTGGATACGCAAAACTGCCTTGGATCGACTACAAAATGCAAGCACTATCGGCAAAATATCCCGAATTGCTCAATCATGGAAAAAACCTAAAAATTGAAATGGAGGTACAGAATTTCGGACAAGTAAATTCTGCACCGTCACCCGTAAAAATCGAATACCTTAAAGATGGTGTTTATACCCTATTATGCACAGGAAAAGTGCCGGAATTAGCCCTCTTTGCAAAAACAACGGTGGTTTTTAATGCTAAAAAAATTGCGGACATCAATACGCCCGTCGAAATAAAAGTCACCATCGATCAGGAAAATCAAAAACCGGCCGTATTATCCGGGGCAGTAATTATTCGATAATAGACAATCCAACAAGTACGAAGGATAAATCATTAAATTTTTAGTTGAACTAAAGATGAATTTAAAACAACTGATTTTTATAACGCCACTTTTAAGCGCAAATATTGCAACGGCACAATCCGACACGCGCCCCAATATTGTCATTCTTTTAGCCGACGACTTGGGCTGTTCTCAGCCCCGATTGACCAAACCGCAAGAGATTGCAGCAAATGCATTAGCAAATGACAAAATAATGCAATCAATAATGGCAAAACGTCGCACTCTTGGACTTGCTATTATGGATGAAATAAATAAACAAAAAATCAACATGAATAAGATCGTATTTCTTCTCCTAATTTTGGGGTTTGGCATTCAATCTGCCTTTTCGCAAATTGTATTGATTGGCGAAAATGCACCTTATGCCAATGTTAACGACGGCAATTTCGAATCGGTTCGGGCAAGCTGGCGACAAGGCAAGCAATCGCCTTTTTGGGTAACCCAAAACGATTCATCCAAAGCCGACAGCCAAATGGGCATCGACATGGGGCGACTTTTTTGCAGCAAAGATACCGGCATTGCCGAGTCGAAACCACTAAATACCAATCCGGCCTATCAAAAGCCCAAAACAGGCGATGTATGGCACTGGAGTTTCAGTGCCGATTTGGAATATATCTGCAAAGGCACCGTTTCGGTTAGCCTTGTTTTTGGAACCAAAGAGCGCATGCTCGCCGAAAAAGTAAAACTCATCGGTTCAGACCGTAAAATGGAACAATTTAACGGAACCTACACCGTTACGTCCGAAGATGCCGATGCCGGCATGCCTATTGTCCGGGCCACGTTTCAAACCGAACAAGGCGTAAAAGTGTACCTCGACAATGTATCTGTGAGTGTGGCTGAACCCAATGTGACCCTTCCGGTACTCACCGGCAAAGAAACCGACAATGGGGTAAAACTGACGTGGGATGACCGGCAAGAGAGTAAAAACAGCACCTATTATGTGTACCGGCAATTCGACGAAAAAGAGGGATACAAAAAATTGGGCGAAACCACCGTACCAGAATACAGCGACAATTCGCTCATTCATGGTGTGCCATTCACCTACCTTATTACCCGCTTCGACAAAGTAGAAACGGGCCCGTCGAACAGAGTCACCTTAACCAAATCGGACAATGTAGCACCGGCACCACCAACCCAAGTCAAAACCCGTATAGAAGAAACTGAAATTGGCATTAGCTGGACCAAAAACACAGATAACGATGTGGCATACTATTCGGTCTGTCGTGGCGATGCCGACGGAAAAGCATTACAAGAAATAGCGCAATACATAAAAGGCAACAACTACATGGATTTTACGCCAACCAAAGACATCGACAATACTTATGTAGTTTATGCCCATGACTTTAGTGGCAATAAAAGCCGTGCATCCATACCGGCAAAAGCCAGAGTAAAAGCGGTTTTTGGTGCGTCGTTCAGCGATTTAATATTACCGATGCCCATTCAATCGAAAATGCGTAGCGATCTTTGGGGGGCCGCGGGTGTTTTGCCACGTGATCCGGACAATGGCATCGAGGATTCTGAATGGTCGTATTGGGGTGGTCGTCCGGTAGAAGATAAAGATGGAAAATACCATATGATAGTCACCCGATGGCCCGCCAACGCATTAAAAGGACATTGGGATTGGCCAAACTCTACCGTAGCCTATACAGTATCCGACAAACCCACCGGGCCGTACCGTGTAAAAAGAGATTTAGCATACACTTACCACGACGGACTGGGCCACAATCCCGATATTATTTTGCTTAACGATGGTACATATATGTTTTATTCGCTCATTGCATGGAAAGCCAACTTATTCACATCCAAAACGATGCAAGGGCCATGGCAACGACTCGGAGAAATTAATGTAGACTGGCAATCCTCCAACGAGAATGAAGCTTTATCGTATCGCTATTATCGAAATCTATCGGGTGTACAACTCGCCGATGGTCGGTTTTTGTTTGTTACAAAAGCTGGCGAAATGATGATTAGTACCGATAAAAACCCATTAGGACCGTACAAAGTAATCACCGAATCAATTCGTGGCAACAAAATTATTCCCGAAAAGTACCGAAACTCCAATTATGAAGATCCTGTACTATGGAAAGACGAAGTACAATACCACATGATTATCAATGCCTTTCTCGATTATCGCGCCATTTACCTTCGTTCGCCCGATGGAATACATTGGGTATTTAATACAGGAACTGCATATACTCCCAACAACACATGGTACGAAGATGGCACACAAAACCATTGGGACAAATTAGAACGCCCACACGTATTGCAGGACAAATACGGACGTGCCACACATCTTTCGTTGGCTGCGGTTGATGTTCCCAAAGAGGATGATTTACCGGGCGATATTCACAACTCCAAGAATCTGATACTTCCGCTGGTGGTTCAAAAACGACTAAAAATTTTGAACACAGAACCGGTAAACAGCGACACCAAAATTATAAAAATCCTAATTTTGTCTGAACCGGGATTTGATGCCCAAAAAGAGGTAAATTTAGCGTCGTTGCGTTTTGGATCGCCCGATGCGGTAAATTTCGGCAAAGGCTGCAAAGCCACAAAATCGCAAAACAAAGGCAAAGACCTGTTAATTGAATTCGATGGTAAGGGCAATGGCCTTACAGATGCCGATTTTGCCTGCAAACTTTTGGGGAAAACCACACAAGGCAAGTTATTATTCGGATACACAAAAATGGCCGCAGATTCTAAGAACAAATAAAAAACAAATAAAATATGCGTATTAAACATTGGTCACCCCTGGCGGGATTTATACTCACCGCATTATTTTTAGGCCCACTTTCCGAGGCTTTGGGACAGAGTCAACAAAAGGCGAAACCATTTTCGACCCCAAAAACAGAGGTTCAGGTCGAAAAGATAATGTCGAAGATGACTATGGTCGAAAAGCTGGCGCAAATCGAAGGTATTAGACCCTCGGAAATAATGAAAGACGGGAAATTTTCGGTAGAAATGGCCCGCAAAGTTATACCTTACGGCATCGGGCATTTATGCCAGTTCTCGTCCGCGTTAACCATGAGTCCAATCGAACTACGCGATTTTGTGCGCGAGGTTCAGCACTATTTAACGACCGAAACGCACACAAAGATACCCGCTATATTTCACGAAGAGGCCATTACTGGTTTTGCCACCCAAGGTGCCACAACCTTTCCACAACAAATAGGAATGGGATGCAGCTGGAACCCCGATCTTATTACGCAAAACACAGCCTCTACAGCACTTAACATGCGCGCTACCGGAGCCACAATGGCCCTGTCGCCCATGCTCGACATAAGTCGCACCGCACATTGGGAGCGTATTGAAGAGAGTTATGGCGAAGATGCCTACCTGACTTCTACGTTGGGTGTGGCCTTTGTTAACGGACTACAAGGCCAAGATTTGAGAACCGGTGTAGCAGCCACGACCAAACATTTTGCAGGATATGGCACCGACAACGACAATGCCAAGGAACTTTACGAAGAATACCTTATGCCACACGAGGCCGTAATAAAAACAGCCGGCGTAAAAAGTGTAATGCCATCGTATGGTCGTTTTAAGGGCGTAGCCGTTGCGGCCAGTGCAGCAATGCTCGACACCATGTTGCGCAAAGAAGTAGGTTTCGACGGTGTAGTGGTGAGTGATTATGGCGCCATAAACCTGCTGTATACCGGACACCGACAAGCCGGCTCGTCGATGGAAGCCGGTGTTAAATCGCTGAAAGCCGGTATTGACGTCGAGCTATCTACCCCCATCGCTTTTCCCTTTTTGCCCGAAGCCATTGAAAAAGGTTTAATCACCGAAGCCGATGTAAATGCCGCAGTAAAACGGTCGTTGACTATGAAGGCCCGCTTAGGCCTTTTGGACAAAAATCCCGTGATAGGGCAAGATGGCACTTTGGAATTCGACCCGCCGGCAAACCGGAAGTTAGCCTACGAATCGGCCTGTCAATCTATTGTATTACTAAAAAACAACGGCATATTACCCCTTAAAAAAGAGACCCTAAAAATAGCATTGGTTGGCCCGAATGCCGCCACCGTGCATGGCTTACTGGGCGACTATACCTACCAGTCGATGATCTCGTTCTGGTGGAGTACACCTTTCGACCCCAACAACCCCAAGTTAGTAAGCCTTAAGGAAGGCCTCGAAAACAAACTGCCCAAGTCAGTAACAATGCTGCACGAGCGCGGTTGCGATTGGAGTGCGGCACTCGAATCCATAGTCAAAACAGATGGCTTAGGCGACGACCGGTTAAGCAAAGTAAAGATGCTGACGATTAAAGGATTGCCTCAACCGGACTTGCAAAATGCGCTAAAAATATCAAAAGAGAGCGATGTGATTATTGCGGCAGTGGGCGAAAACATCTATTTGTGCGGCGAAGGAAGAGAACGCAAAGGCATAAAACTGCCAGGAGAACAGGAAGCTTTTGTAGAACAACTTCTTGCCACCGGCAAACCTCTAATCTTGGTTATTTTTGGTGGCCGCCAGCAAATTGTGAGCAAGTTCGAAAACCGTTGTGCGGCCATTGTACAAGCGTGGTTTCCGGGCGAAGAAGCAGGGAATGCCTTGGCCGACATCCTTTTGGGCAATGTAAACCCTTCGGGTAAATTATGCGTCACCTACCCAAAAACCGAAGAAAAATCGGAGATAAACTATAAAAACGGCTACACCGACAACAGCCTCATTCAGTATCCTTTTGGTTACGGACTGTCGTACACCACCTTCGCATACAGCAATTTTAAAACAACTGCTGCGACCAACATTAACACCGACCGAATAACCATATCGTTCGATATCAAAAACACCGGCCCACGCGAAGGTACCGAAATCACGCAGTTGTACGTTTCGCCAAAAAATGGTGGTTCAACCATGAAACCCATACAATTAAAAGGATTTGAGAGGGTAACATTAAAACCCGGTCAGACGAAAACGGTTACATTTAAGGTATCGCCGGAGCAGTTGGTTCAATACAAAAATGGCTTATGGGTGGTTGAACCGGGAACCTACCTTTTTAAGGCCGGCGCATCGTGCACCGACATCCGCCTGAGTGGTTCAACAGAGATAAAAGGCGAAAACAAAATTCTAAAAAACGGACGCACCATCTTTTTCACACTCAACAAAACATCAAAATAATTATATAGCAATGAAAATAAGCAATTTAACAAAAAAAACATTTCTGGCATGCACCATGTGGCTCGGCTTGATTGTTGCGCACGCCGCCATAAAAACAGTGGATTATTCGGCAAAAAAAACCTTTGAGACACAAAAATGGGAGGTGCTGGATATTACTTTCCGACAAAATGTAAAAAGCAAACAGCCTTTTGCCGAACAATTTTCTGCCTTATTTACCACCAACGCGGGCGATACGATGGTGGTACCGGGTTTTTACAACGGACATAACGAATGGATTATCCGCTTTTCGGCCTCTAAAACCGGCGTTTGGAATTTTACCACCAAAGGCATAAAAACTTTGGCCAACAAAAGCGGTAAAGTTACCGTAACACCAAATACCAACGCCGAAAAACACGGTGCCGTAGTGATCCCGGCCAACGATTCGAAACATTTTGCGTACGAAGATGGCACGCCCTACTTTTTGCTCGCCTTCGAGTGCGACTGGTTATTTGCGTTGGATTATCACAACGAAACCGACCTGCCAAAATCGAAACATCTGCTCAATTTGCTTAAACAGAACGGCATTAATCAGATTGTAATGAACGTATACACCCACGACGTATCGTGGAAAAAAGACGATTTGCTCAAATCGCATCCCGAACATGAATTTGGTGGTTCAAAAGACATTTTTCCGTTTTTGGGCAATAATGATAAGCCTGACTTTTCGGCTTTGAACCCCGGTTTTTTTCAAAAAATGGACCGGACCATTGCCTTGCTGGCCGATTTAAATATCGACTCGCACCTGATGATTTATGTATGGAATAAGCTGGTAAAATGGCCCGATATGTATTCCGATGCCGACAACATGTATTTCGATTATGTGGTAAAACGGTACCAAGCCTTTCCAAACGTAATGTTCGATATTTCGAAAGAAGCCCTCTTTTATGGCCGTGCCGACGAAAAATATATTCTCGACCGCATAAGCCGATTGCGCGCACAAAACCATTATAACCGCTTGCTTTCGGTACACGATTTTGGCTTTTGCAAACGCAATCCCGATAAGGTCGATTTTATATCGACTCAGGACTGGAGTTGGGATATTTACAATCAGATGTCCACCGCGACCACCATGTTCAAAAACAAACCGGTATTTAATATCGAACACGGCGGCTACGAAGAATCGCCCTACGTAACATTTACAGGATCTTATACCAATGCCGAAGTTTGTTTGCGCAGAAATTACGCCTGTCTTTTTGCAGGAACCTATTCCACTTACTATTGGCAGGGTGCGGCATGGAATGTAATTATTTACAATCCGTTCGAACAACCGGCAGACTTTATCAAGCCAAAATTTGAATATTACAAACACTTGGCGGACTTCTTTAACAAGCACCCTTATGCCAACTATAAGCCGGCACCATACAAAAACAGTAATGGATATGCCCTTATAGACAATAATGGCAACACCCTTATTTATGCCAACAAAGACAACTATGCGGTTTCGTTAAACTGGCTAAAACAAGTAGAAGGCAAAACCATAACACTGCAATGGTTTAACACATTAACCGGCGAATATGGCAATGAAACCACATGGCAAAAAGGAGCAGAGCAAAAATCGCCATGGAGCCTCCGGGCCGACGCCATTCTCATTGTAACGTACAAATGAAATTGGTGAAAAAAAGATGAATACACACATAAAAAACCAACGGATACTCACCGTTATCGCCCTATTTATTTGGTGGTTCGGGGCCTCGGCCCAAACACCGGCTTCACAAACCATGGCGGCCAAAGCAACCATTAGTAATGCCGGTGCCCCATTAAACATTATGGATTTTGGAGCCAAAGGCGATGGCCGCACCGACGACACCAAAGCGGTATTGGCTGCCATTGCTGTGGCACAGCAAGGCGAGAGCACCATTTACTTTCCCACGGGGGTATATTGCTTGCAGCCGGTGAAGGTACCATCGCACATTACACTGCTGGGCAATTCGGCTTGGGCATATGCCAACAAAGACGGTAAGGATGCCGATTTCGAAGGGCGAACCACCCTCAAAGCACTTTCGGGTAACGCCCGCGCTTTTTTAGATCTGGGCGACTCGCGCGGGACACGCATTGCGGGCCTTACCCTCGATGGCAGCAATGCGGGTAAAGGCATGCATGGCATTTACGCCCGTAATGCCGGTTGCGAACAGTACATTTGCGTTGAAGATTGCCGGATAAACCATTTTACCGGATCGGGCATCCGACTCGAAAGAACCTGGGTATTTTCGGTGCGACGTTGTCTGGTAATGCAAAACGGCGAACACGGTGTTGATTGCACCAGTGGTTACGATGGTTGGATTATAGATACGCAACTCACAGCCAACAAAGGTGCGGGACTCTTTGCACGCGGCTCGGCACCCGAAGAGATGGACGAAGCGACACGAAACAGCCTCAAATTCTTTGGTACGGCATCGGTAATGGTAACCGCCAACCGCGTGGAGTGGAACAAAGGCGGTGGCATTATCCTCAACGGGGCCAACTCCATGCAGATTACCGGATGCTCGGTGGACCACAATTTCGGTCCCGGCATACAAATAACCAACTCCATAGGCAATACCGTATCGGGATGTATGATCCGAAGCAATGGTGCCGAACAACAAGGCGATTTATGCAGTCAGATGATTTTAAAAAACTGCAAAGGCACTTCGGTTACCGGCAATACCCTGTGGGGCTGGTTCGACCGTAAAGAGGGCAAATTCACCTACCCCTTTCCCTATTACGGCATTATTGTTATGAACCTCGAAGGGTGCGTGGTGTCGCAAAATGCCATGTATCAAAGTTCGAGTAAAGAAGGCGTACTGGACTATGGCGGAAATACAGCTACTTATATCGGCGAAAACATGTACGTTAAACCACAGATTGAAACATTTGAAGGCGGCTTCCGGCTTATAAAATAAACAAATCTTGTGGCTTCGGTTCAACCAAAATAAAAAACAACTCATTAAAAAATAAATACAATAGCAATGAGATATTTAACAACATTAGTACTCACCATGTGGCTTGCCACTTGCATGGCAAGTACAAAAACGTGGAATATAAACAGTTATGGTGCAAAGGCCGATGGCAGCACCACAAATACCAAGGCCATACAACAAGCCATCGACGATTGCCACAAAGCCGGCGGCGGCACAGTAATGGTCGATGGTGGCACCTATATTTCGGGAACCATTATTTTAAAAGACAACGTAACGCTGAATATCGCTAAAAACAGCACGCTTATCGCCAGCATTAACCCCAACGATTTTGTGAGTATCGACCCTTTTGTGGATGCCACCGGGCAGTTACGCGGAAAATGCCTTGTGGGGGCGATGGATGCGCGAAACATTGCCATTACCGGAGAAGGCACCATTGACGGCAGAGGCGACATGTTTACCCCTGCCATGGTGAGCAAAACCATTGAAAATCTGGGAATAAAAGTAACAGAAAGTGCAGACATAAAAGAAAATCCGCTATACGATGGTGGCAAAGTACGCAAGTTCGACCGACCATTTCTGGTGCGTTTGGTTCGATCTTCGGGCATAAAGCTTTCGCAAATACACCTTAGGCAGCCGGCAGCGTGGACGCTACACTTATTTCAGTGTAAAAATTTTACTATTGATGGCATCTCTGTTTACAGCCATGCCAACCAGAATAATGATGCGATAGATATAGATTCGAGCGAAGATGGCACCATTACCAATTGCAAATTAGATTCGGGCGACGACGCGATATGCTTTAAATCGACCAGTCCACTACCTGCACAACACATAAAAGTAAAAGGATGCGATATAAAAAGCGATTGGGGCACCATAAAATTCGGCACCGAATCGATGGGCGACTTTAAAGACATTACCATTTCCAATTGCACCATTCACGATACAAAAGGCGGAGGTATAAAAATGCTAAGTGCCGATGGGGCCAATATCAGTAACATTACCATCAAAAACATTGTGATGAATAATGTAGATATGCCACTATTTATCCGTTTAGGCGAACGACTGCTCACCTACCGCGATGCCCCGGTTCAACCTGTAGGCTCCATAAATAACATTACCATTAAAAACATAAAAGCCACCACACGCAGCCTGGCCGAATCGCGCATATCACCCCCAACCGGCATATTTATTACCGGCACGCAAAACCATCCGATAGGCCAAGTGCGATTAAAAAATATTTCGATACAACTCCCCGGCGGCGGCACCAAAGCCCATGCAACCATTACACCCGAAGAGATGGATCGCGCTTACCCGGAATTTACTAAATTCGGGATACTCCCTGCTTACGGCATGTATAGCCGCCATATCGAAAAATTAGAAACAAAAGGTCTGAAATTCAACACCGGT
>QKHT01000072.1 GCA_003249935.1 Bacteroidota bacterium
GCTTGGAATTGGTTGGTGTAGTAAATCGGCTATTGTTGGCAATACATCGTGAAAGGCACTGATATGATCGCTTACCAAACCGGGTTTAATAACACCCGGCCATCGTGCCAACATAGGCGTGCGGATACCACCCTCATGCATATCTCGTTTACCGCCGCGAAGCCCACCGGTAGAATTCCAAAATTTTGGATCGTGACCGCCTTCGTGATGCGCTCCGTTATCGCTGGCAAACATAATCATTGTATTTTCATCTATCCCCAGTGTTTTGAGCAGTTTAAGCAGTTCACCAACCTGATTATCCAAGTGCTCTATCATGGCGGCAAAACCTGCAATCGGGTTTTGCACCGGCGGACACTTTTCGCCAGGTCCTGCGCCATATTTACCTATTACATTATCGAATTCAGGAAACTTTTTTCGCCATTTTTCGTGCAGTTCGGCAGGCGCATGCATAGCCGCATGTGGTATGGCTGTTGGAATGTAGCAAAAGAACGGTTTGTTCTCTTTCGCATTTTTTTCGATGAACCGAAAAGCATTGCCCATGATAATATCGTGAATATAGGTTTTGCCATCCAACGAAACTTCTTTGCCATTCAGCACATAACTTGTGGGAAAATAAGTATGTGCAATAAGCTGATTTTTCCATCCGCAAAATTCATCAAAGCCGTGCATTAAAGGGTTTTGAGCATCAGTTGAATTAGTAAAACCTAAGCCCCACTTTCCATAAGAGCCGGTGGCATAACCCGCCATCTTAAATATTTCGGGCAAGGTTGTCCAATTAGTGTCAAGCGCTATGCCGCTTTCGCTCTCTTCACCTGCCGGATTGCCCCGCAGATAACATTTGCCGGTTGGCTGTCCGGTCATCAGCACCGCACGCGATGGACTGCAAACCGTATTGCCCGAATAGTGGTTGGTAAATTTTATTCCTTCTGAAGCCAAACGATCGATGTTGGGCGTTTGAAACTTGGTTTGCCCATAACACGACAAATCGCCATACCCCAAATCGTCGGCTAAAATGTAAATGACGTTGGGTTTATTCGTTGCCGATAATCCTGCGGTTAATGCAAGCATTAACGGGATATAGTTGTTTTTTATATTCATTGTTCTTTCTCCTAAAGTTGATTTACCTTAACGATTTTCCATTTCGTATCTCATTCAATATTTTAGCCATCTCCGCTACTTTCTCAGGGTGGCCGGCAATGATATTGTTTGTTTCTGCTGTGTCAATTGCCAAATTATACAATGCGGCTTTGTTGCCTCCCTGCAAAGGTTTCATATTCTTAATTTGTGGCGATTCGATATATTTCCAGTTGCCACTTCTTAATGCCAACGCACTACCCGCCTCTTCCACTATATAGGGTAATCCAATGGTATCCTTGCCAAGAAATGCATCAAGGATATCGCGACTATCACAAGCATCGGTGGGTGCTAGTTTAATGTTAAGCAAACGGGCAAACGATGCTGTAAAGTCGATTTGGCTAACCAATGCATTCGAAACTCCGGGTTTTACTTTAGCCGGCCAACGAACAATAAATGGTACACGTGTGCCACCTTCATAAATGATAACCACATTTGGATTTTTACCTGAATTTTCAGCTTTTGTTGCGCCAAATACCAGTAAGCAAATACTACTGAATGTTAATACCCTGATTCGGTTCATCTTAAGTTTTTATATTGCTAATATTTTTTCCTCAACTTACCTTTCATTGCGATAAAAAATATTTTCATAAACTGAACCCGTTGGTTCTTATCGCAACACAATTATTTCAACTGACCAGTTACTTTTGATAGGGTTTCTGATTTTGCAATTTCTTTACCATCGCAAAGTACCATTAGTCCTTTCCCTAAATTATATTTTGTTCCGAGTTTATCCCAAATAATGGTTAAAACATGACCGTGGTAAGACACCTTATCTAAACAAAAATAGTCCCATGCATTATTTGGCAGTACCGGATTTACCTCTACAACATCGTCCATTTGTGGCTTTAAACCAACCAATCCGGTTATGAGTAAATCGACGTATGACGAATGGTTGTAATCTTTGCCTCGCTCATTAAACTCGTTGCCCTTGCTTTTAAGCATGGTGCGCGAAATCCAATCGCCTGTGTAAGGATTGAGGTTTTCGTCGATCCATGGAACAATCGAACCATCGGGTTTTTGTATTGTATGGCTGTTGGTATAATTCAAAAATATGTCGAGATAATCGGTTTTGGAGATCACATTTTGAGGGTAATCCTGAATAACATTTGCCATTGCAACCAGCGTTTGCGCTGTGGCATAAGGCCAGCTTGGTCCATTCCATTGGCAATCGTGTCCTTGATAAACAATTTTGAACTGTGGGTGGCGCTGTTCGGCTGACGTTGGGCCATAAGGCGCATAGAACCCATCTTTATCCATTAATTGTTTCCAGGCATTTTCGTAACCCATATTTTTAGGCGGAATAGCGTAATACCACGGCACATATCCAAAAAGTTCGCGCACATCGGCAAGTTTCTTATTTGGTATATCATTTTGTCTCATCACCTTGAAAAATTCATTTTCCTTGTCCCAAAGTAACTTGACAATTAAATTGGCCATTTGATCTGCCTCGTTTTTATATCGATTGCTGTTAATCTTATCTCCTTGCATCAAATACATTTCGGATAATGCTTTTGCCTGAGCATACAAGTACGAATTAATGGTAGGACGTATACCATTTCCGCCAATTGCAACCTCCATTCCATCGCCTTCCCATCCGCCGGCATTACTCCAGTAGAGTCCGGTTTCGGTTTTTCGAAGCTTTTTGAGCTCTTCGTAATTTGCGGTTAACTCAGGGAGAATTTTTTTTATCCATTCATCCGAAGAATGAACTATATACATTTGTAAAACCGCATCGCTTAGCGGGAAACCATGTCCTAAAACTGCTTTGAAATGTTTCCATTTTGGATTAGGATGATAACCGGAATGATAGACCCAGAAATTTGCGTAATCCTGAAGATAAACCGGATTTTTTAACCATCGACCTTCGCGAAAGTGATGCAATCC
>QKHT01000317.1 GCA_003249935.1 Bacteroidota bacterium
TATAAACGAACTTTTGAACGAACAATACATTTTGCCTTGTAAGGTACGCCAACCAACCGGCCTCGCTATCTATTACAAATTTTGGTCGAACCGTGGGACCCGATATCTCAATCATCCCGTCGCGCACCGAAACAGTAGGTTCGTTGGGCGGGCTAATAAGCATTGCTGTGGGGCCATCGTAGGTAATGTATCCTTTAGGAAACCGGCTGGGTGAGCCAACAGGACATACGGCAATACCGTTGCCCTCACCGAATGCTCTGATCCAAGAGCAGTATTTCGCCGGTTTTTGTCCCACGTTTTTAATCACCATTTTAATCGTTAACTCACTTGTTTTGGCATCGAGCGAAAACTCACGCATCAATTGAATGCCCAATACAGTATCTGTTTTGCTTACAATACGTGCCGATCGTTTTCCAATTATTTCAGCCGTAAACCGGCCATGAAAAAATAGTCCGGTTGGACCCGGTTTTATCTTCTCGGGGCCAATATCGAACCGTGCTCCGCAAATATGCTTATCCGGGGGGTCGAGTCGTGTGTTTTCATCCCAGATAAATCCATCCTGTGCTTTATTTATGTACAACACATTATGCCCGTTCAGCTCGTAATAGAGCACTCGTCCGCCACAATTCGGTTCAATCACAACCCTTGTTGTACTGTTTTTTAGCTCAATACAATGGTCATATCCATTGGTCGAAATAAATCTTGCGCCATCACCATTTGCAAAAGCCATTACTACCTGCAAAGCCATTGCCAATGTCAACACCTTTTTCATCATCTTTATTTTATTCGTTAACTATTCCAAAATATTTAAATGCACTAAATGCTACGCTACCATTTCCAGCGGCAAATAACCCCGGTTTAATGCCTCCTGCGGCCATAAAACTCCGTGAAAACTTCTGCCAATCCATTCCGTCTTCCGACCAGTAAAGCGTAATATCATTGTTGTAATTTCTTATTTTGAACCACACCGTTCCATTACCAAGCGGTTTTAGTTCGCCTGCCCGGTGACTTTGTAATTGACCGTTGTTGTACAATACCGGGGTAAATACAAACCCCTTTTCGCGGTCAAGTTCTTCGGCAACCACAGGCGGAAGTCCTTTGCGGATGGCCACAGCACAGTTACCGACCATTAATCCGCCTTCGGCACCATCTGTTACCGAAACCTTTACACTTACCTCGAACGAGGCGTTGGTATGCGTAACCGTTATTTTGTTGCCACTGTTTAAGTTCGAACCAGATGCAGGAAGCACCATCGTACCGTTACCTGTTATTATTTGGCTAAGTAACCGGGCCGACACATCCCATTGCATACCCGGTCTAATCGATGTAAAATCATCGGAAAGTGGCATGCCATGGCCTACGTTTTCGCCGCCAACCGGTTTTGCAATCAAATCGGCCGCATCCACACCATCCTTAATGCGCGGCCATCCGTCTGAAGTCCATTCCACAGGCAACAATAGTGTTGAACGACCAAGGTTTTTGTGTCCGTTTTGGTAGGCATGGTATATGGCCCACCAATTACCATCAGGCCCTTCGATAAGGGTGGCATGGCCCTGCGACCACCATTTTTCGCTCTGAACACGTGTATGAATCAGTGGATTATAAGGCGATTCGACCCATGGCCCGAGCGGATTCTTCGAACGGGCAACCGCAGCCATATGACTTGTCGAGGGCCCGTTGGTGCCACCCAAAGCCGAAACCAGAAAATAATAACCATCCTTCGCCATAAACTTAGGACCTTCGAGGCAGGGACATTCCACCACCCAATCATTGGGATATTTCCAACCGTCGTACACTTTTTTCAGTTCGCCTTTCAGCGACAGTCCATCGGCCGATAATTCCGCCGCATAACCCTTTTCCATGTACAAATATCGTTTACCATCACTGCCCAACAAATGGCCGGGATCAATAAGCCCTTTAATATTCAAATTAACAGGCCCTTGCCAGGGACCAACAATTTTATCGGCATGGTACACATAGTTATCAAATCGTCGCGAACCATCGGCCAAATAAGTGGTTTGCGTTACATAAATAAAAAAACGACCATTTACGTACACCAAATCCGGTGCCCATGGGTTACCTGACTCACCAACCGGCACTTCGGCCAATGGTGCCCAGTTGACCAGGTCACGCGAGTTAAATATTACAAATCCATGGCCATTGCCACCACTGTGAATCATGTAGTAATCGGTGCCCACTTTCACTAACGAAGGGTCGCCATATGCACCCGGCAACACCGGATTGTGGTAAAAACCATTACCCAAATCGGGTATCGGCTGATTTTCGGTCGCGTATTGCCAAGCCCGTGAGCTTTGCTGTGCACCAATATTTAGGGCAATGCCAAAAGCAAGCATTGCCAAAAAAAGAAGATTTTTTTTCATTTCAGTACAACTAATTTGTATTACGAAAATAGCCAATAAATTAAAACCGGTTGTCCGTAATAATAGCACTATTGTTTATCCATTGGTCCCTTAACCCCCAAATAACTTAATAAGTGGCCGATACAGCCACCGCACAGCGTAATGTTTGTGTAACATTGTCGGCATACGTGCAGTTTACAATCACCACATACCAACCCGGCATCACGCGGGCACCCGTTTCGTCCGAGCCATCCCAAAACAGTGGCGTATTTGTCCCTGCCAACGTTTCGCCGGTAAGTCGTTTAACTAACCGACCATTGGCATCGTGTACTGCGGCCGATACCTTTGCCGCCCCATGTGCCGATTGGGGTACAAAAACCGTGGCCACATCGTTATGGCCATCGTTATCGGGTGTAATAATTTTTGGTTGAACCGTAAGCTGCAAAATCTCTTCGGCTGAAGCTGCCGCTTGCGAGTTGGGCAACCCCGGCGTAGCACCGCCAGCGGTTTGTGCCGCCGATCGCCAGTTCGATGCCACCAAACCACTTTCCAAAGCCGATAGTCGTTCGAGCGAAATACCTTTGGTGTTGGCAATAAACGGCAAATGACTCTTTGCCGAAAACCAAACGCCATCGATCTTCCCGGCCGACC
>QKHT01000018.1 GCA_003249935.1 Bacteroidota bacterium
GCTTTACACAGAACCGTTTGCGCCAGCATGGCCTTTAGTCGCGAGGCGTTTTGTTCGTTGCAAAGGTGCGGATACAGCCGCAGCTTTTCCATTTCGTTTTCGAGCGCACCAAGTAACGATGTGGCTGCAAAAAGTTGGATGCGGCCATTTTCGGGCGTAGTAAAGGTGACGGTGGTATCGTTTTTGAGTTGGTAAAAGCGGCCTTCCGTTTCGACGGTGCCAACGGGCAATACCGGAATTTCGCGCTCCTCGCCATCGAAAACCCCACCATTGCCACTGGCTGTGTATTTCACTTTAAAGGTATCGGTACTGGCTACAACCATCTGTTTTTCGACCAATGAGGGCTGAACCGCATTGGTTTGCGTGCGAAGGGTATGCCCTTTGCTTGCGAAGGTGGTGGTGTAATGCGCCGTATCGCCGGTGTAGTTCGTTACGCGACCGATTACCGAGGCACTATCGCCGGCCAGCAGAAAACGTGGCACCGAGAGTTCGGCCAATAGCGGTTTAACAGCCCGAATTTGCTTTTGAACCATGCCCGATTGTTTATGGCCATTCATGGCAATAAACGTGGCATTCCATGTAGTGACATCGTCGGGAAACTTTACCTTAAACGATACCTTGCCATCCTTATCGGTCCGCAACGCCGGTTCCCAAAATGCATAATCGGAAAAAGAGGTGCGGAGGGAGGAAGGTTCGGAAATCTCTATCTCACCATCAATTAACAACATAGGCGGTGCAGGAGGTGGAGGTGGCGAAAGAGAAGATTGTCTGGTTATTGGAATATAAATATCCTCCAAAACGTCGCATCCTTCTTCATCATATAGTACCATATCATCAACAATTTCGGTATGAGCGAAATGAAAATTTCTTTGCTGTTTAACAGGTAGTGCATTCGTTGGGTGTTCTTCATCCAGAATTATCAATAAATCCTTATCGTTCTTCACATAAAATTGTTGAGCAATTAATCCATCTTTTTTTACACTCACTAAAAAAGGCAGAACATCCGATTTCAAAACAAATTCGTTCCAAACAGGTAACTGGTATATCTCTTTACCATATTGATTGAATATTGAAATTATACATGCCCCGGATGCATTAGTCTTGTCAACAACTCTAC
This sequence comes from Bacteroidota bacterium, assembly GCA_003249935.1. GTDB lineage: Bacteria > Bacteroidota > Bacteroidia > Bacteroidales > UBA5342 > SZUA-561. The sequence goes on from QKHT01000018.1 coordinate 1,118, forward strand.
CACTGATGATATATTTTGCATTTCCGGGGATAACAGGTTGGTTGAGTTTGGTTTTGTAAGATCGGGGCCAAAAGAGTTTATTGGGTACAATGTTTGGAGTATAACTGTACAGTTGAGTTTTGCTTATTGCAGTCATATTTTTTACTGAAAGTACATTTAAGCAATTATCCTTAAACTCAACAACTTTTTCAAATGCAATTTCATTTTCGGCCAACACAAAAAAACGGTACCGACCAGGTGCAATATTATAAAACCATTTATCTTCAAATTCAAACAGAACAGGCTTAATCTTCGGGTTATTTGGCATTAGAATACACTCTATCGGACGATTTGAATCCGACCATCCTTTAGAATTAAACCGGACCGATGTATTGGAATTTTCGGCATTAGAATCTTCATATTCATTTCGTTGAGAGCGGATGTCATCATATCTTTTTATCGCAATTTCATTAAATTCTTCAGGCAAAATTGCGTTTTCATAAAAGGTTGGCTTCATCACATTGTCCAGCAACTTTGACTTAAAGTCCTCATTAATGAAAGTCCTTATAACCGTAAACGGATCATATTCAAACTGATATTTATAATTCAAATCGGTCTTTAATTCATAAACAGTTTTTATATCGCGCCTTAAAATGAATTTCACATAACTTATTGGACCAACAACCAAATTGCTATCCTTTATATTGTCGAAAAGGTCAAAGAGCCTATCGCCATGGCGTAACCAAGCTGTCGATTGCTTCTTAAAGAAATCCATCACAAGTAAGGAAGATCGAAGCATTTTCTTTTCGTCGGGAGTTAATGCCCCAATATGCTGTACAGTTACATTATTTTTCTTACAATCGAAAGTTAGCGAAAGAATGTTGCGTTTACCTCGTTCAACGGCATAATCAGTGATAGTAATTAAATGATTATTGGTTCTAACCTCTATTTTCAACTTGCCAGGCATTACAGTAAATGAGTACGGATTTGATGTATTAGCAGCACCTACATATTTAAGTTCATTATTGATTTTAACATAATGCACCTTTTGAATAATTCCACCATCAACTATGTATGGAGAAACCTGAGTAACAGCCACTTTCGATACCGACTGGACAAAAAAGCCATCTTTAGGATAAATAAATTTGAAATAATCAATAGAATCAACACGTAACTTATTACGATAGCGATCTAAATTAGCGGCATTTAACATTGCAATCCGCTGATAAACATCTTTAGACCAATAGTTTGAGTTAGGAGAAATGGGCTCCTTTAATTTTTCATACTTCGGCAAATCAAGATACAAAGGCATCATCGAAAATGCTGTAGACAGAGCAGTAATGTCAACATCTTCAACAGGTTTACCTTTATAATCCAACACCTGACATTCCACAACCTGCTCACCACCTACCCCTATAGTATCGGACAGATTATTGACCAAAATATTTAGCTCATTAGAACTGTTCTTAACCTCTTTAATCAACGATTGAAGCCCCCCCTTCCACAAATAGAAAATCGACACATTCAGCATTTGATCCTTTTTCAAGGAAAGAGATTCGGGAAAATTCAGTTCGAAACCTTTTATCGATTTATCCGAAGTTGAACAGATAAAATTGAACTTCAAACCAAATGGATTTTTCAATTCGAATGACACTTTGCCTTCTATAAGTTTAGTCTGTAAACTTATTGGTTCAAATAATTCATCACTAACAAACTCTTTTTGAACACCATTACTAACAGTATAATAATTCGACACACCGGGTTCGATTTGTGCCTGATAAGGCAGTTTTAGTTTCTTTTTCCACAAAACACCACCTTCTCTGTCAGCGGCAATCACTTCCATTACCGTATCTTTTGGTGTTGAATTCTGCAATAAACTCAATAGAACTCCATTAGTACTATACTCCGAACTAAACTGCTCCTTTTTGAAGACATATTGGATCAGATACTTTTTATCAGCAATATTTTTATCCGCAGAAACATACTCTATGTTCAAATTGAAACTGATATTTGCTTTTGGAAAAACACTATCCGGAATAACAATTTTTGTAATACCACTCTTATCCACTGGTTCAATAATTGAACAAAGCGTATCACGAATACACCCATCATCAAAAAATGACTCATTTAATAACGCCATTTGTGCAACCAGATTAATTGTACCATCGAATCGGGGCATTCCATTGCCACTATAAGTTCGACAAAAAATTTCTACCGGCTCACCATTCATAAAAACAGGTTTCACATCAACGTTTAATTGAACTTTCTTCAATTCATAATCAGAGTAAAAAAACGAATGAGAAATCAAAACATTTTCACCATCACAAATTCTCACAAAAATTGGATTATCCAGTCTTAAACCCAAACTATCGTTCAGTACAAACGAAAAATCATACGTTCCATCTAAATGTTTCATCGCTTTCGTAACAGTAATGGATGGATTGTTTAACTGTACATCAAGACTTTGTGTTTTAATTGGTTTTCCGGTTTTGAAATCAACAACAAATGCTTTACCTTTTACAGTATCTCCCGGCGAAAACTGCGTTTTATTAAAAACCAAATAGCCGTTAAATTCATTTGAGTTACCACGGTCATTTTTCTTCGACTTCCTATTCAAATTTCTGAACTTAAACCAGGCTAAACATTCGTTTTTTATAAAATCAATCGGATAATCAAATAATGTAAAAATTCTCATAAACGGCTTAATGATTCGTGACATTTCTGTTCTTAAATGTAACTTATAACAGGCTAATACACCGCTAAATTCAACAATAACGGTATTTGGGAATACGTTACTCTTAACGAAATAAGCCTGGATGCTACTATCGTATGTGGCTGTTTTATTGTTTACTTGAATTGATGCATTATTTATTCGTTTGCCACCTGAATCAGTTACAAATAACATAACCCCATTTTTTACAGAAACTATTTCAACATTAAATGGGCAACGATACAGAGGATAACATACTAATGTGTTTTCCACAACCTTCACCACAATGTAATTCCCCGTGCATAGCTTATTTTCCGAAATAACCTCATTGTAGCCCACCGTATCCACCGGGGTATGCAGCATGGTGGTATCGAACAATTTGAAGTCCGATTCCACAAGTTTGCGGGCTTCGTCTGCCGTAATTTTAAATATAAACTGATCGGAACCATGGGGCGAGGTTAGCAGGTCGGCGGCCGATACGACTGCCAGATTGGCCATCAAACAGAGCAATAGAACAATGGATTTCATACAAGCATGTTTAAAAGTGATAAGTGGTACGAAAATAGTGGTTTTTTGTTAATATTTTCCCATTAGTGCCCAAAAGTGCACGACGCTTCAATAACAAAAATCGATGAACGAACCCTGCGCGTACGGTTCAGCCAAACAAACAACATACAAAGTCCCATGGAATGAACATATCCACCCGAAATCGCACAAAAAACAACGTTATTCGAAGAATTACTCACACAACAGCATTAAATAATCGTATACTTTTGAACTGAATTAAATATTGCAACACATTATGAAACTCAGATTTTCGCGCTTCCCCGTTTTTGCTGTTTTGGTATTTATGGGCATCGCATTGTTTACCCGGTGCAAAACGGTACCTGCACCGCTTTTTACCGACCCAAACTATTACGGATCGTGCGATCCCGAAATCATCTACAATCCCGGCGACAAGGCTTGGTATATCTACTACACTTCGCGACGGAGTCTTATTGAGGAGAATTTTGTGGCCACGCCCATCGGCGTACTTAAATCGACCGATATGCGCCACTGGCAATTTATGGGATATTGCAAGTTCGATGGTATTGGCGGGAACAAAGATATGCCCTCAACATTCTGGGCACCGGCCATGATTGCCAAAGGCGACCAACTGCACATGTTTGTAACCTGGAAACCCGACACCAACACCCAACGCGGTGCATGGGGCGGTCCATCGAAAATTGTACATTATGTTGCGCCGCAAAACAATCCGATAAACGGATGGACCAAAGTTGCCGATATGCATGGCGACGAATACGATGCACTCGATGCCACGGTGTTCGAAAAGGCCGATACCTTTCATGTGTGGTTCAAAGCAAAACCGGCCAACGCCAAAAAGAACCAACTTTTTCACTTAGAAAGCACCGATATGAAAACGTGGAAAAACTGCGGCTTTTCGCAAAGCGATGTGTTTAACGCCAAAGCATCGGGTAGCGATTTCGAGGAAGCCCCTTACATTTTCAACTGGAAAGGCAGCTACTGGCTCATTACCGACCCGCACAAAGGCCTTTTTGTGTATAAAAGCAGCGATGCCGAACATTGGAAATTTCAGGGCACCATACTCGAAACACCCGGTTCACGCAAAAACGACAACAGCATGGCCCGCCATTGCAGTGTAATCGTGCAAAACGACCGCGCCTTTATTATTTATCATGTTGAACCGTGGCGCGATTATACTTCGGGCATGCCGGTATATAAACAACCAACCGACAACCGCCGCAGCGTGTTGCAAATGGCCGAACTGAAGCTTGTAGATGGCCAATTGGTATGCGACCGCAACGCCACCATACGATAACCACCAAATTGAAAACGGGGGAACGGTGCTCAAAAATTCACCATTCCCCCGTTTTTTTATATCCAGGTGGCTTTATGCCACCAACCTTCGAGCGGCCCGTATTTATGTCGGCTCATCCACCAGGTGCTGAAAATACCCTGCAATACCGCCAAAACCAAACCGATAGCAAGGCAATAGGTTGAACCGGTATACTCATAAAGTCCAAGACCGAAACCGTAATACACGAATGAACCAATGATCGATTGTATCATATAGTTAGAGAGACTCATGCGGCCTATGGGCGAAAAAACACGCAGCATGCGATGGCCAATAGCCGATTGAAACAGCAATACAAAGCCCGAAACCAACACCATCATAAAACCCATATTAGCCCATGTGGTTACAATTTCGACCAAAGGGCGGCGAATGGCTTTAATGTCGATCCACCCTTTGAGGTTAGTTTTCAGATAAAACAAAACAGTAAAAGCCACAACGGCCACCATAAAGGCACGAATCCAAAAGCGTTTTTGGTTTTCGCCCGGCACAAACAACCCGCGCCGGCCGGCCAGCATGCCAAACATAAACAGTGCCGAGGTTTGAAACACGCGCCCACTTTCCCACGTCCAGTGAAACACCGCCAATTTGCCGTTGGTTAAGTTACCCCAAAGCAGCGCACCAAGCGAACTGCCCGTCACATAATCGCCCATTCGACCAAAATACGACCACGACACCGGATTAGCCACCACCATTTCGGGGTTCTGAACCGCATGAATAAACGTAACCCACATATAGGGCTGAACCATGAGCACCGTGGCTACCCAAAACACCGCCTTATCGCTTAACCGCGCCACCGGAATAAGAACAAACCCCAAAATGGCGTAGATGGTAAGAATATCGCCCTGATAAAAAGCCGAGTTAATAGTCCCGAACCCCAGCAAAAGCAGCAACCGCCATGCAAACCGCCCTCGGAAGTCCTTGCCCTTGCGTGTCTGATTATCGTCCTGAATAAAAAACGTAAGTCCGAAGAGCAAAGCGAAAATAGCGTACGACTTTCCGCCAAAGAGAAAAAACAACGTATCCCAAATGGCATTATCGATAGCCGGCATCCACGCGGGCAGATTTGCAGGCGTAAAATAAAAATCGAAATGCTCGATGTTATGCAAAAGCATAATAGATACAATGGCAAAACCCCGCAGGGCATCTACCACTTGCAAGCGCGATGAAAATGGTTTCATAATTTTAGATGGAATCGTTTTATTCGTGGTTTAAAAACTGCGGCACAGCGCGGTGATGTGTAGCATTTTCGTAGGCGTAAGCAATTTCAATCAATACCGGTTCGCTCCATGCCCTGCCAAAAAAGGAGATACCCACAGGCAGTGCATCTACCTGCCCCATGGGCACCGTAATATTGGGGTAACCCGCCTGTGCCGCCGGCGACGAAGTGCCAATCTGAAAACTATCGCCATTTATCAGGTCGGTTTTCCAGGCCGGACTGCCCGTAACGGCCATAATGGCATCGAGGTGACCATCGTTCATCACACGGTCGATGCCATCGTTGCGACTTCCTTTCATCAAGCCGGCCAAGGCCTCTTTGTAGCCATTCGAATTCAGTCCGTCTTTTTTATTGGCTTCTATTAAAAAATGCTGATTAAAGTACTTCAATTCCACACTATCTTTTTCGTTATAGGCAATCAGTTCTGTAATACTCTTTATCGGGGCCTTGGGTCCCAGCGATTTAAAATAACGGTTCAGCCCGTCTTTGTATTCATAAAGCATTATTTCGAACGAATAACCATCAACCGTTGAGTTGGAGATGCCGCCAATTTCCACAATCTCGGCACCTTGTTGTTTCATGTTGTTTATGGCCCGAACCAGCAGCGTATCGACCTTAAAATTGGCCCCATAGCCACCCTTAAAAAATCCGATGCGTTTACCCCGAAGACCGTTGGGGTTCAAAAAAACAGTATAATCTGTACGAAATTTCCCTTTCGAACCCAGCGTTTGTCTATCGGCGCTATCGACACCGACCAATGCGCCAAGGCAAATGGCGGCATCTTTTACCGTGCGACACATCGGTCCGGGCGTGTCCTGTGTACTCGAAATCGGAATCACGCCGGTGCGGCTCACCAAACCCACGGTTGGTTTTATGCCCACAATGCCGTTGGCTTGTGCAGGACAAACAATAGAACCATCGGTTTCGGTGCCTATGGCCACCATCGTAAGGTTGGCCGATACACTCACAGCCGATCCCGAGCTCGAACCACACGGGTTTCGGTTAAGTCTGTACGGGTTTTTCGTTTGCCCTAAAACCCCGCTCCAGCCACTGGTAGAGAGTTGCCCGCGAAAATTGGCCCATTCGCTTAGGTTAGCCTTTGCCAGAATGATGGCCCCGGCGGCACGTAGTTTTTTAGCTACATCGCTGTCGGCAAGCGGGTACGATTGCATTAATGCCCGCGAACCGGCCGTACAAGGCATTTTATCGTGTGTATCGATATTGTCTTTAAGTATTACCGGGATACCAAACATCGAGCTGCCCGCCTGTGGCAGGCGGTATAATTCCCGGTCGCACTGCCCGGCTATGGCCAGTGCATCGGGATTGATGGTAATTACCGAATTAAGCACCGGGCCATTACGGTCGAGCGCATTAATCCGGTCGATATAGGCCTGAACCACCTCTTTTACCGTAAATTTCCCCTCGCGGTAACCCTGCTGAAGTTGGGCAATATCCATTTCGAGAAACCGGAAACCGGCGTTGTAATTTTGGTATGGTTGTGCAGCGACCATCACCGAAACCACCGGAAGGCCATAAAGCAGCACTTTTACTTTTTTAAGCAGATTGGCGTAATACATAGTTTTTTTTCGGTTGTAATGAGTTACAAAATTAAAAATTTCTTAAAAACCACAAAGCCAATCGGTATACTAAAGCACTAATTTTGAACTAAATGTAAAAACCTGCCCAATTACGGACAGGTTTTTACCATATTTTGGGCTGAACCCCATGCCGGGGTTACCTACCTGAACGGCACTTCGGTACGATTTTTATTCACATATTCTTTGATATCGCCCGGCTTCCAGCTTTTGGCCATTTCGATATCCTGCGCGGTTTTTTCTACCAACTGCGGAATATTTACAAATCCCACGCGGTTGTACAAGGCGGGTTTATATTTCGCATCGTAGATTGTGGCGTACTTTTCCCAATAACTTTTGGCCTGAACCAGATGGTTCACCGCATCGGCCTTATCTTTTTCCACACCATAAAAGTTATACAATGCCAAGGCACAAGCCGCACGAATCTTTTCTTCGTAATAAAACCCGATGGTGGCAAACGCCTCAATATCGCCGGCGGTTTGGTCGTACTCAGCGGGCGAAGTTACATTATATGATGGCAGCTTTTGCAACGAAGCCATGGCCATGCGGGCATATTTCGACAGCGAATCGGCTACGGCCAACGGCGAAAGTAAACTGTCGGGCACGTTGCGACCATAATCCTGAGCCCATTGCGTAATATTACGGATGTTACTTCCCGCCACCGGTTCAACCAACATAAAATCCTTAACGGTATAAAACCCCTTAAAACGCGGGTGACTCCAGCAGGCTTCGGGCAACCATTTAACGTCGATATCGCCCCAACACAAGCGGGTTGTCCACGGAAACACCATCGACGCGGCCGACCATGCCTGCATCATATCGGCCGAAGGGACATCGGGAAATCGTTGTTGTATGGTTTGCCGAAAGAGCGCATCGGGTAGTTGCGGATTGTAGCTCAACCTACCCCAAAGCATAAAGTTGTACCACCCTTTTTGTATTATCAACTGACGTGGTTCGGAGGTGTTCCAATCCAGGAAATCGCGTCCCCAGCAATACCCATCGGGCCCCATGTAAAAGCCTTCTACACGGTCTACATGCGGAATATTTGTAAAATAAGCCCGGGCAAACGTCGGGTTGCCCCAACGAAAACTATACACATCGTCGTTGCGTACGGTGAGCCATGTTTTTTGCGTAGCCGGCATTATTTCGAACGCCCCGTTGGCAAATGGCGGATTGGGTATCGACAGCATGTGCGCGATGGAGTACTTAATGCTCAAATCTACCGTACCGGGATAATCTTTAAAAGCGGTATTAATATCCGACAATCCCGTCATGTGAAACCGGTGGATAAGACGTATTTTCCGTCCCGGCTGTTTGGCTACGGCATCGGCCACACCTTGGCCATAGGTATTCCAGAGCCACGCTTCGTTGGTGTATTTTTCTTCGCCTTTGCCCATATTTTCGCCCGCAGTAATGCCAATACCGGCCAGCAGCGGATAAGTCAGCACCAGTTCGCGCACCGAGGCCCGCATATATTTCACCGTAGTTTCGTTGCTGCGACTGGTAGTTATGCCGTACTTGCCCTGTTCGCCATGCATAAAAATATTCCATGTAAACCAGTACACTTCAATACCACGGTCGCGGGCCATTTCCATCACTTTGCGCCAAAAGACAATTTTTTGGTCGATGGTCATCTTTTTAACCACCTCGTGGTTTTTCAGCATCTTATCGGTAACGAAATCGGCACCCGAACCACCAAAATGGTCGTCGAGTTTTTCGGTGGTTCGCCACACATCGTTGAGGGCGACATCGGGATATTCGGGCACTTTTACCAAGGATGGAAATGGATTCAGATTCCATAAGCTAATGGTATTATAACGGTTGCGGGCCATTTCGTCGAACTGCTGCTGCCAGAAACCAAGCTCCCACACCACCGGTATGTTTTGTTGTGCGGCATCGCTCGGGTCGGTATAACTCGGCGTGCGCAAATCGAGCGGAATATTAAACTTAATACCCCGGTGTGCCAGATACGGTTTATTGTCGGTATTGGCGAGCGAACCGATGGTGCCCAACTTAATCGCCTCGGCCACATCCAATCCGCCATACATGGCCCCGCTATAATCGCCGGCCAGAATGTACACCACCGATTTGCCGCCATTGGTTACGGTTCGAACCGCATAACATTGCCATTGGAACGAGGCGGGGCGGTTCAACCCAAAATCGCCACATATTTTTTTGGCCTGAACCGAATCGGCCACCAAAACTACGGTAAGTAAGGCATTGGTTTTTGGCTGAACCTTTTGCGCTACGGTTACGCCATATCCGGCGGTAAGGGCGGCACGCTGAATTTCGGAAGCAGCAAAGGCGACTTGTTTATCGCGACTGTCGGTTTGAATCGCCACCGTTTTTTGTTGCGCCAGACCCCCCGCAGAATAACATGCGAAAAGCACCGGCAGGAGGTGTTTTAGGATTTTAAATTTCATTGCGACGTGTTCTATTAGAATTTGAACTCAAAATTAAAATATAATACGGCATACAAAACAATTGTGTACAATTCAGGATATAATTACAATAAAAACGGACACTTTAACCTGTAAAGCGTCCGTATCGGGTGGAATTATTAAAGGTTGAGCCCTAATTTCGGACCCATTTTTACCTGCGCATTAACCAACACCACCAAACCCAGTAAACATACTATAACAAGTAATTTAAAAGACTTTTGCATGAAGAAAATATTTAAAGCGAATAACGTATTTAATCTAAAAAGCAAATCATAGAGAGGCTCATCACACGGTTTTTAATAGATTGATTTTTCACATCATACATAGCCAGATTCCTAAG
>QKHT01000138.1 GCA_003249935.1 Bacteroidota bacterium
GCTTCGTTGGTAATGGCGGTGCAGTTAAATAACGGATTTATGGCGGCCGAACCGGTGGTGGCCGGCGAACGGCTGTAGTCGAGCAGACTTTGTAACTCTTTGGCATCGGGCAATCGCCAATCGGAATGGCCGGCAAACGTGGCCGCCCCGGCATAGCTGAGCGCATTTTCCCACATGATGGGTGAACCGTTATCGTTTTGCATCCACATCAGGCCGGTGGCATTGTCGCTAACAGTGCCATCGCCATTATCGGTAAAGTTGTTCTGACCGTAAGCTTTATTTTCGCGGACATACAGCACGTAATATTTCTTTTGATTACCTGATGGATAGCCTTTGATGCGGCCGTCGGCAAAGTTAACGCCAAACATGGTCGGCGAATTGTTCATTGTGGTCGAAACATACAACGAAGTGGTGGCATACTGTGCGTCAATCAGCCGCTCGTCCGATGTGGCACCGTGTGCACTCGAATTAATATCGCCATAACCAAACGCAAAATAGTTGGTATTGATGAATGGTACAGCCGTACCCTGCGACGTACTTGTAGGATTCGGTTCAGCCCCATAATACATGATTAGTGAGTACTGTTCTTTTATGCTTGGCAACCGCCAGTCGGTATAACCTGCTGTTTTGCACAACGATGCGTTGGCCAATGCCGTTGCGTAAGTCATTTTATCGGCATAGTTAATTACGCCGTCGTTGTTTCGTTCGGGCGATTTTTCCCACATCAATCCCGTAATATTATCGGTAATGGTGCCATCGCCATTGTCGGTATACGAGGGTACATTGCCCGGATGATTACTGTTTTGCCCGTAAAACGGTTCACCCAAGGCGGGCAACGAAATAATGGCGGTGTTGTTGTACGAATTGGTTTGCCCTGTGCCGGCAATGCGGTAACTTAGCGATTGGCCGATTGCGGCCGTGGTCATTATGGCTTGCAGCACCAGGGTGCTAATGGTTAAAATGGTCGAATTCATGCGGATCTCTTATTAATGTTTTATAATTAGTTTGGCTGAACCGGTAGCCTGCACGACAAGATAAATGCCGTTGGCGAAATTTGCAGTGCTCAACGTTTCGGTTCCGTTAATATATCCCGACCATATTCTGGTTCCCGGATTGTTGTAAATATCTGTTTTGCCGCCGGTACCGTTTATGGTAAATGCGCTTCCGGCCGGATTGGGTTCAATGGTCAGTTTAGCCACTTTGGCTTCGGGAACTTTTATGATGGCGGTATGTGGGCTCGCAGCGTATTTTATCACCTGTGGTGTAGCCAAATATTCCACATCGGATGTCAGCGGATTTACCGTGCGCTTTTTCCATGTAATGGTAATGTTGTAGTCGGTGGCTTCGTCGCCACTTACCTCTACCAGTGCATAACCATGCTCTGCATCGTGAAAGAGTGATTTGGGCCAATAGGGCGAGTTTGCACCGTTATAGTTGTATTTCGACATGAGCCAGCCGCCGCTTGCTCCTACCAAATATTGGTACACGTCGTTGTTTATATTCCCGTCGCCATTGTCAATGCGCGATACATCTATAAAATGGTCGTGACCACAGAAGTACGTTTTTACATTGTGATTGGCCAAACTTTCCCAAAACGCATTGCGTTTAGCCACCGAATCGTCGAGGCAATCGGCATGAAACACCTTAAAAGCCGCTTCGTGACCAAATACGAACACATGCGGCCGGGTGTTTTCGGCCAATTGTTGGTCGAGCCAAGGCTGGTTTACAGTGTGTATGTTAACGTAATTGTCTAAGCCTACAAAGAATGCGTTTTTGTGGTTGAAAGAGTAGGTGAGGTTTTTCTCGCCATCCGGCCCGTTTTGAGGCAGCGTGTCGGCACCCGAAAAAAAATCGTTCCAAACGGAAATGTTTTTCTGAGCGTCGGCTTCGTGATTGCCGCGAATGGGATACACCGCCACGCCATTATTATAAAGCGGGGCGAAAACGGATTTCCATTGGGTGAGTTGTGTACGTAACTTGGCTGGCGTACAGGCTTTGCCGGCATCTGCAATGTCGCCCGATACCAGCACCAGATCCACACTGTCGGCAAGTACAAACGGAATCATTTCGGCCGCGGTATCCGATACGCCCACGTGTGTATCGCTCATTACCGCAAATCGCCATGTAGCGGCCTCGGCCAAATTGTGGTTCAACAGCCATATGGCCAATGTCAATATGCCTGTGCGAAGTATCTTTTTGTTTTCAATCTTTATGGTCATGTCGCCTTTTTGTTTTATTTAAAAGGTTAGACGACACCCTGTACTCAATCCTTCGCTTCGGCTTGTTTTTTTTGATACAAAGTGAAAATAGCGTTTAGTTCGTGTGCTAAATCGTTGAATTTGAGTTGCTGGCTTGAGTCGCAAATTTGTTTAATAGCATAAAAATGGTCGTAATTGGTGTTTTCGATGCGCCATCTTACGTCGGTAATCTCATTGATCAGACTGTCTTTTATTTTGGTTGAACCTGTTTCGAGCGATTGGTAAAGTTCGTTCTTCAATTGTTCTATGCGTCGGTTTGCCCGTAAAATGCGTTGTTTGTGTTGTGCAATCAGCGAATCGTATTGGCAAATCTGCATGCTGTCGAAGCTGAGTTTTTCAATCACTATTTCGCGCGGCGATGCTGTTACCGGCACTTTAGCCTCTATTTTGAACAGGATAAATATGAGTTGCACCAGGTTCAGCCCAACTAAAAATATAACAACAATAAGTAGTAGTTTTTGCTTATTCATGGTATAAGTCGTTTTGTTCTATAAATGATATATGCGAATAATCGGCTTGTACGTGGCGTGCATTCATGGCCGAATGGAGTATAATGGCGTTGAAAATGAGCAGGGCAATGGCAGCGGCCGCAATGGAAATTACCATTGGCCGTGGGGCTATCTGCACTGTTTTAAGTGCGTTAAGGCGTGCTTCAATTTTTTTTGCCAGATTATCGGGCACGTCGGCCTGTTGTATTTTCGAAAGAACCGATAAATCGG
>QKHT01000217.1 GCA_003249935.1 Bacteroidota bacterium
TTCGTTCACTCCGGTTCCTCCGAGATCGGTAATTACATAACTCACTTCGCCAGTGAAGTTGTGCCCAGCATTAGTTCCGCATCCTATCTTAACAAGAGGATTGGAACCGTTAAATGTATTCCATGTCGTTCCGTTTACCGTCGTGACGCCATTGCCGAGTCCTCCTTGTTTGTAAAAGTTGGCATCGAGTGCGTAATTCACGGGCTTTTGGCTGTCGAATGTTGCAAACTCAACAACTATGCGCCAAAATAAATTGGCGTAAAGCCCCACATAGTACGCATGTGCATTTGCACCCAGCAGTTGCGCTGCCGCCTGAAATTGGTTCAGCCCCATGTTTGTAACGGGCATACCAAGCCGACTATTGGCGAGTCCATCAGCCGCGCTCGCATTGTCGCCACCGCGATATGTCGCTGTATTATTTATAACAGATGCAAGCGCACCGGTGCTTCGGTTTATGGCTGCATGGTCGAATGATAATTCGCCCCCGGGCATCCAATTAGAACCTATGATCTTTGTTGCTGACATCCAGAATCTCCGCTTATTGCCCTGCTCTTCGTATTTAAACCAATACCCGTTCAGTTTTGCGCATATATGTCCATCAGCTCCGCTTAAAACCGAAGGCGAACCGCTACTTTTTTTTGTAATGTCGTTGCCGTCGAGTGCATAAACCTCCGCCCCTGAATTGTTAACAATGTGCAATATCTGTTGTGATTGCACAGGGAGAATTCTATGCAAACTTGTGTCGCCAATTCGCACTAAGCTGCTCGGGTCGGCATTGGTTATATCCCATTCCACACCATAGGCCGGTGAGTAGATGCTTGTGCTCCAGACGATATCAGCCGCATTAACTTCATAATCTCTTATTTCCCCTAATAAGGGGTCGTATCTTGCTTTCATATTATGAATATATTAAGGTTAAACGATTTGCCCAAGCCCCCGAACTCCACAAAGTTGTAATTAAATTATTTGCAATTGTGGTTTTTGAGATTGTGTATGTTCCGTCTTCATTCTTGAAACCCTTGTAAATTACAGTGCCATCAGTGGTGTCGATGTTGTCCGCCGTGCCTGTTGGTTTTCCGGTTGATGTACTTATTCTTACAGATGGTTTCAACCACAATAAGATTACCAACTTATCGCCAGTGGCCAATGCCGGCACGCCATCGCTAAGATTTATTGTTTGGTTCGATACCGAATCTATATCGCCCTTGCGGATGCGGCTTGAGCGATCGTATAGCATTACATCTTGTGTAAGATTGTATATGCGCGCCACATTCTCGACAGTTATAACCTGCTGGTTGATAACTGTAATTGCCCGGCTACCTGCTACAAAACTGTAATTAGTGCCAATGTTTACAAGTTGATTCATATTGATGTTTTTTGAGTTGTTGTTGTTATTCGTATATTTTTAATACATCTGCCTGTGCAGTAGTTATCTATTATCATTTTGTTGTTTTAATGTCTATGTTAGTTTAGTTGTTTAATGAACTCTCTAATTAACTCTGCTATCCTGTATGCTTCTGCGGCATTGCTCTGCACCCCTGTAAAAACATTTATTTTCTCCATCTGGCAAGTTGAAATCAATGTCTGTAAATTCAATTGTACTCATATTAATGCGCTTTTTTTCAATGAAAAAGAAATATTATACTGTCCAAACTTTAATTAAACCATGGGCTACAAGTGCGTTTATTAAAGCATTTACCCGATTTACTATTTTTGAATTTGTTACTGTATTTACATCGAGTGGTTCAATTGCAGTTCGGGCAGCAACATCACGGCTCAGGAACTTGGTCATACTTGAATCATCAGCACCAAAACCAAGTATTTTTTTATCTACATCATCGCCAAAAAGGGCAAATAATCTGTAACCATCTTTGTCAATTATTCCTTGTAATATGTCAGTGTTGTACAAATCGTGCCTGCTCTCTTTTAATTTTGAAATAGTTACCGGATCAAACTTTCTAACGCCGCTTTCATTAAGCCTGAAAGTATTACTATGAAACATTGTAACCGCTTCGTTTGAAGTTGAGTCTAAAGTATCCGATGGATCATAATTCAATTTTGTACGGGTACCATGTACATAGTTTTTGGTATAAGCAGGCAAAAAATTTGTCACAGGAACTTTATATGCAATTGGAGCTATGTCTTGCTGATACATAAAAGTACCATAACCAAACATTGCAGACGAACCATCGATACGCGAAGTTTTATCGCGATCGGTTACTACATCGAGTTTATACGGCATTGTACCTGCCATAGCAGCAATCCAGTTAACCGGATTTCCTACAGAAGCATTATGTACATCAACATAACCTCTAAAGCTTAAATCTGAAAGATTATTTGGATCTGAAAGTGAGACATCATCCTTTTTTCGTAATAGGATAAGCGAATTTCGCCACTGCCAATATTTATTATAAGCTCCGGTTTTGTTTGATAATGGATATAGAAATTCGAATGAAGATAGACCTATTTTAGTAGCCACCCCATTTACCAGCATTGACCAACCTCCATTGCCATCATCACCCGACATTGCTTTAAGTGCTGTTGAATGTCCATCGGGATGAGGAACAATACCGGGGTCCAGAATATCGAGATTATAAGTTCGGATTTCGCTGCTAGATGCCAAAGAAAGTTCGTCCTGAGCACTTACAATATTTATCCTTGTGGTTTCACCTCGTATTTCGTATTGAGCTCCGATTAAAAAGTTTTGAGCCTGCCAAACACGACTCCCTTGTATTGTAGGATCATAGATCCCACCAGTTACGTTACATTTTGAACCATCTGAAAGTTTAAATGGCGTTGTACGTATTCGTTGAAAGGATTTTAAAGCAGGACTTACAATTAACACATCTGTGCATGTATCCACAAAAATGTGCCGACTTTCATTCCAATCGGTATTCATGTCGTCAGCAGAAATATCTAAACCATCAATAGTAGCAACAGTTATTCTCGATGTCATTGAATAACAGTTTATAAGACTAACGTTTTTGGAATTTCGAATTGAATAAGCCCGCCCCTTGTAGACCGTTTCTGTTGTAACCTCAGGATCGAATAATAACCTACATGATTCTGCGCCACAAGCCAATAAGTTAACTCCATTACAATTATAAAGCGAATATGCAGTACTACATCCATCTGCCGCACAGCCTGATAATGTGGAATAATTTACGCCACTTAACTTATAACCGGTTTGCAGACATGAGTTGGCATAACAACTTTCGAAATTAGTAGAAGTAACACCATCAATATAAAAACCAAATCCGGCACAAGATTTTGCAGTAATATTTGTTAAAGTGTTTTGAACAGCTCTTGTAACCTCATATCCTGTACCGCCAATTTCTTCGAGATTAAGGTTAAGTAGTTTTATACCAAGGACAGATGAGTCATAGGTTTCTCGTAATGATGGTGCTATAAGGGATGCATCGTAACGGAAATTGATTGCCGAATCGGTAGATCTATCTACCGAATTTGTGGTGACAGTAAAGTCGCGAAGTTCAACATTACGCAAGCCTGTATGCATAATTGAACCTGCACGTTTTCTCACATAGTCTGAAGAAGTATTATCAAGCGTATGTATCAGTCCCGGCTTTTGGGTCGATTTTAACAAGCCTTTTGCATAATTTTCACGTCCGGTTAGCCCAACCCAAATTCCTTTTGCTTTAATGTTATCGCGCTCGGCTTTCCATGTAGTCCACGATCCGCTTCCATCGTTTGGATAATACAATGGATGGGCAGGATTTGTATCCCTATCGTCATCGTAATAACCCAACGAACCATCACCTATATGAAATCGGTTGTGGCCATTAACCAAATCCAGCTCTGGTACCGAATTTGGATTGGTTGCAGTATTGTAAACAGCCCCGGTATCACGAGCAACATAGCTTTCGGCAATTAATGCTTTTTGATAATCTTCAGTACCAACTTTAAAGTATTTTGCTTTTTTGCGAAATGCTGTTTTAAGAACTGTGTTGTATTTTCCATGACCTATCAAACATAACCCATCAGGAATATAGACTGCACGGGTAAATATATATTCACCTTCCGGAATCATTAATTTTCTCTTGTATTCATAGCAATAGCTAAATGCACTTTGAAATGCATTTGAATTATCTACAGGGCTATTGGGAGATGCTCCAAAATCTTGAACCGAAATATAATTTTCAAAACGTGAAAGAAATATTTCAGTCTGTTGGGGATATGATACAGGTTTAAGTATGTCGGATGTGTTATCTACATTTTCAAGGCCCATTTGTTCCTTTGTTACATTATGAGGATTTCCTAACGAATTTACATGAGGAATAAAAATATCATTAAGTGCATTAATTACATCTTGGTCTGTTTGAAATTGCGATGAACTATTGTAAACGATATTGGCTGCATTGATAGTACCATCTGCATTTAGTTTTTGTGTTTTTGATGTAAGAATAGCAATTGTTTGAGCAATAATTGCAATAGTATCTGTTGTAACAATTACCCATGTTAAGCCATTAAAAAGTAAATATGTTAATGGTTGAATATTGGTTATACCGAGAATAACACCTGCAGATGTATTTACACTTAAATACACATCATTTTCGAGCATGCCGGTAACTGTTGTGCCAATATCTACAAAACCTTTAAAATTATAAGCGGAGTGTATTTGCTTTACAGTACGTTGATGCGATTTAAACAGACGTGTTTGTATTGATTCTCGAATTGCCATATTGGTTTGAATTACGGATTAAACTGTTCTTTTAAATAAGCGCCATCTTCCCACAAGTATTCGCCATTTTCGGTAATTAAATAATAGGTGTCTAACCATTTGCCCACAATGTTTTGTTGCTCCGGGGTTAAGTCAACGGCATACACCAATATGGCCAAAAGGCTACCCGGATACGTGGTATAATCGCGCATAAAAATGCGTGCATTGGCTTGTGCGGTGCCAAAAAGTGCTACTTTTTCCATGGTGAGCCATAAGCGGGGGCAGATATGGTGTTCGTTAAAATAGTACCAGGTTTCGGCCTCAATTGCCGGAAGCCAGAACGACCGGTTCGAGAAATCGAACCCTGGTTTTAAATTTTCACTATCGCCAAATTCTATATTGCCATTGTTTACAATTGCGGGATATGGCGATAAATAGTCGAGTATTTCGTCGAATTGAGCCTTGTAGTAGTAACTGGCCAGCTTATTGAAGTATGGCGGATTGATAAAGGTGCGTTCGGGCACCCAGGTATTACCACGCAGCGAATGAGCCGGAATAAGATCGACAGAAAATGACAGCGGTTGGTTGGTGAGTTCATCGTAGGTAACCACCTTTTCGGTAGCCACATTTGCAGCAAAGCAAATGCCCGATTTAATCTCGAAAACTTCGTCGCTTTCGAGCAGTTCCAGTGCCCAATTCATGGTTTCTTCGGATTCGATCCAGCCAGAGTTAATGGTATGCGAAAACGATTTATTGACCGAAACCGTGCCTTTGGACCGCATGCCATTCGTATCGAAGTTGTCGGAATTAATGTTGTAAAAAGCCCTGGTAAAACTAAGCTCATTCCGTTCGGAACCAAGCAACGTAATGCCATCGTAAATACCCAGCATGGTTTTAAATATAAGGGTTTTAGTACTGAATACATTATCGGCTTTAACGCTGTATTCAATAGTTTCGCTCAAGTTTTGTATCTGAACCGAATAGTTTTCCGGCATGTGGCCGGCAATGCTTTCGACAATATTTGGCGAAACCACCAACTCGTACATATGGTTCTGAAGCATAGGTATCGATTCGGTATAACTACCGTCAGAACCGTTGCCACTCCACTTAATAACGATTGAGTGCGAACCGGATGTACGTGCAATCCACCATAACCGTTCGACGGCCTTTGGGTGTGTAACCCGAATGCCGGAGCGGTTGGAAACAAACTTTTGGTTTGTGACCATCCAATTCCACAGCGTATTGCCGGCGGTATTAAAGTTGAGTTGGTTCGCCTCCGATATGCCGCCATCGGCCATATACAAATCTCCGGAATAGGCTGGCATAGAGGTTTGCAAAACACCATTCACAATGCATGTATCCCAAACTTTCATCCGGTATCGAACAACCATACCAGGCCGATGAAACGCAATATTTGTAAAATGCTCGGGGTAGTTAAATTCGGACGAGAACAACCCTTCGAAATAGGCCGACACATTAAATACAGCCATGGCCGATTGTGCCAAACGGGCTTCGCCACGATTGGCCGAAATATAAGCAGAGCCATTCCATAATTCGATATCGTAATGGATATAAATTAAGGAACCTGTGAAGTTGGTTCGAACCTTACAGAAAACCGGATTTTTTGCGAACCCGATACCACTATGCGTATATGCTATTGTTACTGACATGATGCTAAATTATGGGCGTGCAATCCAAATTGAAAGGACAATTTAAAAAGGGATGCTTACAAGGAATTCGACATCATATAGTCGGTTTCCTTCAAGATTATCGAACTTGCAAGCCATACTCGAAAACACAGCATTTACGCCATTTATATTATAAAGCGTAAGCGGTTCGAGCTCGCGAAAAAAATTAGAACTACCAATAATTTGAGTAGATACTAAGTATGAATTTGCCACAGTTCGGATCCATTCCTTTAGCGAATCGTAGATGTTTTGTGGCACAATATTTAATGTATTACCGGGCACAGGCGAATGATCGCCCCACTCTGCCAAATAGTTTGCAAACGGATAGTGATAAATACCGTTTGCCGCTATGCCACGGAAAATGGTAAGGCGAAGATCTTTATCATTACCCCAATAATCCACCAAATCTTCGATTTCGACAGCCGGCATAAACGGAACATCGCCGGCATCGTACATATTGAGCAAAGGATATATGGGGGCCTTAATATCTATACGTGTGATACCTGTGCGTTTATTTAGGTAGCGGCCAGCCACGGCCGTCCATTTAGAGCCGTCGCATTTGTACAATAACTGATTATCGGATGCAATCAGATAACCATCCTTCCAACTACTGCTGGCAGCCGGGAACGCCGATTTGCTTGCAAAGGTACCCGATACCACAATTTCATCTTCATATTTACCCGTTTCGGAAGTGGCATATTGGTCAGTACCCGAAGGTTGAGTAAACGAAATATCGTATCCATCGTATCCGGCAGGGTCAAACTCCCACTTATCGGTAACGGTAAGTGGCTTAACTTGCGCAGAGGTTCCGCCATAAAATATGCGCACCGTGCGTTGGTGCGAATCGACATCGAAAACTGCCCCGAAACCGAGTACCGAAAACAAAAAATCGGAAACCAGCATTTTTCCTGGCACAAATGCCAATAGTTTTAGTTCTGAACCTGTAAGCCCCTTTATATTCATGGCGTTGAACACAGTGATATTACGAAGCTCGGGCGTTGAATCGAAATAGTTTTCGGTAACAGCATATCCCAAAACAGACCATACTGTGCGGAGTATATAATGATACCGAAATTGCACTAAAACTGCCGGACAATAGGTTTGAGGTACATCAAAGGAATCAAGATTTGGGCTATAATGGTTGATGTAGTGGCCTGAACCAGCATAGTTATAGATTGGGAAACCGATATAATTTTTAGCATCCTGCACCAGTGAAGCATTAAGAATATCGTTAAGCTGAAGCGTAGTTTTGTTTACTAAACCAGTTTCGGTTGGCCAGCCGGTAAGGTCGGCAAGGGTTTTGTTTTTAATTTCAGAGAGCAATATGGGCAAGCTACCCTTCAGGGTTACTTCGATATTTTCGTTTTCGATACCCGTAACATTGGCTTTGCCCGATGTTACGAACATACCATTTGCCGAGAGATTAAAATCCAGAGACTTTGCACGTGTTCCCGGAAAGCCAGGGCGTTCGGGGAAACCAAAAATAGAACGATTGACCGACAGCGGGAGCTGGATTGGCAATGAAAATTCGCTATTACGTTCGAGCATAAAGTTTTTGCGGATGATGCGCACAGAGGTTTTATCGGGCAGCTTTGCCGTAATGTTGTTAATCTTTAAATTCAGCATGGCTATTTATTTATATTGTCGATTACACGAGATATTTTAGTGAGCGCATCGGAAAGCGTGTCGGCACCCTTACCCGAATCGTGAAACATGGGGATTGTAGCCTTTACGCCCTCGTTTGCGAGCTTTATCATTGCTTCGCGAAAATCGGGATCGAGCGATTGGCCTTGTGGAACGTTGTTCGATTGGGTTGAACCAGTTGAAGCCGGCGTATTAATACCGGAAGTGTAGCCGCCTGCTTTGAATCCGCCGGCGGATGGTAACGATTGCAGAATGCCATCGACGTTTAGCGTATGGATGGTGTTGTTTTTCTGGTGAAAATCGAACACATCGAGTATCGACTTCACTTCGGGATTGCGGACGGCCTTTGCATTGGCGACAAATTCGTTGGCATGCACAAAGTTTGTAACAGTATCGTCCGAACCTGTACCGGTATAACCACCAGTTTTAAGACCTTTAGCTGCTTTACGCTGCTGGTTTGCAACTATAATTTGTGCTGCACCCGTTGCGCCAATTATTGGCGACATAAATGCGCCGATAATCGGGCCCAGTGCCCAGGCCTGCATAATAGCCAATGCGGTGCTCGATATAATTTGAGCCACCTGCATGGCAAACTGAAAATCGGCATATTTTTTTTGAACCTTCTTTTTTTGTTCGGCACCCTCCTCTTCGGAGATGATGCCTTTGCGTACTTTTTCGTCGATTGCGCCCGATTCGGCATCTTGCAACGCGGTAACTAAGTTTGTGCCGGCTTGCGCAAAGCTGCTAACATTTTGCGCATAATTCTGATAAATAGCCAGTCGCTCCAACATGGCCTCTTGTACCACCCGTGTTTTGGCGGCTTCGTAATCTTCGAAAGTTTTAAATTCGTGCGCCATCATTTCCAGGCTGCCAAGCCGTTCCTGTTCTTTCGCGTCAACTCCTGCAAGGGTTCTTTCTTCGGGCTTAAGCGTACCATCGTCATTTATGCCCATTTCGTTTTTGAATGCCCTGAGGCGTTCCTTTTGCTGATCGAGAATTGCATTTGCATTTTCGATGGCAAGCATGGCCTCATCGGTAATTTCCTTGCTTTCATCCTTTAGAGCTTCCAACATAGCCTCGTCCGAAGCTTCGATTACCTTTTGCGCTGCAGCCGAAAGGCTGAGCATGATATCGATTTTCTTTTTTGCGATTTCTTCCTCGGTAGCCGTTGAATCTTCGCCAAATTTCTTTTGCAACAAAAGGCGCTCTGAAAGTGCCTTTAATTGAGCCAATTCGAGTAGTTTGTTATATGATTCTTCGTTGGTTAAGCCCTGTATGAAGTTCTGCCTTATTTGATTTTGTTCGGCACGCTGGTGTTGTTCGAGGTCTTTAAGTGCTTTTGTATATCCGTTTTCTGCGGCGGATCCACTACCTGTACTCATATCGCTCGAGCATCCACTTAAAGTGGGCTTACCCGGAATTTTTTTCAATGGTTTTTTTGAGTCGGTATTGGCGCCAATGAATTCGGTAAGCGCCTTTTGTTGAGCCATATTGGCGGCCATTTCCTTTGTTACACGCTGTGTATTAAGTGCCAAAATTTGCGTAGCATCGCCCCGGGCTAAAACGTAGTTTGTAGTCCTTTCCCAAATCGATCCATTGTTGGGATTTAGTTTGTTTTCGAGGTCGAGATGCTCCTTGGCAAGAGCGACAATTTTTTCTTGTGCGGCCTGAACGCGGGCTTTACGGAGCAAGCTTTCGGTATAGGTTTCGGTAGCCGTTCGTGCGGCATCGGTATTAATGGTTTCGAGCGTAAGATTACCTAAGTAATCGGGACTTAATTCGTTCAGCTGTTTAATTGCCGCCAGGCGTTCGTCCTTACTGAGTTTGTCGTTTTTGGCGACGGCAATAAGTTTTTGCATCTCGAGCTTTTGCTCTACGATGCTTTTTTGCGCTTCGAGATTTACATCGTTAATTGCCTTTTGAGCTTTTTCGGCATCTTTTAGTCGGGTAGAAAAGAAATAAAGACCGGTTGCCAGAGCTGCAATTCCGGCTACCAAAAGGCCTATTGGGCTCAAGCGCATTGCCATAAAAAATAATCGCATGGCATGTGTTGACCTTGCTATATTTCCTGCTAATAATGCCTGTGCTGCTACGTAAAGCATAGTTGCACTACGTTCTACCCCTAGCCAAAATATTTTTAACTTACTAACTAAAATATTTGATGTTTTTTCTTTTGTGGTCATTGCCTCCCAAAAAGCGGCGAGTTTTACTGCTGCAGTATACATACCAACGGCCACGGTTGCGGTGGCCACAACAGGAAACCATTGGCCGAATGTGTCGATAATTACGTTTAACGCTTTTATCAGATAACCGGCGCCATTGGTACTCATGGTGAGTATGGGCGCAAGTTTTTCGCCAAGGGCAATACTATACAAATTGAGCTTGTTTTTTGCCTGATCTAAACGGCTGGCATTGTTGTCGGTATTTTCGTTTGCCTGACGCATTGCTTCGTTGGTACCGGTAACGGCGGTTGTAAGCTCATTAACCCGCGCAACCTGGTTCACCAATATTTGTGCAACGGTATAGCCCTCTTCTCCAAACATTTTTGTCATTTCGCCGGCCGACAGGTTTTTGGCGGCAAGGTTTTCGAGCGCTTTATTCAGGCCTACAACCTTAGGATTGGTATCGTCGGCACCCGTGGCCATTTTCAGCATCATACGCCGAAGGCCTGTGCCGGCAATTTCGCCTTTAATGCCCTTTTCGGCTAAAGCCTCTACCAATGCAACAGATTGTTGTATGGAAACATTCGACTGCATTGCGGCTGCACCAAAACGTACAATGGCACCGCTAAGGTCGGGTATTTCGGCCGAGCCCTCTTTTGCACCTGCAGCTAAAATATTCGCGTAAGTTGCGGCTTCGTTTGCCCCGGCGCCAAACTGGTTCATTATATCGGTAAGAGCCGATACTGCCGGGCCTACTTCCATATCGGCAGCGGCAGCAAGTATAAGGGCTTGTTTTGTAACTTCGGTAAGGGCATCTTTGTCGCCAAGAAGTTCGGGCTTTGCACTGCCTACGAGTTTAAAGGCTTCGAGTATATCGGTGGCCGATGCAGTAATGCGTATACCGCCCTCGATGGTTTTTGTCGACAGTTCCTTCGCCTGTTCGCCCAGCCATTTTAGTTCGTCTCCTGCCAAACCGGTTTTCTCGAACTTGTTGAAATCATCGACTGTTTTGCGCAAGGTAAGTGCTACGCCGGTAACACTTGCTACCGCAGCCGTTGCCATACCAAAATACTTATTAAAGCCATCGGCCATTTTTCCGAACGACAGCCCGTTTTGCTTTACATCATTCAGCGATTTACGGTGTTCGTCGAGAATGCCTTTGAGTTGTTTTATTTTGGCGGTTTGCTGGATGTATTCCTGCGAACCTATTGTCATATCGACCTGGGCATTGATTAACTTATTCATTTCGCTACGAATAGAGCGAATGCTGTTATTTACTTCCTGCCCGTTGATGTATAGATTTATGCGCCGATCGTAACTCTGTGCCATGCTGTTTTGTGTTATAGCGTAAAGTTATATGGCGCAAAAACGAAGATAAAGGACAAAAAAAAACGCCACTCCGGGATGGAGTGGCGGTTGGATAATAAAGACTTAGTTAGTTTTTGGGGAGCGAATCGGTACGCCGACCTAATTCAGTCATTGCCTTTTCGAACATTTGACTCAAATCTGTCTTTGCATCCTTATCCTCGAAGAAGAAATTTACACCAATTGCCGATGCTATAAGCAAATAAGTGCGCAAAGTGGGGCAATATTGCAAACTAAAAACACGACTTATGTTATTTGCTTTAAGTCCTGTTTTCTCGGCAATTTCGACGAGCGAAATACCCTTTTCTTCAGATGTAGTTTTCAGAAGCTGAACAAAAACCATCCAATTTTCCTGTTTCATAATATAGTGTGTGAGTTGAGAAGAATTTAATCTTCAACGTAAAAGACGAATCGATCACGATCCGAGCAGGTAAATGCGCCGAAATTATCGGGGTGAGCAAAGATGAATGTATTACGACCATCGGCAGTAAATAACATCATCTTATTCTTGTATTCGGTAAGCTTTGCAGGGGTCATGTAACTCTCCCACCATTCGGCCTGGTTGTTGAATCTTGAATCTACCTCGGAAAATTGGGCGTTAGCCTTCGCCCGATCATATTCCGAAATAATCTCTCCAATAATAAAATTGTCTTTTCCATCCTGACCGTTGTAGCCAAAATAGATTGTTGAAATTCTTTTGCCTTTCAGTTTTGTGGCAATTTCAATGGTTAAAACTGTTGCTGTTTTGTTTTCTACAGCTTCGCGAAGATCATTTAATGTTTTCATTTTATGTTTGCCGCTGTTATACGTTGCCGCCGATTGTTAATTGTGATACAAATATACATATCAAAAATGATATTATCAAATAAAAAGTATCAAAAATGATACTTTTTATTTGATAGGTAAATTCGTTTGAAAAACTTCCTGGTATTGTTGCTTAGATGCCTCTATTTGTGCCTCGTATTTTTTCTGCTTTTCGATTACTTTGCCCC
>QKHT01000088.1 GCA_003249935.1 Bacteroidota bacterium
TCATACCGCAATCCTTTTAAATTATTCTTTGCGGCTCTGCGGCTTTGCGTGCAATATTCTCTCGCCAAGACGCTAAGACGCAAAGTTTTTTCCTTAGTTTTCATACCGCAATCCTTTAAAATTATTTTGAATTTCGGTTTTTAATGCCGAAAGCATTTTTATTCTATTTTTCATACTTCAATCAAATTTAGTCAACTGCTGTTCAATTTCTTCAATGGTAGGCAAACTGCTTTTCAAATTGTCGGGCAATTGTTCAACCAAAGTAAATTCGCTAATCCCCATGGGTTTTCCAATATCGCGCAAAGCAAATTCAGCTTCAATGCTATCTTTATCTCTACAAAGCAAAATCCCAATAGTTGGGTTGTCATCGGGTTGTTTTACCAAGCTGTCTACAGCCGATAGATAGAAGTTGAGTTTGCCGGTGTATTCGGGCGTAAAGGCGGTGTTTTTCAATTCAATAACCACATAGCATTTCAACCGGGTGTGGTAAAAAAATAAATCGAGATAATAATCTTTTTCTGAAACCTGCAGATGGTATTGTTGCCCAATAAAGGCAAATCCCTTCCCTAATTCGAGCAAAAACTTGGTAATGTGCTTTATCAACTGATTTTCAATATCTCGCTCCACAAAAGGTTTGGTCATGGTCAAAAAATCAAAATTATAGGGATCTTTCAGCGTTTGTTGTGCCAAATCGGATAATGGATCGGGCAATGTATTTTTAAAATTGGTAATGGCTTTACCCGAACGATTGTATAAATCAGATTTTATTTGTAAAGCCAAGGTTTCGCGCCCCCAGTTGTTTTCCTTAGTTTGATTTAAGTAAAAAAATGCTTCTTCAATTTCTTTTGATTTTGTGAAAATCAATATGTTATGACCCCATGGAATTTGGGCAACAAGTTGTTGACTTTTCGAAGTTCCGTTATTAATACTTTCAATATCAGTATTTTGTAATTGTCCAACAGCTTGTTGGACTAATTCATCGGAATAAAACCGGTAAAATTGTTTGCAATAGAATAAATTGCTCCTTGACAAGCCCTTTATTTCAGGAAATTCCGATTGTAAGTCATTTGCAACTTGTTCAATTAGTTTACTGCCCCATATATTCTCTTTTTCGCTTATTGATTTTCCTAAATCCCAATAAAATTGAATTAAAGCGGAGTTTACAGCAATAGAAGCCTTAATTTGAGTAGAATATACCCTCTGTTTTAGCTGGGTAATCCATATTTTATACTCGTTATTTGTTATTCTGCTCATAGCTCAATCCTTTAAGATTATTCTGAATTTCGGTTTCCAATGTTCTGCTTTCGGCAAATAGTTTGTTCAGGTTTTCTTCAAAACCCTTCATTTTGGTGTCAAACTCATCGGCTGTAATGTCCACATATTCAATTTTAACCTCAAAATATTGCCCAGCACTCAGTGAGTAGTTTTTTTGTTTTATTTCGTCGTAGCTCACCACTACCGAAAAATCTTCAAGGGCTTTCTTTTGATTAAACGTGTCGATTATCTGCTGTTCTTCTATTGCAGTTAAAACCGTTTTTTGGTTTTTGCCTTCTTTTATTGTTTCGCCCAGATTGGAAGCATCAATCAGCACCACATTGCCTTTGTTGTTTTTATCCATAAACACAATGGAAACATTGGTGCCTGTGGTGGCAAAAATATTGCTTGGCATGCTTACTACACCTGCCAGCATTTTGCTTTCCACTAATTTTTCACGAATGGCTTTGTCAATGCCACTTTGTGCAGTTATAAAACCTGTGGGAACTACAACAGCTGCTTTACCTTTTTTGCTCAACGAAAACATAATATGTTGCAAAAACAACGAGTAAATCGCCATTTTGTCTTTGGCTTGTTTGGGAATATTTGGTATGCCTGCAAAAAAACGTTCTTTGTTTTCTTTACAATCCAAATCGTTGCGGTAATCCGAAAAGTCGAGTTTAAACGGTGGATTGGAAACAATAAAATCGAATTTTTCCAAGGTGCCATCTTCGTTTTTATGGTACGGATGCGAAATAGTATTGCCCTGAATAATGTTTTGAATGGAATGTACCAGATTGTTCAATATCAAATTCAAACGCAACAGGCTTGATGATTTTTGGCTGATGTCCTGCGAATAAATTGTGCATTTGTCTTCGCCAATGGCGTGGGCAATGTTCATCAAAAGCGTTCCCGAACCAGCCGAAGGGTCATAAACAGATACATCTTGTACAGGTTCGTTTACCAAAATAGCAGCCATAATTTTTGCCACGGCATGAGGCGTAAAATATTCGGCATACTTGCCACCGCTGTTGGTGTTGTAATCCTTAATAAGGTATTCAAAAATGGTGGCATAGAAATCGAATTTCTGGTTAAAAATATGCTCAAAGCTTACCCCAACCAATTTATTGATAATGGCTTTTGCAAAGGCATCACGCTTACTGCCATCGCTAATATATTCGGTTAAGCGGTCGAATAAAACTACTTTTGCTCCGCCATCGGTTTTAACTGAGAAAATATCGTTATTGGTAATGGCAATGTCCATCAGTGTATCATCGAACAATTTGGCAAAATCGCTTTCGTTTTGTCTGCCAAAAAGTTCAGAGATAAAATGTTGTGGTTTTAGTTTCGCGGTGTCGGCACCCAGCTGCAAAAGCAACATTTCGTAGTCGTCTTCGGAATATTCAGCAATTATCTTTTCCCAGTTTTCGGCGTTGCTTAATTTGCAATCGAGTTTCTTTACCTCAAAGGCAAATTTGTCGTTCATAAATTTATACAGGAAAACCTGTGTAATTATCTTAAACTCGTTGCCATCGTTGCCCAAACCGTAGTTTGCACTAATACTTTTAAGGCTGTCGATAAGCGTTTTGGTCTTTTCTTTAAAATCTATATCTGTCATATTTTTCTCTCGTTTTTTATTTTCTCTCGCCAATACGCTAAGATTAATTCCTTTGCATCTCTGCGGCTATGTGTGATAAGTTCTCTCGCTAAGTAATTCCTTTGCGACTTCGCGGCTTTGCGTGATAAGATGTCTCGCCAAGACGCTAAGACGGCAAGAATTCTTCGCGGCTTTGCGTGATATGTTCTCTCGCTAAGACGCTAAGACGCTAAGTCTTATTCTTTGCGACTTTGTGTGATAAGTTCTCTCGCTAAGACGCTAAGTTTAATTCCTTTGCGACTTCGCGGCTTTGCGTGATAAGATGTCTCGCCAAGACGTTAAGACGCCAAGAATTCTTCGCGGCTTTGCTTGATATGTTCTCTCGCTAAGACGCTAAAACGCTCAGTTTTATTCTTTGCGGCTTTGCGAGAAATCTTATAAATTATTTACAATTCGTGTTATTCCGTTTTTAATTAATTTTTCGTTGAAGTTGATTAATAAACCAAGTTTCAAACCTGTTATTTTCAAATAGGTTAACAATTGCTTTGGGTGAACAGGAG
>QKHT01000208.1 GCA_003249935.1 Bacteroidota bacterium
GTTTGGCCATGTTTAAAGGGCTGGCAAAAAAATAAAAGCCGCATAATTTTGGTTGAACCATCTGCGAAGTTCGAATGGTTTTGCTATTGTATGATTGAAGTTGATGATTATACGATTGATTTGTTGTATTATCTGATGAGTAATATCATTTTACAGATTAGTCAGTCGTTTTCCCCGATGAGTAATGTCGTTTTACAGATTAGTCAGTCGTTTTCCCCGATGAGTAATGTCGTTTTACAGATTAGTACGTCGTTTCCCCCGATGAGTAATGTCGTTTTACAGATTAGTACGTCGTTTTCCCCGATGAGTAATGTCATTTTACAGATTAGTACGTCGTTTCCCCCGATGAGTAATGTCGTTTTGCAGATTAGACAGTCGTTTCCCCCGATGAGTAATGTCGTTTTGCAGATTTGTTGTATTGCCCCGAATGTAGCACAACAGGCATCCATGGTTCAGCCCGGGTATTGATTAAAAATAGTCGCATTGTTATTTTTCAAATAGCTGGTTATGTACCGTTTTTAATTATTTTTGTATTGAACCGCATAATGCAAGTGGTGGTTAAATGGTTCGGATTTCGAGTTCATTTTAAATGAACCATTGACAGGCATGAATACAGTTCGGATTATTTTAAAAGTTAAACGTTATGTTGCAATTTAATGTTGGTCGGGTATTAAAAGCTAAAGGTATCGAAAAGCCTGCATCGTATTTAAAAAGTCAGGGGTTTTCATCGGCCACTACCACCCGTATTCTTCACGAAAGTTCGGTCGGTTTTTCGCTTCAGATGGTTGAACGCATTTGTCTTGTACTCAATTGTACGCCCAATGATCTACTGGAATGGGTTCCGTCGAAAAATACGACCAATCCGGCTTCGCATGCCCTAATGGAATTAAAGCGTGCCGATGCGTTGGGTAGTGTTAGCCAATTACTGAATAATGCCTCCATAAGCCAACTCGAAAAAATGGAAGCAATAATTAAAAAGGAGCTTGGTTTGTAGATTTTTGCCATGTTTTTACAAAAACGGATTGCTTTTAAGGCTGAACCGGATAAAATGCGTCGGTTCTTGCATTGATAGTGCTAAAAAGATGGACAATATTGCATGAGCAATCGGATGATAAGTACTTATTTTACT
This sequence comes from Bacteroidota bacterium, assembly GCA_003249935.1. Taxonomy (GTDB): domain Bacteria; phylum Bacteroidota; class Bacteroidia; order Bacteroidales; family UBA5342; genus SZUA-561. The sequence continues at coordinate 1,130 of QKHT01000208.1, forward strand.
AAAAAAGTACAATATGAAAAATCTCATTTATTCGCTTGCACTGTGTGGTACGTTATTTTCGGCATGCCATGAGCCAAAGCAAGCGGTTACAGTGCAACTGCACAACAATGCCGACTGGCGTTCGGTGGCTTCAAAACCACCCATGGGCTGGAATAGTTACGATGCTTACCATGGTGCCATTACCGAGAAACAATTTCTGAGCGTGGTTGATGTGTTGGCCGATAAAATGCTGCCTTTTGGTTATGAATATGCTGTGGTCGATTTTTGCTGGTATCAACCGGGGCCCGAAGGCTGGAATCCCGACAAATGGGAATCGTTTGAAGTAATGTTACCCAGAGATAAAAATTACAAGGCGATTTCTAACCTCAAAATGGACGGCAATGGCCGGCTTATTCCCGATGTAGTCCGGTTTCCGAGTGCCGCCGATGGCAACGGGTTCAAAACAATATCCGATTATGTGCACAAAAAGGGGATGAAATTCGGTATTCATATCATGCGCGGTATTCCCCGCGAAGCGGTGGAGCAAAAAATGCCGATACTTGGCACTAACTATACCGCTGCCGATGTGGCCGAACCATTGGACACTTGTCGTTGGCTAAACCATATGTTTGGCGTAGATGCCTCGAAACCCGGGGCGCAGGAATACTACAATTCGCTGTTTAATATGTATGCTGCCTGGGGCGTTGATTTTATTAAAGCCGACGATATGATGGTGCCACCTTACCACAAAGGTGAAATTGAAATGATGCACAAAGCCATTGCGCAGTGCGGGCGACCAATGGTGTTGAGCCTTTCGTGCGGCGAAGCACCGTTGGGAATGGCCATCCATTTGGATAGCCTTGCAAATATGTACCGTATTTCGGGCGATTTTTGGGATAGATGGGACGATGTGGCACATATGTTCGATTTGCTTAACTGGTGGTCGCCGTTTATTGGCAATGGTTCGTGGCCCGATGCCGATATGCTGCCTTTGGGCAATTTGTGCCTCACCGGTTACCCCGGTGCAAAAAACAATCCGAAGTCGGGACATCGCGAACATGCCTGTTTTCTTACGCCCGATGAACAACAAACACTCATGACTTTGTGGTGCATGGCGCGTAGTCCGCTAATGTGGGGTGGCGATCCGCTTACCTCTGATGCTGCAACCTACCGGCTGATTACCAATAAAGAAGTGCTTGATGTAAATCAGAATAGCAGTAATAACCATCAGGCTTACAATAGCTTTTACGGCCGGTCGGATGTGCGGATTTGGATAGCCGATGGTTCGGACCGGAATACAAAGTATATTTCGTTCTCTAATATAACGGATAAACCCGCAAATGGTGCACTTACACTCGAAGTGGAAGATATACGAGGCATCTGGATGTTACGCGATTTGTGGCAGCATGCCGATTTGGGTTCAGCCGAAAAAGAGATTAAGGTGACATTAAAACCACATGCCTCGGTAATGTATAAACTTACTAAGTTGTAGTTTGTGGTTCAAACAAAATAAAAAAGGCCGTTTTGCAATTTGCAGAACGGCCTTTTGTTATGGTTGTGAAATAATTAGTAACGGTAGTGCTCCGGTTTAAACGGGCCATCGCTATGCACGCCAAGATAAGCAGCCTGTTCGGGCGTTAGTTTGGTGAGTTTAACACCAATTTGTTCTAAATGCAGACGTGCTACTTCCTCATCGAGTTTTTTCGACAATCGGTAAACGTCCACTTTGTAATCGTTTTTCCAGAGGTCGATTTGGGCCAGCGTTTGGTTAGTAAATGAGTTACTCATTACAAACGATGGGTGACCGGTAGCGCAACCAAGGTTTACCAAACGACCTTCGGCTAAGAGATAAATGGCGTGACCTTCGGGGAAAATGTATTTATCGACCTGTGGTTTGATATTTATTTTCTGAATACCGGCGTAGGTATTGAGTTTGTCCACCTGAATTTCGTTATCGAAGTGCCCAATGTTACACACAATGGCCTGATCTTTCATGGCAGCCATGTGTTCGATGGTTATTACATCGAGGTTGCCGGTGGTGGTTACATAAATGTTGCCTTCGTGGAGTACTTCCTCAATCGGTTTTACCTCAAAGCCTTCCATTGCCGCTTGCAGCGCGCAAATCGGGTCAATTTCGGTTACGATTACACGGGCACCATAACCACGCATTGAACGGGCACAACCTTTTCCTACATCGCCGTAACCGCAAACGATAACTACTTTACCGGCAATCATTACGTCGGTGGCGCGTTTAATTCCATCGGCCAACGACTCGCGGCAGCCATAAAGGTTATCGAATTTCGATTTGGTTACCGAGTCGTTTACATTAATCGCAGGAATAAGCAGTTCGCCTTTTTCCATCATTTGGTATAAGCGGTGAACGCCGGTAGTGGTTTCTTCCGATACCCCTTTGAGTTCGGCCACGGTACGATGCCAGCGTTGGTTGTCTTCGGCCAGTATCCGCTTAATGGTTTCGAGAATTACACCCTCTTCGGTAGTCGAAGCCTTACGGTCGATGCTGGTGGCATCGTTTTCGGCTTTGTAACCCCAATGAATGAGTAATGTCGCATCGCCACCATCATCAACAATAAGGTTCGGGCCTTTACCTTCCGGGAACCGGAGAGCCATATCGGTACACCACCAGTATTCGTCGAGGGTTTCGCCTTTCCATGCAAATACAGGCACACCTGCTGCGGCAATGGCTGCCGCCGCATGATCCTGAGTAGAAAATATATTACAGCTTGCCCAGCGTACATCGGCACCGAGTTCAACTAACGTTTCGATTAATACAGCTGTTTGTATGGTCATGTGTAAGGAGCCGGTAATTCTGGCACCTTTTAAAGGTTTTTCTTCACCATATTTCGCACGCAATGCCATTAAACCCGGCATCTCTTTTTCTGCAATTTCAATCTCTTTCCGGCCATATTCGGCCAAATTGATGTCTGCTACTTTGTAATTCATCTATTTTATTTGTTTTTATTGTTATTTTTAGTCACATTATCAGACAAAACGGTGCAAATATACGAATTGTAATTTAAACCATCAGAATTTTAGTCACCGCTTCTTTGTCCTTTAAAAGTTGAACCGTAAGTGCTTCCAGATTTTCGAACCGTTGTTCGTTTCGAACAAAGGCTACAAAATTAAGTTCAATCGAACGGTCGTACAATACACCATCATAGCCAATAATGTGCACTTCGGTCACAAGATGTGGGGTCGCTATTTCTAATGTTGGCCTGAACCCGATATTGAGCATTCCGGGCCAAATCTTGTCGTCGAGGTTCACCCAAACGGCATAAACGCCCTGTGCCGGTATTATTTTTTGCGGATGCAACGGTTCGATGTTGGCCGTAGGAAATCCAATGCTGCGGCCAATTCGGTTGCCGCCTACCACGGTTCCCTTAAAAATATATGAATAGCCCAGCAGGTTATTGGCCTGTTCTATTTTTCCTGTTTTTATAAACTCACGAATAAGCGACGAACTGATGGTTGTTTCGGCCTCCATAAAAATTTCTTCCTGAAAAAGTTCGATGCCAATTTGTGCGGCATAGGTCTGGTAGTGTTCGTAGCTTTCGCTGCGTTTATGGCCGAACCGGTGGTCGTACCCAATGAGGTATTTGGTACAGTTCAGCTTTTCCTTGATGATATTATGGAGAAATTCGTTGGCCGAAAGTTGTGAAAATGCAATGTCGAAATCGATCACAAGTACGTTTTGAATGCCGGTTTGTTCAAGAACCGATAGCTTCTCTTCGAGGGTTGTTAATATCCCGAATGTTTTTTCGGGATGAAGGACCATTCGCGGATGAGGATCGAATGTAACGACGATGGCCTCCTGATTGCATTCACCGGCTTTTTTGAGTAGATTTTGGAGCAACCACCGATGTCCGAGATGTACACCGTCGAAAGTACCGGAAGTAGCCACACTGTTTTTTAATGGAATATAATCGTTGATTTTGTAAACCTTCACGTGAAATTTATTTTGGACAAAAGTATAAAAAACAGTTTTAAATAACCGACTAATTGTGATTACAATGATTATTCGGCATGACGTACTCTGAATGTTTTACGTGCAACTTCCACATCATTAATCCATGTTGTAAGTGTCCAGTTTCCCGTTTTATCATTCAATGGCAACCAAATTGAATCGCCAAGAAAAAACTGCCAGTCGTTGGAGTTTATGTGCTGAACCCCGTCGAAGGGGAGTAGTATTTTTCCATTTTCGTCGCGAATGCCCGGGTGGGCTATTCTGTATCGTAAAAGTGCACCTTTTGCCCCTTTTATTTTGAGTACGTAGCCAAATTCGATGCCTTCGATGGCCGGAATCTGGTCGGTTATTTTCAATAGTTTGGGTATTGCCTTGCTTTTGCTGTCCCAACCATCGAATATACCGTAGCTGTAAAGTTCTGCTTCCGTTTTTCTTTTTGCCATAACGCAAAGATATAAAATCTGATTTGTATCATTTGGTTCAACCAAAAAATAGCAGAAATTGGCTCAAAATATATCAAAATGCTGGCTTTAGTTGCTTTAGGAGGTAATGCTTTGTTGCGCGATGGGCAACAGGGTACCATCAATGAACAAAACGAAAATACAGTACGTACGCTCGAAAGTTTGATGTTTCTTGTTGAACAAGGTTACAATTTGGTAATTACACACGGTAACGGACCGCAGGTGGGCAATATAATGCTGCGTAACGATGCCGGCGAAATGCAATACGGCATTGCCCAAATGCCGCTCGATATCTGCGTGGCCGATTCGCAAGGTGGCATTGGGTACATGATTGAACGCAATTTGCATAATGTATTGAACCGCCATGGTTTGGTTCGGAACGTCATTACTTTGGTTACACAGGTTTTGGTTGAACCCGATGATGAAGCATTCCGAAATCCGGCTAAGCGTATCGGCCGAAAATTTACGAAGGATGAATCCGAAGAACTTTCCCGTATAAAGGGTTGGCGGTTCAAGCCGGATAAAAACGAGGCCGAAAAATTTCGTCGGGTGGTGCCATCGCCCGAGCCGGTTGGCATTATGAACGAATTTGTGGTGAAACAAAATGCGCTTGAAGGAACCATTGTTATTGCGGCCGGCGGTGGCGGTGTGCCGGTATTTCTCGATGCAAATAATGAACTTCAACCCGTTGAAGCGGTGGTTGATAAAGATTTGGCCTCGGCCATGCTGGCGGCACATATCGGAGCCGATGAGTTTTATATTCTTACCGATGTGCCTTTTGTATATGCCAATTACAATACACCACAACAAAAAGTATTAGAGTTTTTGGATTATCACGATACTATAAAATACCGTAATTCCGGTACTTTTGCCGAAGGTTCCATGGCTCCAAAAATTAACGCAGCACTACGGTTTCTCGAAAAAGGCGGAAAGAAAAGCATTATTACCGAAGCAAATTATTTGTGTGATAAAGCATACGGAACCAAAATTACTATGCAATACGATGAGGATGATAATGAAAAAAGAATGGACCGATTGTGATTTTAGTCGTTAAATTGTTGTGTAACTCAAATAATTATCGTTATTTTGCCCCCGATTTTATAATAATTATATTATGTATTTAACAACTGACAAAAAACAGGAACTTTTCGGTCAGTACGGAACGTCTAACACTGATACTGGTTCTCCGGAGAGCCAGATTGCATTGTTTTCATACCGTATTAGCCATCTTACAGGTCACCTCAAAGAGCACAAACACGATTTTGCTACTGAGCGTGCCCTTAAGAAATTGGTAGGCAAACGCCGTCGTTTACTCGATTATCTGAAGGCTAAGGATATTAGCCGTTATCGCGCGATAATTGAGCAACTCGGTATTCGTCGTTAATACCCCTGTAGAGAATACTCAGAATCGGCCATCTCATTACGAGATGGCCGATTTTTGTTTATTCGGGACCGTACCGGTTGTTAATATACTTTTGCAATTTTTGTTGTGAAATAGAATAATTTTAAGCTACTTTCGTTTTCAAATGGATATTGAAAAGATTTTATGCGATATATAGGTTTACTTCTTATTGTAATTACTTCATTTACAGCATATAGCCAGAAGGGTGAAAACACTTATGAATTTTTAAATATTCCCACCTCGGCCAAAGGAGCCGGATTGGGCGGTATTAATGTGTCGTTGAGCGATGCCGATCAGGTGTTGGCGGTTTATAATCCGGCATTGCTGTTGGATTCCATTTCGGAAAGATTGTCGGTTAACTATCTGAATTATGTGAGTGATATTAATCTGGGGTATGCGCAGTATGCCCGCAAGTTTAACTGTCCCGGTATTTTTGCGCTTGGTGTGCAATATATCAATTATGGTAGTTTCGACGAGCGCGATGCTACCGATCTTCATCTTGGTGTGTTTACCGCTCAGGAAACGGCGGTTAGTTTGATGTATGCTTACCGGTTTAATCGGTTGTTTACTGTTGGTGCTTCCTTCAAGCAGGTTATGAGCGCAATGGAGAAGTATCAGTCGTACGGCATTTTGTTCGATTTGGGCGTGAAGTATCAGGCCGTTGACGGGTTGTTTTCGGCCGGACTGGTTGTACGCAATTTTGGAACACAAATTACGACTTATACCGATAACAATTTCGAAAGCATGCCAACGGATATTGCACTTGGCATTTCACAAAAACTTGCTCATGCACCCTTCAGGTTTTCGTTAACACTAAACAACTTACAACAGCCGGATTTAAGTTACAAAATGGCCCATACCGGTTCAGACAATAGCCTTGCCGACAAAACTTCTAATCTGTCATTTGGTGAAAAAGCACTTCGCCATGCGGTAATTGGGGTCGAATTTTTACCATCGAAAAATTTTTTTCTCATGGGTGGATATAATTTTATGCGCCGGGCAGAACTAAAGATCGAAGATTATTCCTCGTGGGTAGGTTTTTCATTTGGTTTCGGTATTAAAATCGATCGTTTTAACATCGCGTACAGCACCACAAAATACCACTTAGCCGGTATTTCGAACCATATTTCGGTATCGACAAATCTTAAAAGTTTCGGATTCTAAATTTCCTGTTATGAGAATTTTGGTTTCCATAAATATTCTGCTTTTCGGTGTACTTACAGTTTCAGCAATTCAACCAAAAAAGAGGACTGAAATACAATTCAATGTTCCGGGATTAAAGGATACAACAATAAAAATCGGTCAATACAACAATGGTGTATTGACCGAATTTGCGACATCGGCCATTAAAAAAGGAAAAATTGTAATTAAAGCCGATTCGGTATGGCCGGCTGGCGTATATTCTCTGTTTGTAAGACCCGATATGAGTGCCGATTTTTTTATTGGGGCTGAACCGAATATAAAAGGCCATCTGCCAAAAAATATTAAATGGTTGAATAATAATATTATTATAGATAAAAATGATGAGTCTAAAGGATTTGCCGAATTTATTCGAAAGATGGATGCGCATGTAATTCAACTGGGAATTTGGCACAAGCAGTTGGAAAACGTTTCGGATAATGGTTTGAAGACGAAAATTCAGGACTCATTAAAAGTGATAAGTGAAAGTATGCAGAAATTTTGGAGTCAGTCTGCTGTGATGTATAAAAATACGCCATTTGGTACCTATGTTGGGAGTTACATCCAATTTCAGGTTCCCGAAAACATTAATCAAAACTATTACCTCTGCAATCATTTTTTCGACAATATGCCATTGGATAATTCACTGTTTTTGCACGTACCGGGTATTGATAGTCGAATTTTTGATTATATGGATCGGGTAGTGGTTCAACACCCCGATTCGATTAATCTGTATGGAATGGCTCTTTTTTCAAAGACTAATGGGAACATTGAAATGAAACGAGCGCTCTATTATTTGTTGATGAAATATACAGCTGAGAGCCGGATAATGGGTATCGAAAAATTGCGGATTAACCTCGCCGAACGTGCGTTGCAGCAACCCGAAATGTATAAGTTAGATAGCTTGCATATTCAAAAGCTGAGAGCGTACATCGACCGGGAAACGCCCACCGTGCTCGATAATCAGGCACCGGCTTTCGAAGTGGAAACCTATCGCGGTTCAACCATAAACCTGTATAACATCGAAGCGAACTATACCGTTTTGCTATTTTGGGAACCGACATGCAGCCATTGTGCCATTGAAATTCCAAAGATTAAAGAATTAATTTGGGATAAATATGCCGAAACCGGGGTTAAGATCTTTGCCGTAAATGTAGAATCGAATGTGGACGCATGGCAAAAATTTATTCTGAAGCACGAAATTGATAAATGGGAAAATGGTATGACGGGCGATAAGCATTTTTATGTGAAATCGCTATATAATGTAGATGTTACGCCAAAGATATTTTTGTTGGATCAAAACAAAAGGATTATTGCCAAAGGCATTGGTGCCGAGACCCTTGCTGAGATATTATTCAGATTAATTAATTTTGGGCACATTTACTAAGAAAAGAGTTTTATTTTTGTAAAAAAATCAAGTGATATGAAAAAGTATTTTATTGTAGCATCAATAGCAGTTTGCAGCATTTTAAGCTCCTCGGTTTTTGCGCAGGAGTTGTACGAGGGAACTAAACTTGGCTTTGTGTTTACGCCTCAGTTTTCGTGGATGAAGTCCGATAACAGTAAAATAGATAATGGCGGAACCCGTTTAGGGTACAAATTCGGATTGATGGCCGACCATTTTTTTCAACCCAATTATGCCTTCTCTACCGGGTTTTTAATCAATTCTACAGGAGGCTCATTAACATACAATTCTGATAAGATAACATTATTGTCTTTGGACAGCAGTGACACGATTAGAACTGGTGGAAGTGTTGATTTTAGAATTACTTATCTCGAAATACCATTGTCGATTAAATTGCGTACCAATGAGAGCAATAAACTTACTTTTTTTGGCATCTTCGGTTTAACGCCCATGATAAATGTAAAGACTTCGGATAACGATGGCAAAAAACTTTCGGGAGCTGTAAAGCTGTTTAATCTTGGGTATCAGTTTGGTGGCGGTGCCGAGTATGCTTTGGGTGGAACCACTTATCTTACCGGTGGCATTGTATATCAGAATGGTTTTGTGGATGTTACATCCAATAACTATACCAACAACGATAAAACTGTATTGAACAGTATATCATTGAATTTGGGTATTTTATTTTAGCAATAATTAATGAAAATAGCTTTAGCACAACTGAATTATATGGTGGCCGATTTCGAAGGAAATCTGGCTAAGATTTTGGTCGAAATTGAAAAGGCTAAATCTCAGAATGTCGATATTCTGGCATTTTCCGAATTGGCTATATGTGGTTATCCGCCACACGATTTGCTCGAACGACGCGAATTTATCGAAACTTGTCTTGAGTATGTTGACAACATTGCGACCCATTGTACGGATATTGCCGTAGTGATTGGCGCGCCAAGTATCAATGCCAATAATAAGGGCAAACGCCTATATAATTCAGCTTTCTTTTTGTGCGAAGGCAAAGTACAGCAGGTATTCAACAAAACACTGCTGCCTACTTACGATGTATTCGACGAATACCGCTATTTTGAACCGAACAGTAGTTTTGAACTGCTTGAATACAAAGGCAAAAAAATAGCAATAACCATTTGCGAGGATATTTGGGAGAATCAACCGGTTGCCAATCCTTTTTTAGCGAGCCGATTGTATGCGTTGGTGCCAATGGAACAGTTGGCACCATTACGGCCCGACTTTATGATAAATATTGCTGCTTCGCCTTTTTCTTATGTGCAGGCCGGCACCCGAAAACGTATTTTGAAGCAAAATGCAGAAAAATACCATCTCGATGTATTTTATGTGAACCAGGTTGGGGCTCATACCGAACTTGTTTTCGATGGGCTGAGTATGGCCGTGAATCGAAATGGAGAATTGGTAGCTCAGGCCAAACAATTCGAAGAGGATACCCTTGTTTTTGACACAGAAAATCTCAAAGGTTCACCCATAGATATAGATCAGAAAAGTGATCATATTCCGTTAATATACAATGCCTTGGTGCTTGGTATTCGTGATTATTTCGGTAAAATGAATTTTACCAAAGCTGTGCTCGGCTTGTCGGGTGGCATAGATTCGGCTTTAGTTGCCGCCTTGGCGGTTGATGCACTCGGTGCTGAAAATGTACGTGGTGTGCTTATGCCATCGCAATATTCATCCGATCATTCGGTTACAGATGCTGTTGATCTTGCCAACAATTTGGGTATGCAATACGACATCGTACCTATAAAGTCAGTATATAATCAGTTTGTATCGGATTTGAACCCTTTATTTGGCAATCTACCGTTTAATGTTGCCGAGGAGAATATTCAGGCAAGGGTGAGAGGCACTTTGCTAATGGCTGTTTCGAATAAATTCGGCAATATTCTGCTCAATACGACCAACAAAAGCGAAGCAGCAGTGGGGTATGGTACGCTTTATGGCGATATGAATGGCGGCCTTGCGGTGTTAGGCGATGTGTACAAAACCGATGTTTTTAAATTGTGTTACTTCATCAACCGCAATGGGATTCGTATTCCGGAAAATACCATTTCGAAACCACCATCGGCCGAATTGCGGCCAAATCAAAAGGACAGCGATTCATTGCCGGAATATGATATTCTCGACGGTATTCTTTTCAATTATATCGAATTGAACCGCACACCTAAGGAAATCGAATCACTCGGCTATGCATCCGAAACTGTGGCAAAAACCATCAGATTGGTAAATATCAACGAATACAAACGCTTTCAGGCAGCACCAATCTTACGTGTGTCATCCAAAGCTTTCGGTTTTGGTCGCCGTATGCCATTAGTTGCCAAGTATTAGAAAATGAATTCTGATCTTGAAAATATGCTGGATTCATTGCACTCAGGCGAAGCCGTTGCTCAATTCGGGCAATCTGCATCGCAAAATCCGGTATTATTTCAACAATTGTGGCAGGCAACCTTTGCCGACAATTACAAAACAGCCTGGCATGCCGCCTGGGTGCTCGACAAGGCTACTGAGCACAATGTTCACCTGCTTTTGCCGTATGCCAAAGACATTCATTTAAGATTGCTTACGGAGACTAATGATAGTGTTATACGGCATTTGCTTAAATTTTTATTGCGTATACCCATAGATTTAGAAAAGGCCATTCCTTTGCTCGAACGGTTCAATATGTGGGTATTTAGCGAAAACGAAAGCATGTCGAAACGGGGTTTACCGGTTCAGTATATGATAAATATAATGCGGGTTGAACCAGCTTTTGCCTATGAATTTTCCGGCGTTTTTTCCGAATTATGGCGGAGGGGCGGAACGCCGGGATTTATGCAATACCTTAAAAGAGCTATCGCCGAAGCCGAAAAGTTGAAAGGTTAATCGTTAATCCGATTCTGAAATTGCCTTACAAACATAATCGTAATTATTCCGGTCGAAACAAACCAATACGATTTCTACGGGAATTGGTGAAGTCTTTATAAAGTCGAGAATGGCCTTTATCGAAATTTTTGCTGCCCGTTCTTTGGGAAACAAGTAAACACCGGTACTGATATTTGGAAAAGCAATGGTGTGGCAATTGTATTTCGCCGCAATCTCGAGCGAATGGCGATAACAATCTGCCAATTTTCGGTCTTCGTAGTTTTTTCCGCCATGCCACACGGGGCCAACCGTATGGATGACATATTTCGATGGCAAATTTCCGGCATTGGTAATCACTGCATTTCCAGTTTCACATCGTCCGATTTTTGCAGCAATTTGTCTGCACTCCTCTAATAACGTAGGGCCGGCCACCCTGTGTATTGCCCCATCGACACCTCCTCCACCAAGCAAACTACTGTTGGCGGCATTAACCATCGCATCAACCTTAATTTTGGTTATATCTCCAATAATAACTTTGATGCGGTTTGTATTCATGATTATTTTTGCCAAAATTTTGCAAAGAAAAGAATGCCAATAGTGAAAAGTTCCATACGTCCTATTAACATCGTGGCAATCAAGGTGACTTTTGCGCCAAAAGGAAAGGTTGAATATACATTGTTGGTTAGAACCGATGGGTCGAGGTTTATTCCATTATTTGCCAAACAGGTTAAGGCACTGCCTAAGGCCGTATTAAATTCGAGACCAAACGACGACAGCAACAAAAAACTTGTGGCTAATGAAATAATGTACAGAACCGAAAAAGCAATAATATGCGAAATGATTTGTGGCATCACAACGTGATTATCATATCGTATTGGCATCAATGCATTTGGGTGAATAATTCGTTTGAGTTCCACAATCGAGTTGTTTATTAATATATTCATTCGAATCATTTTTACACCACCGGCGGGTGAGCCCGAGGATCCACCCTGAAATAGCAAAATAATAAAAATCATTGTAATAAAAGGGCCGAATGCAGAATAGCCAATTGTTGAATATCCTGAAGTTGAAAAAAGTGAAGCGACATTAAATAAGGCCGTTCTTACAGAATCTGCAAAAGGGATATTCGCATTGACTAATGCAATGGTTACAATGGCTGAGAATATAACAATGGATTTAAGATGAAATCTGAATTCCTGATGAACCCATAGTTTATTAAACTTGAATTTTAGTAAAAAGTACAATACGAAATAACTAATGCCCGAAATGAACATAAAAATTGAAAACAACCAAACAGTCAAAGGTGTATTCCATTGGTCAATGGGGGCATCGTGTGTCGAAAAACCACCGGTTGAAATGGTCGCTAATGCATGACATATGGCATCAAATCCGTTCATCCCACTAATACGAAATGCTAATGAAAAGAATATGCTAAAGCCGATGTAGAGCAATATTAATCGTTTTGCACTATCGGAAATCCTTGGCCTGATTCTGTCTTTTGAATGTCCGGTAACTTCGGTAACAAACATCAAACTGCCCGAAAACCCAAGATAGATTAAAAAAATTAGTACTAACAGAATGAATATTAAACCTCCGATCCATTGCATTAAGCTGCGCCAGAGTAAAATACCATGGGTTAATGCATCTAAATTGTCGAAAATAGTTGCAGAGGTGGTTGTAATTCCGGATGTGGCTTCAAAAGCGGCATCCACATATGCTTTCGATGTTCCTGACAGTAAAAAAGGTAACGAACCGGTTAAAATAAGGAGGATAGGGGTTGAAACGATTACAATGATACTTTCTTTAAAGTTTAACTTTTCGTAACCCTTGTTTCCAAATGAATAAAGGACCAAACCGGCAAAAAATGTGAGAAGTGCTGATATGAAAAATGAACTAAAATCATTTTCCTTATAAAAAATTGATACAATTCCCGGAATAGCGATGAATATCGAATAAACCGACAACATAATACCCAGGTAGTGGAAAATTATTTCATAATTAATACTGCGCTTCTTCTTCATTGATATTTCGTATGTTTTCGGCTTATGCGAAGTATTTTTCGATTTTTCCAATGCCCGATTCAAGACAAAAAACAATAACGCGGTCGCCGGCAAGAATTTGAATATCACCATGAGCAATAAAAATCTGATCGCCACGAATAATTGCACCAATGTTAACTTCGTTAGATATTTTAAGGTCTTTAAGTAACTCGCGTGTAATTTTTGAACCCGACATGGCTGTTAGCTCAATCACTTCGGCACGAGAGGCTGTTATACATTTTACGGTGTTGATACTTGCACTTAGAGTTAACTGGTAAATGTGCGATGCAGCAATTCTTTTTTTGTTGATAATTGTACCAATATTAAAATTCTCGGCCAATTCCAGAAAATCAATATTTTCAACCTCAGCCACAGTTTTTTTTACGCCCAATCGTTTGGCAAGAATCGAACTTAAAATATTTGTTTCACTACTTCCGGTTAACGCTACAAATGCATCCATTCGCTCAATCCCTTCCTCTTTTAGTAATTCCAGATTCCGGCCATCACCGTGTATAACCAATGCATTATCGAGCTGATCCACAAGTTTATATCCCCGTTCGCGATCCGTTTCAATTATTTTAATATTGTATGATTCTGGCGCAAATTGTGCTGTTTTAACGCCAATACGACTTCCACCCAAAATCATAACATTTTTAACATCAAAATTACCCTTCCCGGCCTTTTCTTTCAGGTGTTTCATGTTATTTTGAGGGGTGATAAAATAGACGATATCACCATTTTGAATCGAGTCGTGTGCAGTTGGTATAAAAGTTTCGGGACCACGTGTTATAGCCATAATTCTGAAATTCTCCGATTTTATGTCCATCGTGTGCAAAGGCTTATTTATAATTGGCGAATTTTCTCTTATTTTAAATCCGGCCATAATAAGCTTCCCTTCTTCAAATTCATAAAGCTGCCTTATTCCGGGCATTTTTAACGATTGTACAATTTCTTGAGCCGCAAGCATTTCGGGGTAAATGAGCGAATCGATGCCAAAACTCCTGAATCGTTCAAGGTTTTCAGCCCGAAAATATTCGTAGTTGTCTATCCGTGCAACTGTTTTTTCTGCCCCTAAATTCTTTGCTAAAATACATGCTGAAATATTTTCCGATTCGTATGGGGTAACCGCAATAAACAAATCGGTAGTTTTTATTCCCGTTTCGTATAAATCACTGATAGACATGGGCGAACCATTCATTGTCATTACATCACTATTGCCGTCAAGTAATCTTAACCGTTCGTCTGCATTATCCAACAATACAATATTATGTTTTTCGCTCGAGAGCATACGAGCTAAATGTGTTCCTACCTGACCGGCACCAGCAATAACAATATTCATAATTCCAAAAGAATATAAACAAATCTAATCGCTGCAAAGTTAATTGTTAATGTGTGAAATTTGTATGATTTGTTTTGTTTTTTTATTCAATGGGGTCATTCTAATTTGTGAATGTAAATTTGCTTTGAACCGTACACTTTGATGATGCCAGAAATCAGTCTGTCTTCGTTTTTTAAATAATCTTGTTTTATATAAATATCCGATTTTAAACCGGTAACAATTACCTTGTAATTATCGGTTTTAACTTCATATTGTTGTTTACTGAACCAAAAACTATATGCCGTATGGGTTACAACTAAAAGATTAAGGCATATCAATGCCGGCGTTACGTGCGCTAATCGTTTAAGATAAACCATACGAAGCAGAAAAAATACGGACAGGATGAGAATCGGAAATTCCCACTGATAAATATAGATATTGTTAAATGTACTGCCCGGTAAGGATGCGAAAAATGCTGCTACTGAACGCATATATGTTAGTAACCAGCCGGTTAATAGGCCCATCCACCCGTTTGGTATATGCAGCAATTGGAATAATGCAATGGCTATTCCACCACCACAAATATATCCTACTACGGGCAATGCCAGGATATTCGCGAAAATAAAATATACAGGAAACTGGCCGAACCAGTACAATGTAAATGGTATGGTGCCTATTTGTGCCGAAGTAGATACTAAAGCCGTTGATTTTAAATATTTTAATATGCTGTTTTTGTCGTGGCCGAAATCTTTGATGGCATCGGATGCAAGAAATATCGAAGCTACAGCCGCATAACTAAGGTAAAAACCCGGCATTGATACCGCACATGGATCAAACATAAGCACTAAAAAGGCCGAGACAGATATCGTATTAAACGGATTAGGGTTTCGTTTAATAAGTCTGCAAATGCTGAAAAGCGAAAACATAACAACCGCCCGGTTTACCGAAGGTGATAGTCCGGTAAACATTGCAAATCCGAATAAACAGCCTATTATAAGCAATTGCTGTAGGGTTCTGCCCGGAATATATTTAAATACCTGTGAAAGCATCATAAAAATAATACCCACATGTAATCCACTAACTGCGAGTATATGAACTAATCCGGCATTGGAAAAGGCTTGCTTTTCTTCGGGCGAAAGTTCATTTTTGTCACCGGTGGTCAGTGCCATAAGTACTGCACGATTCTGGTCATTCAAGCCTGCATTGATATATGCATTCTTTACATAGTGTCGGATTTGCGCCATTACAACGAACAGATTTGTTTCTGCGCCGTTGGGTATTATTTCATTTTCATTACACCACAATTCGCCAACGAAATGCTGGTTTTGCATATATCTTGCATAATCGAACTCAAGCAATGTATACGGTTTTTTAAAAGGTTGCAGATTGCCTTTTAGTTTTAGCTTTGAACCGGGAACAAATGTTATTGTACTGTTTGATTTGTACTTTACGACAATCTTTCTATCAACCCCTTTTAGTATTGCCGGATACGATTTTATGCCAAAACCCTCTTTAGGATAATCGATTATTGTGGCCTCAAATATTCCCTTTGCCGGCTCGATCGGTTTGTACAAGTCGATGGCAATTTTATGTCGCGAAAATCCTGTGGCTGCAAAAAACAATGCTGTAAAAAGTGGAAAAACCCAGAAGAAATTCGATAAATAACGCTTTTGTTTTAAAAAGGTGATAAGCAATACCATAAAGCAAAAGACCATACCAATATAACCGGCAATCAGGGGCGTGGATTCCGGAATGAATGCCATGCCAAATATTAAGAACAGCGAAGGTATCAGAAAAGGTATCTTATTCATAATAATTAATTTAAGTGGCACAAATTTATTATATATTCCGGAAAAAGACAATAAAAAACGCCGGAAATTTTTACTTCCGGCGTTTATTTGAATGGTATTTAAATTACCTGAATTCTGCAAGTATCTCTTCTACTTTGTCTGCCGAAACGCGTCCGAAAGTTTTTTCACCGACCATTACCACAGGAGCAAGTCCACAGGCACCTACACAACGCAAGCATCCTAACGAAAACTTTCCATCGGGTGTGGTTTGACCCACTTCAATGTTCAACTGTTTCCTAAATTCGTCCAACACTTTTTCTGCCCCACGTACATAGCAAGCTGTACCAGTACATATTGAAATCGGAAATTCGCCTTTGGGAAGCATCGTAAAAAACGAATAGAAAGTCACTACACCAAATACTTTCGCTACCGACATTTTGAGTTCCGAAGCTATTTTTTCCTGAACCTCTGCCGGCAAATAACCGAAATGTTCCTGAACCTGATGAAGCACGTTGATGAGTTCGGTTTTCGAATAGTTAAAACTCGCGCAAACCTTTTCGATAAACTCGTTATCTTCCTTTTTTAACTTTATTGTGATGTTATCTGCCATTTTTCTGGTTTTTAAAAGTTAACACTCCTTCGAGTCTTCAAATTTAATTTTACGGTCGAAATAGTTGGTATGCAACAAGTGATGTGCTTTTTTCGACAAAGGTGCGCCGAGAAACTCTTCGTAAAGCTTGGTGATGTAAGGATTTTCGTGCGATTTGCGGATTGGTTTTCCGGCATCTTCACGATAAATGGCTTCCATACGGGCTTTAAGAATTTCGCTGTGTCCATGGTGTAATGGTTGGCCACCGCCACCAATACATCCACCGGGGCACGACATTATTTCAATGGCATGGTATACACATTTGTTTTCGCGGATACACTCAAGCAATTTGCGTGCATTACCCAAACCGTGAGCAATACCGATACTGATGGGTGTTCCATCGAAATCAATAACAGCTTGTCTGAACCCTTCAAGCCCCCTAAGTTCGGTGTAGTCGAGTTTTGGAAGGGGTTTACCCGTATGTAATTCGTACGCAGTACGCACTGCCGCTTCAATTACACCACCGGTTGCCCCGAATATTACACCGGCACCGGACGATTCACCCAACGGACGGTCGAAGTCTTCTTCGTGTAACGAATCGAAATCGATATTTGCATGTTTTATCAGTGCCGCCAATTCGCGGGTCGATAATGCGAAATTAACATCAGGATCGCCATCTACCTTAAACTCATCACGTTGGCATTCGTATTTTTTTGCAAGGCATGGCATGATCGATACCACAATGAGGTCTTCGCGTTTTACACCAATTTTGTCGGCAAAATAGGTTTTAGCGATCGAACCAAACATCTGTTGTGGCGAACGTGCCGTCGATGGAATGTCGAGCAGGTCCGGAAATTGTTTTTCGAAAAAGTTTACCCATGCCGGACAGCACGAAGTAAGAATTGGCATTTTCACTTCTTTGTCGCCACTAAGGTATTTGTTTAAACGACCAAGCAGTTCTGTGCCTTCTTCCATAATGGTAAGGTCGGCCGCAAAATCGGTGTCAAAAACGTAGTCGAAACCCAGTTCGCGTAAAGCGGCTACCATTTTACCGGTTACCAACGTGCCCGGTTCTTTATCGAATTCTTCGCCAAGTGCCGCACGTACAGCAGGTGCCGTTTGTACGATAACCGTTTTTGTCGGATCAGCCAAAAGTTTAATAACCTCGTTGGTATGGTTCACTTCGGTAAGTGCTCCTGTTGGGCATACTGCCACACACTGCCCGCAATAGGTGCATACCGAATTTACAAGGTCCATTTCAAAGGCAGGTGATACTACGGCGTTAAAACCGCGATGTACACCGCTAAGTGCGCCAACTGTTTGCACTTCGTTACACATCATTTCACACCTGCGGCACATAATGCATTTGTCCATATCGCGGATAATGCTTGGCGAAAAGTCTTCGCGATAACACGATTGTTCGCCTTGATATCTTATTTCGCGGACTCCCAAACGATGAGCCATCGACTGGAGTTCGCAATCGCCCGATTTTACACATGTCAGGCAATCTGCCGGGTGATCCGATAGGATCAGCTCCATTACGGTCTGACGTGCATTAAGAACACGCATCGAGTTTGTTTTTATCACCATGCCATCTGTGGCTTCAGTGGCACATGATGGTGCCAGATTACGGCGTCCCTGAACTTCTACGACACAAATACGACAACCGGCAGGTTTATTTTCAATACCCATGTTGTGCAGCTTCATGTGGCAAAGTGTAGGAATATCTATACCAACCAATTTGGCCGCATCGAGCACGGTGGTCCCTTTTGGAACCTCTAACTGATGTTTATCTATGGTTAGCGAAATCATTTCTTTATTTTCAGCCATTGTTACTTCAGAATTACAGCGTTAAACTTACATTTTTCCATACAGGCACCACATTTTATACAAATGGCCTGGTTGATAATATGCGGCATTTTTTTCGATCCCGTAATAGCCGCTACCGGACAAGCCCTCGCACAAGCAGTACAACCGATACAATTTTCTTCGTCTATTTCGTACTTCATTAGAGCACGGCAGTGGGCTGCTTCGCATTTGTGGTTTTCGATATGATCGACATATTCATGCCAAAAATTTTCCATGGTCGATAAAATCGGATTAGGCGATGTTTGTCCCAAACCACATAACGATGTGTCTTTGATTACATTGCAAAGGTTTCGTAAATCAGTAAGGTCCTGCTTTACTCCTTTTCCATCGGTTATTTTGGTCAGAATCTCAAATAATCGCTTATTACCAATACGGCACGGTGCACATTTACCACACGATTCTTCAACAGTAAATTCGAGGAAGAATTTGGCCATAGAAACCATACAATCGTCTTCGTCCATTACAATCATACCGCCCGATCCCATCATGGAGCCTGCTGCAATAAGGTTGTCGAAATCGATTGGGATATCCAGATGCTTTTCGGTTAAACAGCCACCCGATGGGCCTCCGGTTTGAACCGCCTTAAATTTTTTGCCGTTTTTTATTCCGCCCCCAATCTCAAAAATTACTTCGCGCAAGGTAGTGCCCATAGGTACTTCTATGAGACCCACATTGTTTATTTTTCCTGCAAGTGCAAAAACTTTTGTTCCCTTTGATTTTTCGGTGCCAATAGACGCAAACCAGTCGGCTCCTTTGTTTATTATTACAGGGATGTTCGCATAAGTTTCTACATTGTTTACAATGGTTGGTTTATTCATGAACCCGCTCTCGGCCGGAAACGGTGGCTTAACGGTTGGTTCACCACGTTTTCCTTCCATTGAATGTATTAAAGATGTTTCTTCACCACAAACAAATGCGCCGGCACCGTACCGGAGTTCAACATCGAAATCGAAACCAAAATCGAGAATATTTTTGCCCAGCAAGCCGTATTCGCGTGCCTGACCAATGGCTACCTTGAGCCGTTTAATCGCCAACGGATACTCTGCTCTAATGTAAATTAACCCTTTTGTAGCACCTATGCAGTAACCACAAATGGCCATCGCTTCGAGAACCGAATGCGGGTCGCCTTCGAGTATCGACCGGTCCATAAAGGCACCGGGATCGCCTTCGTCGGCATTGCATACCACATATTTCTGATCGGCATTATTTTTACGCGCCATTTCCCATTTAATACCCGTTGGGAAACCACCACCGCCACGACCACGAAGACCGCTTTTTTTCAAAATGTCTATTACGCCTTCGGGTGTTATGCTCTGAAGTATGGTGCCAAGTGCACTATAACCATCTCGGGCTATCGACTCTTCGATGTTTTCGGGATTTATAAATCCGCAGTTTCTAAGCGCAACACGCAACTGCTTTTTGTAAAAGTCCATGTTCTTCGAGTCCGCTACATTTTTGTTTTCTACCGGGTCGAGATACAATAAACGGTTTACTTTCCGCCCTTTAACAATGTGTTCAGATACTATTTCGGCAGCATCTGAAGCATTTACCTGTGTATAAAAAGTATTGTCGGGCATTATTTTTACAATGGGTCCCTTTTCGCAAAAGCCAAAACAACCGGTCGAAACCACTTGCACTTCGCTATCGAGTTGAAGCGTTTTAAGCTCGGCTTTTAAATTAGAAACCAAAAGTTCGCTTTCGGTTGCACGGCATCCTGTACCGCCACAAACCAATATGTCATATTTATAATCTGCCATAATCAGCCTGTTTATTTGTCGATGGGGTTAAACGTTTGTGGAATAATACCATCGACTAATTCGCCTTTTTTAATGTACTTTTCAATAATTTCGTCGGCCACATTTTCGGTTACATTTCCAAAAACAACAGGTGTTTTTCCCGGAATAGTTACTTCTATTGTCGGTTCGGCATAACAATATCCCATGCAACCGGTTTGAGTTACTAAGGCGGTAATTTGCCTTTTTCTGAGTTCTGTTACAAAGAAATCCATTGTTTTTTTTGCGCCCGATGCGATACCACATGTGGCCATTGCAACTTTAATTTGCACCACACTGTCGGGATTATCGGCATTTTCGCGCATGTCCATGCCTTGTCGCAAGTTTGTGCGAAGGTTACGCAAATCGTCGAGAGTCCTAATTTTGGTCATTTTAATTTTTATTATTGTGTTATTTCCAAATCCTTTAAATTTTCGCGAATCATTTCCGACAGCGCTTCCATAATTTGCGGGTCGCTCATCGGGTGTCCGTCCAAAATCGTTTTAATATCGTGACTTATCAATTGATATGTTCCTTTATCCGTTTCGAAATTGAATGTCAGATTCACATTTTCGTACGAAGCTGCCAAGCCCACAACCACACCGGCTACATCGCCCAAGGGTTGTCTGTTAAGATGCGATAACCTGAAGTTTACAATTACTTTAGTACCTACACCTTCGGTGCTATTGATGGTTAAACTGCCATCGGCCATTTCGGCATTCATTTGCAAAAGTGGTAACCCGAGCCCCATTTTACGTGTGGTGCGTGTAGTATAAAACGGATCGGTTACTGTTTCGAGCCTGTCGGCAGGAATTCCTGTTCCGTTGTCTGCTATTTTAATTGTTAACATGTCGTTGGTTCGGCTTTGTACAATCTCAATTGCAAGTTGAGTTGCCTTACCACGAATCGAATTTTCGGCTATGTCGAGTATATGCAGGCTCAAATCTTTCATGTTACACGTTATTTTTATTGAACCCTGTAACTGCCCGACCTTCTGTATGTTGCAACGCTTTTCCCAACTCTTCGAATGTGGGTTCAGCCATACTTATAATGGTGTGCCATTTACCAATATCTTCCGGAATATGGGCATCGGACGAACCAATCCAAACCGTGTTTTCGCGTAAATCGGTACGTTCGGCATAGTTGGTCAAATAACCTTTTTCTGTAACTTCCAATGCATCGTAATACAGATTGTCGGGCACTGTACCTAATTGATGAATCAGCCCGTTCATTGGCCTGAAAATATGTGCCGGAATAAACAATCCTCCAAGCTGATGAACTTTTTCGGCTATCTCTACAATGCCGGCCCTAAGTGCATTAATGAGCAGTTTCGGTTCGGAATATATAATGTTTTCGTCTTCGTCGACCTGAACCTGATGCCCGAACCACTCGACGTTGTTGGCAATATTCGGAAGTCGCTCATCCAAAAATATCTGAAAAATCGCAGCTGTTATGCCATCTTTAAACAGACAAATACAATGAACTTCTTCGCTGGTGGTCACTTCTGTACCAAATAATACAGTTAAACCAAGTTGAGCACCATAGCCAGCCACTGCTTCGCACATTCTTGTGGTATTGTGGTCGGTAATGGCAATTATATCTAGCCCTTTGTCCAAAGCCTTATGCACTATGGTTTTGGGACTCATGTCCAAGTCGCCACATGGCGACAAAACCGTGTGAATATGCAAATCGGCCCTGTATTGGTTCATTGTTGCTTATTGAATAATTGCGTATAGTTTTCCGGAAATTTCGAAGGCTCTCTCGTTGGTTGCCAATACCGGAAAACCTTCTTTTATAGCTTTTTCGAGCATATCGGCATCGGGTTTATTCCCGTTTACAATTATTACGGCCGAGGCTTCGCGTAACATGGCCACAGCAAGTACATTTTTATGTGTTTGCATCGTTATCCATATTTGGCCATCCTTAATGTTTCCCATCACATCCGAAAGTAAATCGCTGGTATATCCTCCGGTTACTTCTGCCCCGATATTTTCGCTGCCACTTAATACATCGAGCGATAGTTGTTTTACTACTTCAGAAATTTTCATTTTTTGCTCCTTTTTTGCTACAATCTTTATTGAGTCTGTCTGTTCCCCAAACTTTTTCTATGATTTTAAATGCGTGGTTGTGACTTAGTTTATTGTGCTTTTCCATTTGTCGTTGCATAAATATGCAGTGCGAAAGGTTGGCTTTTCGATTTACAATATCGGTTGCCAAAGCCATACAAGTAGGTGCACCACATGCGCCACAATCGATGCCCGGAAGAAAACACATTAAATCGCGGGTTTTTTCCATTTTTTTCATCGCCACATACCTGTCGTTATCCAAAACAATCATGCGTGGTTCAATTTTTTGCTTCAAAGCCAAATTTTGTTTCAGATAAACAGACTGATCATTAAACGATTTACGTACAACGCTCTGGTTAATTATAAGCTGTTTTTTATTGTATCGTGCCCATTTATTGAGTCGTTCTACGGTTAAAAAGCGATTTTCAGGAATTAATATCCCGCCGGCACACGATTCGTCGCAGGCCCTTAGTTCCAGAAAATCAATATTTTTAACTTGCTCTGTTTCTACAAGTTCTAAAAATTCAATTACGTTATGTATCCCGTCTATGCACAACGAACGACCTTTTACATGTTTGGCTTCACCATTGGTAAGGCAGTATCTCAGTGCTTTACTTTCAAGAAGTTCGGGTTCGAGTACAACTTTTTTATTTGGTTTTCCCTGCTTAATAATTCTGAAAACTTTGTTGAATAAAAAATCGAGATTAATTACCCCGTTAATAGGCGATTCGAAATCGCCGACCGGACTATTGACTGCTGCAATTTTGGCTGCACAAGGTGTAATATAAAATACGCCTATTTTTTCGGGTTGAACCCCTTCGTCCGAAAGTTTTTTTCGATAATAATTTGCCGCCAAATCGAGTGGGGCGATAATTTTTGAGATGTTATCCACTAACGACGGAAATTTAACCTGTATGAGTCGTACAATGGCCGGGCAAAACGACGAAATAACGGGTTTCTCCGAATCTATATCTGCAACAATATCATTAATCGCATCAAACAAAATGTCCACACCGCCTTCTATTTCATAAACATGGGTAAAGCCCAAAGCTTGCATCGCATGATGTATTTCGTACAATGAAACATGGTCCGGAAACTGACCAAAAAAAACACTTGGTAATATGGCAACCCTGTATTCAAATTTTTCGACCAATGCAATATCATCGTCGGTAACCGAGTAGGCTCTTACCGGACATACCCTGAAGCATTCACCACAATCTACACAATGGTCGCTGTGAAGTGTGGCCTTGCCGTTCACAATTCTTATTGCTTCGGTCGGACAAGCTTTCATGCAATGGGCACATCCAATGCACTTTTCCTGATCAATTTTTATGGCATGAAAAAAAAACGGATTATCCATTACTTATTCAAAAAAACTTTCATTTCGACTCGTGTTCCTTTATTTACCTCACTGGTTACATTCAATTCGTCGGTATTGTCCTTTATATTCGGAAGTCCCATGCCTGCTCCAAACCCCATTTGTCGTACCATAGGCGAAGCCGTAGAGTAACCTTTTTGCATTGCAAGATCAATATCGGCTATACCGGGGCCCTCATCTTCGAGAATCATATGTATAAAGTCCGGTTCAAGATCTATTTTTATTGAACCTTTATCGGCATGAGCCACAATATTTACTTCGGCTTCGTAAAGTGCTATTACGGTGCGTTTTATTATTTGTGGCTCAATACCCACCTGCTTCATTATTTTTTTTATCTGGCTCGATGCCAATCCTGCATTGGTAAAATCGCCGCCCTCTATTTTATATTCAAAACGCATGTAATATCAGATTTTTTTAATAAACCGGTTCCATACCTGCATTGCGTAAAACGCCTGCACAATAAAACAACGATTTAGTTGTAGTTAGTAATACGATATTGTTTTCCTTCGCCAAAGCACACATCTCGGGTGTTACTTTTTTTCCACGTACAAATAATATCTGACCAATATCGGCCATTTCTGCGGTTCGTATGGTTTGTAAATTAGATAAACCAGTAATAAATAGTAGATTATCGACACTCAACGTAAGCACGTCGCTCAATAAATCGGAGGCAAAACCAAATTTTACCTCACGTTTCATTTGCTCTATTCCACAAATAACTTCTGCTTCTGTAAGTGTTGCGACTTCATTTAAACTCAACATCTGCTCATTCTGAAATTTGCTGCAAAGATAATTCAATTAATGAAAATTTTCGCTAATTGACCTTCGTTCAATACAATATAGACTAAGTCAAAATAGAAGTTTAATCAAAAATTATCTCAATTAGAAAAGATAGTTATATTTGCCAATAACAAAAATTGTGAATAATGAGGAAAGCTGTAATTGATATAGGTTCGAATACAATCAATTTAATTGTTGCCGATATATATAACGGAAAACTCG
Organism: Bacteroidota bacterium; assembly: GCA_003249935.1. Classification (GTDB taxonomy): domain Bacteria; phylum Bacteroidota; class Bacteroidia; order Bacteroidales; family UBA5342; genus SZUA-561. Next base: position 26,220 of record QKHT01000208.1, read on the forward strand.
AAGTGTTGTATGATGGTAAAAATCATGCCCGTTTGGCACGAGGTGGTATTGTAAATGGTGCGATGACCCTGGAAGCCATGCAAAGGGGATACGATGCGATTAACGGCTATGTTTTGGTTTGTAAAAAGTTTTTGGTTGAACCGCACGCGATTCATGCATTTGCCACCGCTACAATTCGCGATACGGCTAATGGTGCCGAATTTGTAAATAGAATTAAAGCCGATTGTGGTGTAACAATAGAAACCGTAACCGGCGATACAGAGGCATATATGATCTATCTTGGCGTAAAGGCCGGGTTTCCGCTTTCCGATAAAACTGTGTTGATATTGGATATTGGCGGGGGATCTAACGAGTTGATTATTTGTAACAATAAGCAGATATTTTGGAAACAGAGCTTTCCGCTCGGTGTTTCGCGCTTACTCGATCTCTTTCATCCGTCGGATCCTATTTCATCCAACGACATTCTTCGGTTGAATCACCATTTTGCCGAAGTGCTTAGGTCGGCAGTTGAGGCCATCCATACATTTAAACCCGAGGCCCTGATTGGGTCTTCCGGATCGTTCGATACCTTTAGGGCTTTGGTTCATGCAAAAAAAGAGATAGAATACGGCACAGCAACCTGGGTTGAATTGTATATCGACGATTTTAACCAATTGTTTCCCGATTTAAAGCAGATGAATATATCCCAACGACGCTCACTGAAAGGCATGGATCCGATGCGCGTGGAATATATGCCGGTTGCTGTTACTTTTGTAGAATATGTACTTAAAATCACCGGCATAAAAACCGTTTTTCAATGCGGGTATGCCATAAAAGAGGGGGCATTTTTTGTTTAATTTTCTTCGAGTGAGTAGCGGATACTATCGAGCAAAATGGCCAAATCTTCGTAGTCGAATCCACGGTTAAGTAATAGGGCATAGTCATCTTCGAAAAGTGTTGAAAATTCCTGTATACCCCCATTTAACTTGTTGATACAGTTTTTGTAGGCCACAATGGCCGCTTTTCGTTGGTTTTTAATTAAAGCAATATGGCCGGCATGCATATAATCGTGAGGATTTGGGTCGTTATTTAATACTTTTTGAGAATAGCTCTCGGCTTGTTCAATTTTGTTGTTCATAATAGAACACCACACAATAGGCCGCCAAACTTTGTGGTTGTCCGGTTGAATGTAAGCAACACGATAATAGCATTTTAATGCTTCTTCGTACTTTTCGAGCTCCATATAGCAATGTCCGATATACACATACACCGATGTGTTATCGGGTTCCGATTTTTCGATTTTCAGATAATGAGCCAATGCTTTTTCCGGTTGTTGCAACTGACGATAGCAGAGTGCCATTTTTTTTATCGTCCAAAGATTGTCTGATGCGATAATGTCGCTCTTTTCGTAATACGACAGGGCAAGGGCATACCTGCCAAGCTTTTGGGCACAAAATCCGGCCTTTTGTAATGCGGTACTGTCTGCTGGTTTTTCGGCCAAAATCATATCGAACAAATGTAACGCTTCGGTAAAATAGTTTTTCTCGAAATAGTAGTCGGCAATTTTTCGCAAGCTTTCCTGCTGCTGTACAATAATGTTAAAAAAACGCTTTTCGAAAAAGTTAAGGTCGAGTGCAAATATGTCGGTAAACTCGCGGTGTTGTGGATGCAATTTGAAAAACCGATACAAATCCTGAATATACGCCTTGGAGTATATGCCAATATTTCGATTTGTAAGCGATTCTATTTCTGCCGATTTTATATCCTGTTCGTTAATGTTTTGCTCCTGAAGCGCATTTACCATCATATCGCGGTACGATTTTGGAATTTGCTGCATGCTTAAAATAAACGAATATTTGTCGGAATTGCATAAAAACTGAGAATTGGAAATAAGACTAAAAAAGGAGTTTGAACCAAATTCACGTGCTAAGTCTGCAATTTCGGGATGTTTGAGTGAAAACGGAATAAACCAGTTACCCAGACTCGAGAAAAAGGGAAAGTTTTTAAGTGCAGAAAAAGTGCTCATAAATACATCGGCCCCTTCGAGTTGAAGATTTGTTAGTTCGCGTAAACTTTGCGTAAGTTTTGGCGATTCTTCGAGCAAATTTTCCCAATCCGGGTTTTTGTCTTCTATTGCTTCATTCAACAAATTATCCAATCCGAGTTTTTTCCGCAAATTAGGGTTCATTTTGGCCATTTCCGGAAATATTTCGTCGTGGAATTTTCGCATAATTTTTTCTGTATCTTTTGTTTGAATAAGCAGTAAAAGTATTTTTTCAATGGCGTTTAATATTCCTTTATCTTCGCATAATAACTCTAACCGAACCACTATTTCCGGAAAAAACGGCAATCTTTTTTCCCAAATAAACAGCAAAATCAAAAGCGAAAATAAAGCCCTTTCCGATGTATCAGGATTTTTACTTTCGATTAAGTTGAAGAATATGTGAAACTTAGCAACGTCGAAATCACGAATGCCACTTAAAAACAATGCACTTGTTATAGCACTTTTTTCAAAATCAGGAATATCGTTGTGATTTACAATTTCTAAAAACAGTAATCGCTGTTGTTCATTCAAAGCACTATTAGTCCAAAACATCTGAAAAAGCATATTCAACGATGCCAGATGCTCCGAAATCAATCGGAGATCGGTGATCTCCATCGTATCGGCAATTTTGAAATAACCAGCAAAACGATCGATAAATTGCTGGTAACTATCGGGGCTTACGGGTGCTAATACTCTTTTTTGCGAATATACATACGCATTTGAATGTTGCGTATAAAGGTAATCGGCTAATTTATCGGTAAGTAAGTAGCAATTTTCGATTAGATTGTTGTAAATCTGGTGTCTTTCCGGGTCTACAATTCCGTCGATTGTATATTTCATCATCAACAGATAGGTTGTTTCTAATTGTTCTAATTTACTCCTGAAATCTATATTACCGGTAAAATCGACCAATTTGCCAAGTTCTGTAAATACATCCTTGAGTTGTTTGTGTTGTAAGCCCTCATTAATTCGCTGAATGCCCTTATCTATATGTTCTGTTTTCACTATTGCTCAATTTTTTCAAAAACCGCATTTGCAGATTGTACATTCCCATTTGCCTCCCGTGGGTTCGAATAACTGTATGTCAGTTTTATTTTTTTTGCCCCGGATTCAATAGTTCCGTTACCTGTAATAATTGTTGTGCTATCGTTAATTGTTTTGTATAGAACCTGTTGCACCGTTTTAATTTCGCCTTTAATAAATTTGGTAACTAACCGGCATTGTGTTTTGGTGGTAGAAACATTTCCTGCAAGATTCATAAAATTCCAAATATAAAAAATTGAACTATCTGTTTTTGATCGTTCTATTCTTACATCGTAACCAATACTTGTCGATTGATCAGTCGTTTGTTTAACATTCCAAAGTCCCTCCAATCCATTTTTATCGGCCTGATCCACACTGCATGAGGTGAGTACCCCAATGAGCGAAAACAGAATGACACAAGTATAGCAAAAAAATTTCTTTCGATTCATAAAACCATTATGTTATATGCAAACTTAATAAATTATTGCAGTTTATTTAATTGCTTTTTAAATTATATGCATTAACAGTTTAAGGAAGTTCAATTACCGATAGGTTTTTAAAGGTTGAACCGTCTATTTCGAGTTTAAGAATGGTTTTTACAGCATGAAAACCTGTTTTTCCACTTGCACCCGGATTAACGAATAACCAGTTGTTCGCTTTGTCGAATTCAACCCTGCAAATATGCGAATGTCCGCATAAAAATAAGTTTGCCATATTTTCTATTGCTAATTTTCGCGCCGCCGGATTATATTTGCCGGGTTTTCCGCCGATGTGTGTTGCGAATACTTTAACTTTCTCAATTTCGAAAGTAAGCGTTGCACTAAATTCTCTTCGCATGTTATGGTCGTCGATATTTCCGGTTACCGCACGTACCGGCGCAATTTGGTTCAAAAACGATATTACTTCACGGTTTCCAATATCTCCGGCATGCCATATTTCGTCTACTCCCGAAAAATGTTTGGTCCATCTTTCGTCTATAAAGCTATGTGTATCAGATATAATACCTATTGTTTTCATATGGTGCGAAGATACAATTTAAAATGAAGCAAATCATGATTGGATTTCGATCTATTCTGCTAATTTTGCACCCACTTTTAAATAAACATTATAGATTAAATATTATGAAACGTCTTATTCTGGTGCGTCATGCAAAAGCCGAAATAGCCGACTACGAAAAAACCGATGTACAGCGTAAACTGATTCAGCGTGGTATAAATGATGCTGGTTTAATGGCAAATATGATCAACGAAAACATACCGATGCCTTCATTAATTGTTTCGAGTAATGCCGTAAGGGCCTACCAAACCGCCTGTATTATTGGCGAAAAAATTGGCTATAATGTTTGTAGTATTAAAAAAATCCCGGATTTTTATGAAAATGTATCGGCTTCCGATATTCTTACTTTTGCTAATAATGAACCACGGTGCAGTGATTCGTTGATGGTTGTGGGACATAATCCCTGGATTACTTATGTTGCGCAACACTTAGCCGACCGATTTCGGGAAAGTATGCCTACTTGCGCACTTGTGGTACTTGAGTTTGATGCCCTGGAGTGGGATTTGATTGAACCACATAGTGGAAAAGTGGTTCAATACGAATACCCTAAAAAATATAACGATTAAATTAGAAAGGACCCGGAGTGGTCCTTTTTTTTGTGGTTAATTTTATGAAGCTTTTCCGTAAGCCGGCTAATTTTTGTATTGATTAGGTTGTTTGCTCAGAAATCTGTAAATTTAATGGCGTTGAGGTAAAATGATGATAATTAAATAGTAGCATGAATAAGCCCGCGTTAAGAATTGGTGGTATATATCTGTTATTTAGTGTTTTGTGGATTGTTTTTACCGACCGTTTATTAAGCGGGCTTCTTAACGATACGCATCAGATTCAGTATTTTCAAACCTATAAAGGCTTGGTATTTGTTACATTAAGTGCTTTTATTGTTTACAAGCTTTCACTTCGCGAACTTAAAATAAAACATAAACTGATTGAATCCGTAAACAAAAAAAATATTTGGCTAAGTCATTTATTGACTGTGTTACCCCGTGTGGATTGTATTCTTGTAAATTCCGATTTGCAATGTGTGCTTGCACAGGGTGGCGAACTGCTTAAAGGTTATCGAATGGTTGCAGGGTCGAAGTTGACATTAACTGATTTGCCTATGGCCGAGCGACTAATGAAACATATTGTCGTTTCAATTAAAAAGGCACTAACCGATGAGCGCTGCAATATTGAAATACAAATAGATCAAAACTGGTATTTTATTGCCTGTGTAAGGGTGGCATCGGAAGAAGATGACTCCGGTTGTTTTTGTATTATTGAAAACATTACCGATTTAAAAACAGAATACAACCGCCTATCCGGTGCGTTGAAATATGCCGAACAACGCGATAAAATTAAGTCGGTTTTTTTGGCCAATATGTCGCACGAGATTCGAACCCCATTAAATGCCATTGCCGGCTTAACCGAACTAATGATCTATGATTCGGAATTGACTATTGAAGATAGAGTTAAATATCATTCGGTAATTAGTAGTAATACCCGCCAGTTGTTACGAATTATAAACGATATAGTTGACATCTCAAAAATTCAAACCAACCAAATAGATATATCCCTCGAGGAGTTTAATTTGTTTGGGTTTGTTCGTGAAATTGAAGATTGGGCTCAGGACATTTTAAAAAAAACAGATAAACAACATGTTGTAGCACTATTAATTCGTTCCGATTTTTTGAAACGAACATCATTTGTAAGCGACAGAGACAGAATAAAACAAATTGTAACTAACCTGGTAGAAAATGCGATATCTTATACCGAAATGGGGTATGTGGAAATTTTATTCTCAATTAACACATTTAACCAATTAGAGATTCGTATTAACGATACCGGACGTGGTATACCGGAAGTGTTGCAAAAACAGATATTTAATTTGTTTGAACAACACGATTTGTTTGTACCCTTTGGCACAGGGCTTGGCCTTTCAATTGCTAACGGATTGATATCTGCACTTCATGGGCATATTTGGCTCGAATCCAAAGTCGATAAGGGCACAAAAGTTATTGTTACACTGCCCGAAAATTGCACATAGTGGTTACTTTTTTCAATTTTGAATGAACCTCGCCATATTTCTTAAATGTAATGTGTTGGAATTAATGAATTGTTTTTAAATTCGCTGCCCAATATTCAGATTATGCAAACTATCCGATTACGGATTATACTCAATTTAATAGGTTTAGTCCTTTTTTTCGAAGGCCTGTTTATGTCGTCATCTATTATTGTGGCAATAATTTACAATGGGACCGATATTTATGCGCATATTTATAGTAGTATAATTACCATTCTTTCAGGAACCATACTTTATGTAAGTACCATTCGACGAAATTTGCCGGAAGCGAGTTTGCGTGACAGCCTGATTGCTGTTTCGCTTTCGTGGATTGTGATGAGCATTTTTGGTGCATTTCCGTATTTAATAAGCGGCGCGATACCTCGTTTTGTCGATGCATTGTTCGAATCTGTTTCGGGTTTTACTACCACCGGGGCCTCGATTCTTACCGATATCGAATCGTTGCCAAAGGGTATTTTATTCTGGCGAAGCCTTACGCACTGGATTGGCGGAATGGGTATTATTGTACTTGTTGTGGCCGTATTTCCCTACTTTGGTGTTAGTGCAAACAACCTTAGTATGGCCGAAGGTTCGTTATTTAGTGTTTCGAAACTTAAACCGAGGGTAATTGAAGTGGCCCGCAGGTTATGGGCTATTTATGTATTACTTACTGTACTCGAAATAATTTTTTTACGCGCCTTTGGTATGAACCTCTACGAAAGCGTTTGTCATTCATTTGGTACAGTTGCCACTGGCGGATTTTCTCCAAAAAACACCAGCATTATGAATTATCCAACGCCAATTCATATTATCATAACCGTATTTATGTTTTTGTCGGGGGTAAACTTCGGTTTGCATTTTTTACTGCTAACCGGGCGTGCTAAGTCTGCTTTACGCGATCAGGAGCTACATTTGTACACGTTTATTACAGTTGTAGCCAGCCTCGGAGTCACTCTTATTTTGTATAAAAATGGGATGAATTTTGGCCTTGCTCTGCGCGATGCCACCTTTCAAACCGTTTCGCTAATGACCTGTACCGGGTTTATGTCGGCCGATTACATGTTGTGGCCTTCATTTGCGTGGCATATTATGTTTTTGCTTCTTTTTGCCAGTGGTTGTACCGGTTCTACTGCGGGAGGAATAAAAATGGTTCGGCACCTGATTGCTATTAAAAGTATTCGGGTTCTTATACAGCGTATGATTTATCCGAATTCGGTGGTTACTGTACGATACAACAACAAATCGATCGATCGTCCAATGGTGGTCAGTGTGTTTGGATTTATTTTTATGTATATCGGGGTTTTTATTTTAGGTTCGGTTATATTAACCGGTACCGGAATTGATATTCAAACGTCCATGGGTAGTGTAGCCACCACTTTAGGAGGCATTGGTCCCGGAATTGGAACCGTGGGTCCGGCCTCAAACTTTTTTGCTATTAACGATTTTTCTAAATTTTATCTCTCCTTTAATATGATATTGGGGCGTCTGGAAATAATACCGCTCTTAGTTATTTTTACCCGCGCATTTTGGAAGGCATAATTGGCTTTCTATCTTAAATATTCTTAATTAGCCATCTTTTTTTTGCTGCCAAACAGAAGATGGTTTATTTTTGTCGCATTATTAACCATATGGTTAAACCAAATAGATTAAACGAATGGTCAGCGAAACTGAAAAGAAAATATTTGAGGCCGCACGGTCGGTTTTTATGCAAAAAGGTATTGATGGTGCACGTATGCAGGAAATTGCAGATGCGGCAGGCATTAATAAAGCTATGTTGCACTATTATTTCCGAACCAAGGAAAAGTTGTTTGTAGCCATTGTTGCCGAAGCTTTTGCCGACTTTTTTCCGAATATGATTGACATTGCCTTATTGGATTTGCCTATTCGCGATAAAATCGGGGCCTTTATCGACCGGTATTTGGACATGGTTGGAAAGAACCCATTTTTGCCACACTTTATGATCCATGCTTTGTATCGTAATCCCGAATTGGCTGGTGAAGTGGTCGCTAATATGGGGCATTTCCCCAAACAAATTATTGGCCTGATAGCCAACGAAATGGAAAAAGGGACGATACCCAAAAGCTCGCCGCAACATTTTGTGCTGAACCTTGTGAGTATGCTTATCTTCCCGATTGTGGGCCGCCCCATTGTGCAACTAATTTATTTTGATAACGATGTGGAGTTGTACAATGGCATACTGAAAGAAAGAAAAGAAGAGATTTTGAAAACAATACTTAAAGAGCAATAAACCATTATAATTAATTGATATGAAGCCAATAAAGCTTTTCATTTTGTCAGCCATACTCGGCATAGTGCCGGTTATGAAAGCGGTAACGCTCGAAGCGTGTTATACCGGAGCCAGGCAAAACCATCCGTTGTTGGTGCAATTGGGCGTTTACGACGAAATAAAGTCGCTCAACATGCATAATGTCGATGCAGCTAATTTGCCGCAAATAGATCTTACCGGTCGGGCATCGTATCAGAGCGATGTAACGCAACTCGATGTATCTAAAATTCCCATTCCGGGATTCAAAATGGAGGAGATGTCGAAAGATATTTACAAGGTCTACGTTTCGGTTCGTCAAAAGATTTACGACGGGGGCAGCAGTAGCGTACGCAAAAGCCTCGAAAACGATAAGAATGCGGTTCAAAAACAACAAACCGAAGTCGCACTATATCAGTCGTACGAAACGGTAAATGCGCTGTTTTTTAATGTATTGAGCCTGAAAAATAATTTTTCGGTGCTCGATCTTAAAATGGCTACCATCGACGAACGACTCAAACAGCTCAAATCTGGACGAAACAATGGTATGGTGCTGCAATCGGATATCGACCGGTTAACTGTGGATAGAATTAACGCGGTAAAAATGGCCGACGAGGTACGTTTTGCCATTAAAAACAGTACCGGATTGCTATCGGTAATTACCGGTTTGCCGCTCGACGAAGCCACGGTATTCGAAATGCCGCAGACCGTGGATGAAAGTGGTTCAGCCAAAAACATCAGACCCGAGTTGCAACTGTTTGAATACCAAAAGCAACAACTGTTCGACAGTCAAAAAATGCTGCAACTCGACCGCATGCCAAAAGTTTTTCTTACCGGCGAATTGGGCTATGGCCGTCCCGGATTGAATATGCTGAAAAACGAATTCGACAATTGGTATTTGGTCGGTGCCGGCGTGAGTTGGAACGTGTTTGATTGGGGCGTGGTTCAGCGAAAAAAACGAGAGATTACCTTGCAAACGCAACTGATAGATGCACAAAAACTGAATTTTGACAGAGGTATTCTCATGTCATCACAAACCGAACAAACCAATCTCGAAAAAATAAAATTGGCCATAGAAACCGATAAACAATTGCTCGAAATTCAAAATCGTATTGCCGAATCGTCACGATCGGCGTTCGATAATGGTACTTGTACTTCGGCCGATTATCTGCGCGATTTGAATGCTGCCCTTCAGGCAGAAATATCGTTGAAAACCGACATCTTGAAATTGCAACAAACATTAGCACAAATTAAAATTATTAACGGATTATAAACAGAATATTAAATATGAACCAGTTAGTTATAACCGCATTGGCACTTACAATGGCTTTGGGTGCATGCAAAAACAACAACCATAAACCCGATGCTTTCGGCAATTTTGAGGTAGACGATGTGACTGTTTCGGCACAATCGCAAGGCACGGTTTTAAATGTTTATACCGATAGGGGTAATACGGTAAAGGCGGGCGATATACTGGCCGAAATAGATTCATCGGCCATTGTATTACAAAAGGCTCAGCTCGAAGCACAAAAGTTAGCCGTACAGAGTTCAACCGATCAGGCTGCAGCTCAAATTTCGGTTATTAATCAGCAAATTACCAACTTAAACCGCGATATAACGCGTTTCGGCAAAATGCTGAAAGATGGTGCGGCCACGCAAAAACAGGTCGACGATGTGGCCGGGCAGCTCGATGTGTTGAAAAAACAAAAATTGTCGGCCGAAAGTCAGCGTAAATCGGTAAGTGCTCAGGTTTCAGCTATTTCGGCACAAATAAATGTATTGAACGATCAGATTGGTAAATGCACCATTAAAGCACCAATTGATGGGGTGGTGCTCGAAAAATATTTGGAAAAAGGAGAATTGGCCTCACCCGGAAAACCGCTTTTTAAAGTTGCCCCGGTGGGTAAAATGTACCTTAAAATATACATTAGCGAAACCCAGCTTGCCGGCATTAAGCTTGGACAAACGGTGTGGGTAATGGCCGATAACGGGGCTGATTTGAAAAAATTTGATGGTGTAATTTCGTGGATTTCAACCGAGGCCGAATTTACGCCTAAAATTATTCAAACCCGCGAGGAACGCAAAAATCTGGTTTATGCCGTGCGTGTTGCGGTAATTAACGATGGTTCATTGAAAATAGGGATGCCGGGCGAAGTGACTTTTAACTAACCGATTATGATAGAAATTCGCAATGTGTCGAAATCGTATGGCGAGGTTAAAGCACTGAACCAGGTGAACTTTTCAATAAAGGATGGGGAGTTGTTTGGTTTGATAGGACCCGATGGTGCCGGAAAAACATCGCTGATGCGCATGATGGTGTCGCTTCTGTTGCCGTCGGAGGGTACTTTGTGCATCAATGGCTTGAATGTGGATGGCGATTTCAGGCAAATCAGGCGCATTATGGGTTATATGCCCGGGCGGTTTTCGCTCTATCCCGATTTAACGGTGGCCGAGAACCTCGATTTTTTCGCTTCGGTTTTTGGTACCACGGTTCAGGCCAATTACCACTTAATACGAGACATCTATGTGCAGTTGGAACCTTTTGCCAACCGAAGAGCCGGAAAACTGTCGGGTGGGATGAAACAAAAATTAGCGTTGTGCTGTGCCTTGATTCACAAACCCGATGTGTTGGTTTTGGATGAACCGACCACCGGGGTGGATGCCGTGTCGCGAAAAGAGTTTTGGGAGATGCTGCGTCGGTTGCACGAAATGAAAATTACCATTGTGGTTTCGACACCCTATATGGATGAGGCCGCTATGTGCGACCGGATTGCGTTGATGCAACATGGCGAGATTCTGGGCATCGATACACCCGAAAATATAGCAGCCGGCTTTCCCGAGGATTTGTTTGCGGTTCGAACCGAAAAATTGTATACTGCTACAAGAATACTGCATACGCTGCCCGATGTAATGTCGGTTCACAGCTTTGGCCAATAC